>NZ_JACDRR010000006.1:255085-362614 GCF_013449375.1 Pectobacterium sp. CFBP8739 | reverse complement strand
TTCTCTTTCTTTATCGACCCGGTTGTGTGTTCACAGCGCCGTGTCGATGGAGGCGCATTATAGGGAGCCAATTCAGAAGCGCAAGCAAATCTCGTAAACTTTTTTCTGTTTGCGCATCTTTCATTCGTTCCGCTGGTTAAGTGCGCGTTTTTATCCATTTTGGCAGGTCTGCGAGGCTTTCCAACACGCTATCAGCCAGCGTTTCGCCTTGTTCAGTAACAGGTTTGCCCGTGCGAACTAGCAGTTTGATTCCTACCCCTGCACCAATTGCAGCCTGCATATCTTCTAATTTGTCACCCACCATATAAGATGCCGCCATATCAATGTGCAAATCGCGCTGTGCAGAAAGCAACATGCCTGGCTCAGGTTTACGACAATCACAAGTCTGACGGTATTCATCTTCTCCTGCTTCAGGGTGATGCGGACAAAAGTAGATGCCATCCAGATCAACACCGCGATCTGCCAGCGACCAGTCCATCCACTCCGTCAGTTGCATAAACTGATCTTCTGTAAACTTGCCGCGGGCGATGCCGGACTGATTGGTCACAACAACTAACACGAACCCCATGTTTTTCAACTCACGCATGGCATCAATGACGCCATCAATAAATTGAAAATGGTCAATGTCATGAACATAACCGTGATCGACATTGATCGTGCCGTCACGATCAAGAAAAATTGCTGGAACGCTTTGTGCCACTGACTTTGCTCCTGAATGGCCTAAATTACGCGGTAGTATCGCATGTTTTCGCCCATAGGGAGAATGCAGAGCCGTGACAATCCAGATTGACTTAGACGTCTAGACGCCCTAACATCCATTTCATATTCTGTTAATACAGAAACTGATTTATCCAGCCATAGGCACTCACGATAAAAACATATGATTGAACTTTCTAATATTACTAAGGTTTTTCAGCAAAACGGGCGGACCATTACCGCACTTGCAGATGTCAGCCTTCATGTTCCTACCGGGCAAATCTATGGTGTCATCGGCGCATCAGGCGCAGGTAAAAGTACACTCATCCGTTGCGTCAATTTATTGGAGCGCCCGACAGAAGGGAAAGTGCTGGTAGATGGACAAGAGCTGACCCAACTGTCAGATAGCCAGTTGACGCGCGCGCGCCGTCAAATAGGCATGATTTTCCAACATTTCAACTTGCTCTCTTCGCGCACCGTTTTTGGCAACATTGCGCTCCCTTTGGAATTGGATAACACGCCAAAAGCTGAGATTACCCAGCGGGTCAATGAATTGTTGGACTTGGTTGGGCTGGCGGATAAGCACGACGTGTATCCCGCCAATTTGTCCGGTGGACAAAAGCAGCGTGTCGCCATTGCCCGTGCGTTGGCCAGCAATCCCAAAGTTTTGCTGTGTGACGAAGCAACCAGCGCGTTGGATCCAGCAACCACCCGATCAATTCTTGAATTACTGAAAGATATCAATCGCCGCCTCGGCCTGACCATTCTTCTTATTACACATGAAATGGATGTGGTGAAACGCATTTGCGATCAGGTTGCGGTGATCAGCGACGGACGACTCATCGAGCAGGACACAGTCAGCGAAGTCTTCTCACATCCGAAAACACCCTTGGCGCAGAAATTCATTCAGTCAACGCTACACCTGGACATCCCTGGCGATTACCTTACCCGTCTGTCCCCCGACTCTCGCCCAGATACCACACCGCTATTACGGATGGAATTTACCGGCAAATCAGTAGATGCCCCGTTGCTCTCCGAGGTCGCTCGACGCTTTAACGTCAACAACAACATTATCAGTGCCCAGATGGATTATGCCGGTGGTGTCAAATTCGGCATCATGCTGGCAGAAATGCACGGCAACGATGCGGATATCAAAACCGCAATCCAATTCCTGCAGGAAAGTCACGTTACCATTGAGGTTCTAGGTTATGTCTGAAGCAATGATGTGGTTAATGGCTAAGGGAATATGGGAAACTGTCGCCATGACATTCGTTTCTGGTTTCTTTGGCTTTGTGCTTGGCTTACCCGTGGGAGTATTATTGTATACCACGCGTCCGGGGCAGATTATCGCCAATCCAAAGCTTTACCGGACCGTTTCTGCACTGGTAAATATTTTCCGCTCGATTCCATTCATTATTCTGCTGGTATGGATGATTCCTTTCACTCGTATGATTGTTGGAACCTCCATTGGCCTGCAAGCGGCGATCGTGCCTCTCACCGTCGGTGCCGCACCGTTTATTGCCCGCATGGTGGAAAACGCGCTGCTTGAAATTCCGACCGGCCTGATTGAAGCCGCCCGTGCAATGGGCGCCACGCCCATGCAAATCGTCAGAAAGATACTCCTGCCAGAAGCATTACCAGGTCTTATTAATGCCGCAACCATCACGCTAATCACACTCGTGGGCTATTCTGCTATGGGTGGAGCCGTGGGCGCAGGCGGCTTAGGACAAATTGGTTATCAGTATGGTTATATTGGTTATAACGCGACGGTCATGAATACGGTATTAATATTACTGGTTGTTTTGGTGTACCTGATTCAATTCTGCGGCGACAGGGCAGTAAAAGCTGTCACACACAAGTAATCACCACAATACGCATTTGTCTGAAGGCATCTGCCAAGAAAATAGTTAATTAGGGGTAAGGATATGGCGATTAAACTGAAATCTATTGCGACCATTGGTGCACTGATTGGTGCTCTGGCGCTAGCGGGATGTGGTCAGGAAGAAAAGAATCCGAATCACATTAAAGTCGGCGTTATTGTTGGCGCAGAACAGCAGGTTGCGGAAGTCGCGCAGAAAGTGGCAAAAGACAAATACGGTCTGGACGTTGAATTAGTTACATTTAACGACTACGTGCTGCCAAATGAAGCCCTGAGCAAAGGCGACATCGATCTGAATGCCTTCCAGCACAAGCCTTATCTGGATCAGCAGATTAAAGATCGTGGCTACAAACTGGTTTCTGTCGGCAACAGCTTTGTTTACCCAATTGCGGGTTACTCCAAAAAAATCAAATCGCTGAATGAACTGCAAGATGGCGCTCAAGTTGCATTGCCAAACGACCCGACCAACCTGGGCCGTTCTCTGCTGCTGCTGCAAAAAGTCGGCTTGATTAAACTGAAAGATAACGTTGGTCTGCTGCCAACCGTACTGGATGTGACTGAAAACCCGAAAAACATCAAACTGGTTGAGTTGGAAGCACCGCAGTTGCCGCGTTCTTTAGATGACGCGCAAATCGCACTGGCTGTAATCAACACCACTTACGCTAGCCAGATTAACCTGACACCAACTAAAGATGGCCTGTTTGTTGAAGAGAAAGACTCTCCGTATGTCAACCTGCTGGTTTCACGCGAAGACAACAAAGACGCTGAAAACGTGAAGAAATTCGTTCAGGCCTACCAGTCTGATGAAGTGAATGATGCAGCAAATAAAATCTTTAATGGCGGCGCGGTGAAAGGCTGGTAATCCAGACCTAACGCGTTTAATTAAAAGATATTGTTAAGACGGGCTACGGCCCGTCTTGTTATTTATGCAATTGCTTGCTTCAATACTCGCTCTTTGAGAAAAAGCAGAGGAATCCTTAATGCGTGCTGTTCCCTTTATATTGTTGGCAATGTCGCTGACAGGCTGTTCTTTATTTCAGAAGCCACCGGCACCTGCTCCTCAACCAGTTATTGAAACCAAAACCGCAGAACCCGCGCCTAAACCGAAGCCTGTCGCTCGCCCGACGCCCGCGGTGTTATATAAAAGTGCAGAAGAGTTAGTCGGTAAGCCTTTCCGCGATATGGGGGAAGTGTCAGGCTCCTCATGTCAGGTCAGCGCTCAGGATTCCCCTCCTAATGCGGCAAATGCGCGTAAAAGAATGCAAAACCGTGCCACTGCTATGAAAGCCAATGCGGTTTTGCTACATGAATGTCAAACCGTCAGTGGTGTAGCGGGTTGCTACAGTCAGGTCGTTTGCCAAGGCACTGCGCTGAAAGTCTCTGCACAATGAGTCAATTTGTTTTCAATCAGATCGGGATTATCCGCTCTCCGTATAAAGAAAAATTTGCCATTCCGCGGCAGCCGGGTCTGATTGAAGATGGAGGCGGAGAACTTCAGCTATTACCGCCCTACAACCAAGCGGAGTGCGTGCGAGGGCTGGAAGATTTCAGTCACATATGGGTAGTATTCATCTTTCATCAAACGATGGAAGGCGGCTGGCGTCCGACCGTTCGGCCACCGCGTCTGGGGGGAAACACACGGACGGGCGTTTTCGCTACGCGTTCTACTTTCCGCCCTAACCCTGTTGGCATGTCGCTGGTTGAATTAAAAGAGATTCGGGTAAAAGGCGATGCGATTACGCTCGAATTAGGCAGCCTTGATCTGGTCGATGGCACGCCGGTCATCGATATCAAACCTTACTTGCCCTTTGCCGAAAGCCATCCTCAGGCACGAGCGGGTTTTGCCCAAATGGCTCCCGATGCGGCAATGTCAGTGATTTTTTCGCCCCTTGCGGAAAACCAGATAGCCCAGCATCAAAAGAAATATCCCAACTTAAAGCGCTTTATCTCGCAGGTATTAGCGCAAGATCCACGCCCAGCCTACCGCAAAGGTGAGAGCACCACGCGGGAATACGCCGTTTTACTGCTGGAATTCAATGTGCGCTGGCGCGTTTGTGGAGAACAAACCGAAGTGCTAAGCCTCGCCCCATCAAACGCGTGTTAATACATTAACCACAGCAATATATTCTAAAATTGTTCCTGCTCTCTTTTGACGCGCCGTCTGCGCTGGTAAACTAAGCCACTTTTTATGTGCTTTCGGCTGCGCGGCAGCCTTATGCTATTTGTCGTTCTAACGGAACTAACACCCCATGCGTACTAGCCAATACATGCTCTCCACACTCAAGGAGACGCCAGCCGATGCGGAAGTCATCAGTCATCAGTTGATGCTCCGAGCAGGAATGATTCGTAAACTGGCCTCTGGCCTTTACACCTGGTTGCCGACCGGTTTACGTGTTTTGAGAAAAGTTGAAAACATCGTGCGCGAAGAGATGAATAACGCAGGCGCGATTGAAGTGTCCATGCCCGTTGTTCAGCCTGCCGATTTATGGGTCGAAAGTGGACGTTGGGATCAATATGGCCCAGAGCTGTTACGTTTTGTCGATCGTGGCGAACGCCCTTTCGTACTCGGCCCGACACATGAAGAAGTCATTACCGACCTGATTCGTAATGAAATTAGCTCTTATAAGCAGCTGCCGCTGAATTTCTTCCAGATTCAAACCAAATTCCGCGATGAAGTCCGTCCGCGTTTTGGCGTGATGCGCTCACGTGAATTCCTGATGAAAGATGCCTACTCTTTCCATACTTCACAGGAATCATTGCAGGTCACTTACGACGCGATGTACGCCGCTTACAGCCAGATTTTCGGCCGTATGGATCTGGATTTCAGAGCCGTTCAGGCGGATACCGGTTCTATCGGCGGTAACGCATCCCATGAGTTTCAGGTACTGGCTGCCAGCGGTGAAGACGATATCGTTTTCTCAACGGAATCCGACTATGCGGCAAACATTGAACTGGCCGAAGCGGTTGCGCCGAAGCTGGGTCGCGCAGAAGCAACGGAAGAGCTGCGCCTGGTGGACACACCGAATGCCAAGACCATCGCCGAGCTGGTTGAGCAATTTAAGTTGCCGGTAGAAAAAACTGTGAAAACGCTGCTGGTTAAAGCGACGGAAGAAAGTGGCCATAAACTGGTTGCGCTGCTGGTTCGTGGCGATCACGAACTGAACGAAATCAAAGCAGAGAAAATTGCTCAGGTAGCCAGTCCGTTGACATTCGCAACGGAAGAAGAAATTCGTGCCACCATCGGCGCAGGCCCAGGTTCTCTGGGTCCAGTCAAGCTGTCGATTCCCGTCGTTGTCGATCGCACCGTTGCAGCCATGAGCGATTTCAGCGCTGGCGCGAACATTGATGGTAAACACTATTTTGGCATCAACTGGGAGCGTGATGTTGAGCTGCCACAGGTTGCGGATATCCGTAACGTGGTTGAAGGCGACATCAGTCCAGACGGTAAAGGCACACTGCAAATTAAACGCGGTATCGAAGTGGGCCATATTTTCCAACTGGGCAGCAAATATTCTGAAGCGCTGAAAGCGACGGTTCAAGGTGAAGACGGCCGTAACCAGACGCTGACGATGGGTTGCTACGGTATTGGTGTCACGCGCGTTGTTGCAGCAGCGATCGAGCAGAATCATGACGAACGCGGCATCATTTGGCCAGACGCGATTGCCCCTTTCCATGTTGCTATTCTGCCGATGAACATGCACAAATCTTTCCGCGTGAAGGAAGTCGCTGAGGATATCTATCAGCAGTTACGCGCTAAGGGCATTGAAGTTCTGCTTGATGACCGTAAAGAGCGTCCAGGCGTGATGTTCGCCGATATGGAACTGATTGGCGTACCGCACACTATCGTGATTGGCGATCGCAATCTGGATAGTGAAGAGATTGAATATAAACACCGCAGGGTTGGTGAAAAGCAGATGATTAAAACCAGCGAAATCGTCGATTTCCTGATGGCAAATATCGTCCGCTAATCGCTGCCGAACCGCCTTTTCACAGGAAAAGGCGAATGCAGAAATAAAAAATGGTGGGTTTCCCCACCATTTTTTATTTCAAGGCTTCAGTAACTTAGCGCGTATTATTCACGAAACAGTTCTTCAATGCTCAACCCCTGAACCTGCAAAATTTCCCGCAGGCGGCGTAAGCCTTCAACCTGAATCTGACGAACACGTTCACGTGTTAAGCCAATTTCACGACCGACATCTTCCAGCGTAGCCGCTTCATACCCTAGCAGGCCGAAACGACGCGCCAACACCTCACGCTGTTTGGCGTTGAGCTCGAACAGCCATTTAACGATATTCTGTTTCATATCGTTATTCTGAGTAGTGTCTTCAGGTCCGTTGTCTTTTTCGTCTGCCAGAATATCCAGCAGCGCTTTTTCCGAATCACCGCCTAGTGGGGTATCGACGGAAGTAATACGTTCATTCAGGCGCAGCATGCGGTTAACGTCATCAACGGGCTTATCAAGCTGTTCGGCAATTTCTTCCGCACTCGGCTCGTGATCCAGTTTGTGAGACAGTTCGCGCGCGGTGCGCAGATAAACGTTGAGTTCCTTGACAATGTGAATCGGCAAACGGATGGTACGGGTTTGATTCATGATCGCCCGTTCTATCGTCTGTCGAATCCACCAGGTTGCGTAGGTTGAAAAACGGAATCCTCTTTCTGGATCGAATTTTTCAACCGCACGGATCAGGCCGAGGTTCCCCTCTTCAATCAGGTCCAGCAGCGCCAGACCACGATTGTTGTAACGGCGGGCAATTTTCACCACCAACCGCAGATTACTCTCAATCATCCGGCGGCGCGATGGGTCATCACCACGCAGCGCACGCCGAGCAAAATAAACTTCTTCTTCTGCGGTCAAAAGCGGCGAATAGCCGATTTCGCCTAAATAGAGCTGTGTTGCGTCAAGGACACGCTGTGGGACCCCTTGTGATAACAGCTCGTCTTCCGCCGAGTCATTATCATTGGTATCTTCCTCTGCCAGCGCCTTATCGTCAAAAACGTCAAGTCCATTCTCGTCGAAATCGGTATCTTCATGTAACTCGTTAACTTTCAGCGTACTTTGGCTCATAAGTGGCTCCTACCCGTGATCCCTTGGCAGAATACCGAAATACTCTGCCCGATTTATCGCTGCGGCAAAAAACGCAGCGGGTTTACGGATTTCCCCTTGTAACGAATTTCAAAGTGCAAGCGAACTGAGCTGGTGCCTGTACTGCCCATCGTAGCGATTTTTTGTCCTGCCGTGACGTCTTGTTGCTCACGGACTAGCATCGTATCGTTATGGGCATAGGCACTGAGGTAGTCATCATTATGCTTGATGATTATCAGATTTCCGTAACCACGTAGCGCGTTACCCGCGTACACCACGCGCCCACTGGCGGTTGCGGTGATCGGTTGCCCACGTGAGCCGGCGATATCAATCCCTTTATTTCCCCCTTCGGAATCGGAGAAACTATCTATGACTTTCCCATCGGTAGGCCAACGCCAACTGCCGACAGCAGCCGTATTGCTGCTGGCAACAGCCGCTGGTGCGGAAACAGGAGCGGTTGTTGCCCCTGCCGTAGGTAACATCTTACCTACATTCTGTTTACCCTGATTACCAGAATACGCATTAGTTGACTGAGAATCAACCGATGTAGTTTGTATTTGAGCACTTGATGGCGGTGTTGGTACTCCCCCCCGGGTGGCATCGGTTGTTGCCAGCATGCCACCACCGCTCGTCAAGCCACCGCCCGAAGCGTTGTTGCCGGATCCGTTGCCTAAATTCAGTGATTGCCCCACATTCAGGCTGTATGGTTCAGGAATATTGTTGCGCTGCGCCAGATCTCGGTAATCATTGCCGGTAATCCAGGCAATATAAAAGAGGGTATCACCACGTTTAACGGTGTAGGAATTGCCGCCGCTGTAGCTGCCTTTCGGAATATTACCGTAGCTGCGGTTATAAACGATCCGACCATCGGACGTCGTTGCCACACTTTCACTCGTCGTTGAAATACGCGATGGTGGCGCAGATAACATTCCCCCTCGGCTGCCCGTATTTCCGTCAACGCTGCTGATCGGTGCGGATTTGGAATTATTGTTGGTACATCCAGCCAATCCTAAGACAATCACCGTACAAGCAGCAATGTGACGCAAATTCATCATTCGGCTTCCCATGCGCCTTACTCCCCTATAGCTATAGCGTTCAAAAAAACAGCATTCAAAAAATAACGTTCAAAAAAGTGTCGATAACATTCAAGAAACCATAATACTCAGAACCCAATTCGGACATGTTTGCCTCGCATCTGCTGCCGTTTTACTGGATGTCGCCCAACTGCCCATTGCGTAGTTACTGCCATTGCGTAATTGCTGCCGTTGCGTAACTGATTGTAGCGTAAAAGATATCCGCTCATGTATTCGTTAATTGGAACGAGAAAGATCGCTACTTCACCATCGCTGGCGCATAAGCAAAACGGGAAAGGCACCGCGATGATTAGAGGCTAACAATATCAACAAGTTCGCACTATAAAACAGTTGTGTTGAAATTTTAAAGACTTAACAACAAATGCACACCAACGCCACGGTATCAGGCTAATTCCCCTTTGACCAGTGGAACAAACCGAACAGCTTCAACCGTTTGAATAATAAATTCACCGGCATGGCGCTGTACAACTTGCAGTATTTGCGACTGCTCCCCAACGGGCAACACCATTACGCCGCCTTCATCCAACTGTTCCAGCAGCGCACGGGGAATTTCCGGCGGCGCCGCGGTAACGATAATGGCATCAAACGGCCCGCGCGACGCCCAGCCCTGCCATCCATCGCCATGGCGGGTAGAAACATTGTGCAAATCCAGCTGCTTTAAGCGGCGCTTAGCCTGCCACTGCAGCCCCTTGATGCGCTCCACCGAGCAAACGTGTCGCACCAGATGCGCTAAAATCGCCGTTTGATACCCCGAACCCGTACCAATTTCCAACACGCGGGATACCGGCGTCAGGTTGAGTAGTTCCGTCATTTTCGCAACCATATAGGGCTGCGAGATAGTCTGGCCGGAACCAATAGGCAGAGCGGTGTTTTCATACGCTTTATGTTCAAAAGCTTCATCAACAAAACGTTCTCTGGGTACGGCTTCTATCGCCTTCAGCAGACGTTCGTCCTGAATGCCCTGCTGACGCAACTGCGCCAGCAACGTTTCTATACGCTTGTTTACCATTCCCCGCCGACCTCAGCTCTGGTTAACCTCGTCACCAATACAGCAATGTTCCCGCACAAGGGCCAGCCAGCCGCCGCGACCGCAACGTTGCTGGTATTTCTTCTCTCAACGATTTTCTGCAAAAAATCGCAGTACATCAGACTCATACCGATCACCTAAGGATCGAGATACCGAGGGGGACCACGGTGTGAGGTCTCCCTGCGGGAACCTCATCACCGTGTTTCCCTCTAATACATTCAGCCTTAAACGAACAGCATTAAGTACATCAGACACCCATATCGGCATCCTGATCTGAATGCAGCAATTCACGTACCACACTGGTCGCAAAACTGCCCGCAGGTAGCCAGAATTTCACTTCCACGGTCGCATCGTCCTGCCATTCCCAGAGCATCTGTTGCGGATACAGCAGTATCGCACGCCGAGACGATTCAACTCGTTCACGCTTGGCCAGCGACCACAGTGCTTCTTGTCCCGCCAAAGCCTGCTCTTCAAATTCGTGCGCCTCATCCTGCGTACCCAGCTCACCATCACCAGGCAGCGGCGCAGTAATCTGGAGTTCACCGGCATCAAGGCGCGCCTGTAAGGCATCCAGTTCATCAGGCTTAGCAACAAACCAACTACCGCGTCCTGTCAACTGCAATGCGTCACCACACAAAACGGTTTTCGCCTGCGCTCCCGCCAGTCTCGCGCTGGCAACCTGATTAAACATCGCACTGCGGCTAGCAGAAAGGTAAAAACTGCGCTTATTACGTTCTTTTACTCGAATCTCGTTATTCGCCCAAAGACGCGCCTGCTCAAGATTATTTCCGTTGCGTCCGAAACGCTGGCTGCCGAAATAATTAGGGACGCCGTTCGCGGCAATCAGCGCCAAGCGCGCATCCACCTCGCGTCGATCGCTGACCTGACGCAGCACCAGAGTAAAATAGTTACCCCGCAGCGTACCGATACGCAGTTTGCGGCGGTGGCGAACGGATTCCAGCACATCACAGCCTTCAACCGCTAGCGAGGAGAAATCCGGCGTGTCCTTGCCCGGCATATGCAGACAGAACCACTGCTCGGTGACAGCATGACGATCTTTCAGGCCCGCATAGCTCACAGCCCGCAGCGGCAAGCGAGCGAATTTTGCCAGCATTTCAGCCACAAATTGCGTATTGCAGCCGCGCTTGCGCACGCGCAACAGCACATGCTCACCGTCACCGTCTGGCTGGAACCCCAGATCTTCAACAACGACAAAATCTTCCGCAGCCGATTTCAATGAGCCAGTAGCCTGTGGTTCACCATGCAACCAAACGAGTTGTTCGCTATTTTCCATCGTTATCCTACACGATCATGGCCGGATGACGCGCAGCCATGACCTTGTTTCTTATACTGTTAATTTTCTATGGTTGATAAGATCTTGCTGACAAGACATTGATTACAAAAAACGGCTTACCACGCGACAATTTCGCCCGTTCCTTTTTTCACCAGCAAAGCAACGGCTTCGCAGGCAATACCTTCACCACGACCAGTAAACCCAAGTTGCTCTGTCGTGGTGGCTTTCACATTGACGTCATCCATGTGACACAGCAAATCTTCTGCCAGATTCACACGCATTTGCGGAATATGCGGTGCCATTTTCGGTGCCTGCGCAATAATCGTAACGTCTAGATTTCCTAACTGATAGCCTTTTTCATTAATACGACGCCAGGCTTCACGCAGCAAGCCACGGCTGTCCGCGCCTTTAAACGCCGGATCGGTATCAGGAAACAGCTTACCAATATCACCCAGTGCGGCGGCACCTAACAGGGCATCCGTCACCGCATGCAGTACCACATCCCCATCGGAATGCGCCAGCAGGCCCTGAGCATAAGGAATTCGCACGCCACCGATCACCAGCGGACCTTCTCCACCGAACTTATGGACATCAAAACCGTGACCGATACGCATCGCGCATTCTCCTTATCTATATTTAACGAATAAAGTTAGCGAATAAAATGAGGTTACTGCAAATGGGTTAAATAGAATTCGGCTAATGCCAAATCCTCTGGACGAGTGACTTTGATATTATCCGAACGTCCGCTGATAATTTGCGGGCGATAGCCACAATATTCCAACGCGGAGGCTTCATCTGTAACGGCAACACCATCCTGAAGCGCTCGTTGCAAGCACTGTTTCAACAGCGCTGCAGGGAAAAGTTGCGGCGTCAGTGCGTGCCATAAATCGTTACGCTCTACCGTGCGATCGATAAATCCATCCGTGCTGCGCTTCATGGTATCACGAACCGGGGCGGCTAAAATTCCACCAACGTCACTCTGCTCGACAATCGTCAGCAGGCGCGTCAGATCGTCCTGATGCAGACACGGACGCGCCGCGTCATGCACCAGCGCCCATGCGCTATCCGCAACGGCGGACAGCCCAGCCAGCACGGAATCGGCACGCTGCCGCCCGCCCGTAACGGCCAAAATACGGGGGTCGTTAGCAATCGTCAGGGTATGAAAAAATGCGTCATCGGGGCTGATGACGACAACGACACGCTGCACGCGCGGATGGCGTAAAAGCGCGTCTATAGTGTGTTCAAGAATGGTTTTATGGCCGGTTGCATCATTACCAATCGTCAGATACTGCTTAGGACGATCGTTTTGCATTCTGCTGCCGTTACCCGCGGCGGGCAGAACGGCAACAATATCAGGTGGGGAAAAGCTCGGTGTCTGCATGCGTCAACGTTGTGTATTGTTGGATGGAGAAGGAGTAGATGAAGTCGTATTCACGTTGCGGTGGTTCGATTCCGGTACCAGACGATAGAAGCTTTCACCGGGTTTGATCATTCCCAGTTCATTGCGTGCACGCTCTTCAATCGCTTCCTGTCCGCCATTGAGATCGTCAATTTCGGCAAACAGTTGTTCGTTACGGTCTTTTAATTTCGCGTTGTTTCCCTGCTGGACAACAACATCATCCTTCACCCGAACATAATCATGAATGCCATTCTTGCCCAGCCACAGTGAATACTGAAGCCAGCCAAGCAATATCAATAATAACAGCGTAAGCTTTCCCATCCCGCCCCCTGAAAAACCGCCTAATCATCCCATAACTTTTGTTTCGACTCCACTGTGTCCCGCAGTGGAAGGCAAGATTCGCTCTGCCGCGTACCTAAATGGGGGAGATTTCGGGCAAGAAGTCCCACTCAACACTCCCTGAAACCCTCGTATCTTCTATTCATCCCCCACTCTCCGCCAGTTGTCAGAAGACGCAGATGTCCAGAAATAGCGTAGATAAAACCGGCTACAGGAAAACGTCAGTTGAACCATGAATACTATCTGTGTATTTTTATGCATACAAAGTGCATAAAAAAAGAAAATTTCACCTTTACGCTTTTATATCTAAACCAGGAGACACAATGTTCAAGAAACTGTTATTTGTTGGTGCGATCTTCGCCACCGCACTCTCTACCAGCGCCTTCGCCGCAGAGCCTACTTATGTTGTCGGATCTGGCGGTACCTATCGCCCCTTCGAGTTTGAAAACGCGCAGAAAGAGCTGGAAGGCTTTGATATTGATATTATTAAAGCGATCGCCAAGGCGGAGAATTTTAATATCAAACTGATCAATACGCCGTGGGAAGGGATCTTCGCGACCCTCAACTCCGGCGACCGCGACATTATCATTTCAGGTATCACGATTACCGACAAACGTAAGCAAATGGTCGATTTCTCCGCGCCGTACTTTCCTGCCGAACAGTCTATCGTCGTTCCTAAAGGCTCAACGATCGACTCGATTGCCGCATTGAAAGATCACAAAGTGGGCGTGGTAAACTCCAGTACCGCCGATGTCGTGGTTTCTGACGTATTAGGGAAAAACAGTACATCGATTAAGCGCTTCGATAACACGCCGTTAATGTTACAAGAGCTGTATGAAGATGGCGTGGGTGCCGCGGTTGGCGATGTGGGTGTGGTGAAGTTTTACATTAAGACTCACCCTGAAAAACAGTTCAATCTGGTTTCCGACGCCAAATTTGAACGCCAGTATTTCGGGATCGCCGTCGCGAAAGGCAACGATCAACTGCGTGAGAAGATTAACGCTGGGCTGAAAAAAATCGTTGCCGATGGCACCTACGCCAAAATCTATCAGACCTGGTTTGATAACAACGTTCCGACCTTACCCGCAGAATAACGCCTGCAATACACTGCGAACCTCTCATGGTCTCAATCGCCTCACGCGAGACGTCGCACTAACCGGACAGCCTGCCTGTCCGGTTTAATTTAAAAGAATCATTACGTTAGCCTATTCAAAAAAGGAAACGATCTTGACGGGATTTCGTTGGGAGATCATTCAGGAGTATGCCCCGCTATTTATGGAAGGTACCTGGATGACCATCAAATGCACCATTATCTGTGTCATTCTCGGCACCTGCTGGGGATTAACGCTCGGATTAGGCCGCTTAGCGCAAGCGCCGCACGGCCCATGGAAATATATCCTGCACTACGGCGTTCAATGGCCGGTACGCATCTACATTAGCGCCTTTCGCGGTACACCACTGTTTGTACAAATCATGGTGGTGCACTTTGCTCTGGTGCCACTATTCATCAACCCGCGCGACGGATTGCTGGTGACTAGCAATATCATGTCAGTCGATTTTGCCCGCACGCTGCGTGCCGATTACGGCGCATTCCTCTCCTGCATAGTGGCCATTACGTTGAATGCGGGTGCCTATGTCTCCGAGATATTCCGGGCCGGTATTCAATCCATTGACCGTGGTCAGATGGAAGCATCACGCTCGCTCGGCATGAGCTATGGCCGCACCATGCGGAAAGTCATCCTGCCACAGGCTTTTCGCCGCATGCTGCCGCCACTGGGTAACAACGCTATCGCGATTGTGAAAGATTCATCGCTGGCTTCGGCGATCGGATTGGCGGATCTCGCCTATGCCGCTCGCACGGTGTCAGGCGCTTACGCCACGTATTGGGAACCCTACCTGACGATTTCCATTGTCTATTGGGTTATTACCTTCCTGCTCTCTCTGCTGGTGCGGCACATGGAAACGAGGTTTGGCAAAAGTGATTCACGTTAACAATCTGCAAAAACAGTTTGGCGATACCCATGTCCTGCGCGGTATTTCCTGCGACATCGCGCCTCAAGAAGTGCTCTGCCTGATTGGCCCATCCGGTTCAGGAAAAAGTACCTTTCTGCGCTGTATTAATGCGCTGGAGACGCTGTCGGCAGGCGAAATTACGGTCAACGGTTTTGCCATTCACGATAAGAAAACCGATATCAATCGCATGCGCGAAAGCGTGGGTATGGTATTTCAGCGCTTTAACCTGTTCCCGCACATGACAGTGTTGGAAAATGTGATCATGGCGCCGATGGATGTGAAAAAATTGCCCCGTGATCAGGCCGTTGAACGGGCTAAAGCCTTGCTCAGCAAGGTTGGTCTGCTGGATAAAATCGATGCCTGGCCGAACAGCCTGTCCGGTGGTCAACAGCAGCGTGTTGCAATTGCCCGCGCGCTAGCGATGGAACCGACGATCATGCTGTTTGATGAACCGACCTCCGCGCTGGACCCTGAACTGGTTGGCGAAGTGCTGGCGGTCATGAAAACGCTGGCGAATGAAGGCATGACTATGGTCATCGTGACCCATGAAATGGCCTTTGCCAGAGAAGTGGCTGATAGAGTGATCTTTATCGATCAAGGGATCATTCAGGAGCAGGGGACGCCAGAGGAGATATTTACTCATCCGAGTAACCCGCGTACGCAGGCTTTCCTAAGCAAGATACTGTAAATACGCTATAAATTGTAAAACCAAGGCTGTCAGCCTCTTCTAAACTGACAGCCTTTTTCACCACCCCGTCAGAAAAGAAAATACCAGCCAGAACAGGCAGATCACCGTCAGTCCCGTCGCAAAAAGCGTATAAAAAATATAGCCTCTCAGCAGAAAGCTAAACCCGACGCCCACCAGCACCGAAAATGGCATCAGCGCCAGAAAGAACGGCCAGGTGTAGAGCATGAAGAAAAACGTGGTATTGGAGCCGTATACCAGAAAGGGAATGCTAAAGGCCAACCAATAGGAGGAGAACCCCGTCACCGCCCCCATAAACAGGTAGGAAACGCCGTCATCCTCTTCTTGCACTGGCCGAGTCTTGCTAATCGTTAACTGCGTGGCATTTTGCATAATCTTTCCCATTCTTCCCCTGCATCACCCAACAGCGCGGTGAAAAAAAAACGGGGGTGTCAGAGCTTGATAATAGCTCTCTTGCCAAGCAGATCTAACAATTGCTCTGTCAAATTTGTTACTAATTGTTCGCCATCCAAGTGACTATCAGGCGCTTCCGGCGCTTCATACGCCGAGTCGATCCCCGTGAAATTACGCAACTCTCCCGCGCGGGCTTTTTTATACAACCCTTTAGGATCGCGCGCTTCACAGGTCGCTAACGGCGTATCGACGAAGACTTCAATGAACTGCCCTTCGCCCAGTAAATCCTGCACCATTTTGCGCTCGGCGCGGTGCGGCGAGATAAACGCGGTCAGCACCACCAGACCGGCATCCACCATCAGTTTGGCGACTTCCCCCACGCGGCGAATGTTCTCTCGCCGATCGTCGTCGGTGAAGCCCAAATCACGGCACAAACCGTGCCGGACGTTGTCGCCGTCCAGCAGGTAAGTGCTGACGCCGCGAGCGTGTAGCGCCTGCTCCAACGCCCCTGCCAGCGTGGATTTACCGGAACCTGACAGCCCAGTAAACCAGATAACCACGCCTTGATGACCATGCAACTTTTCGCGCGACTCACGGGTGACATCGTGCGCATGCCAGACGACGTTCTCGTCAGTCGGTTCATCGCGTAAAGACACGTTATTTGCCCCCCAGTAGGTCGCGCGCACCCCAATGCGGGAAGTGACGACGCACCAGCGCATTCAGTTCCAGCTCAAACGCGCTGTACGCGCCCGGCTCCTGATACACCTGCTCGATAGGTTCCCTTACCAAACCGGCCCCCACCGTGACGTTGCTCAGACGATCGATAAAGATCATGCCACCGGTTACCGCGTTGTGCTGATAGTTGTCCAGCACCAGCGTCTCATCAAAAATCAGCTCAACCGAACCGATGCCATTCAGCGGCAGGTTCTCCGCGACGCGCTGCGTTAGCGTATTAATCTCAACCTGATACTGAATATTCTCGACCCGAGCACGCGTTTTTTTGCCGCCAATCTTGATGTCGTAACTCTGTCCCGGCACCAGTGGCTGTTCCGCCATCCAGACGACATCCACCAGCGCATGTTGCACTGCTTTCAGCGATTCACTGCTATCGACCAGCAGATCGCCACGGCTAATGTCAATCTCGTCCGCCAGCACCAGCGTAATGGCTTCACCTGCCTGCGCCTGCGGTAAATCACCGTCAAAGGTCACAATACGGCTGACAGTGGATTCTACGCCGGACGGCAGCACCTTAACCCGCTGCCCAACGCGGATAATGCCAGATGCCAGCGTGCCCGCGTAGCCGCGAAAATCCAGATTCGGACGGTTAACATACTGCACTGGGAAGCGCATTGGCTGTTCGAGGCTACGCTGCGCCACATTTACCGTTTCTAACACACCTAACAACGTCGGGCCGGTATACCAGCTCATCGCCGTGCTTGGCGTGGCAACATTGTCGCCATCCAATGCGGAAATCGGCACAAAAGTGATATTTAGGTCGGTAGGCAGTTGCTGAGCAAAATCCAGATAATCCTGCTTAAACTGCTCAAATACCGTTTGCTGATAATCAACCAGATCCATTTTATTCACCGCCACCACCAGATCGCGAATCCCCAGCAGGGTCGCAATAAAGCTGTGGCGACGGGTTTGATCCAATACACCTTTGCGAGCGTCAATCAGCAGAATCGCCAGCTCACAGGTTGATGCGCCGGTCGCCATGTTGCGAGTGTACTGCTCGTGTCCTGGCGTATCGGCGATGATAAATTTGCGTTTTTCCGTCGAAAAATAGCGGTAGGCCACGTCAATCGTGATGCCCTGTTCACGCTCGGCCTGAAGCCCATCGACCAGCAGTGCCAGATCCAGCTTTTCGCCCTGCGTTCCCAGACGTTTGCTGTCATTGTGCAGCGTGCTGAGCTGATCTTCATAAATTTGGCGCGTATCGTGCAGCAAACGGCCAATCAGCGTACTTTTTCCATCGTCGACGCTGCCGCAGGTCAGGAAACGCAGCAGCGTTTTATCCTGCTGTGCATGTAAATAGGCTTCCACACCACCCTGCTCGGCAATCTGCTGTGCAATCGCATTATTGATGACGACGGCATCTTTCTCAGCCGCGTTTTCCGCAACTGTATCTTTTAACGAAGTTTGGCTCATTCGACGATTCCTCAGAAATACCCTTGACGCTTTTTCAGTTCCATTGAACCGGCCTGATCGCGGTCAATTACCCTTCCCTGACGCTCACTGGTCGTGGAAACCAGCATCTCTTCAATGATTTCCGGTAGCGTCTGCGCCTCGGATGCCACCGCGCCCGTCAGCGGCCAGCAGCCTAGCGTGCGGAAGCGCACCATGCGTTGTTCGATAACTTCACCCGGTTGCAAGTCAATACGATCGTCATCTACCATCAGCAACATGCCATCGCGCTCTAGCACCGGGCGTGGCGCGGCCAGATAGAGCGGGACAATCTCGATATTTTCCAGATAGATATATTGCCAGATATCCAGTTCGGTCCAGTTGGAGAGCGGGAAAACGCGGATGCTTTCGCCTTTGTTAATCTGGCCGTTGTAGTTATGCCACAGTTCCGGGCGTTGATTCTTCGGATCCCAACGGTGGAAACGGTCGCGGAAGGAGTAAATGCGCTCTTTGGCACGCGATTTTTCTTCATCACGACGCGCGCCGCCAAACGCGGCATCAAAACCGTATTTATCCAGCGCCTGCTTCAGCCCTTCGGTTTTCATGATGTCGGTATGCTTGGCGCTGCCGTGTACAAAAGGGTTAATCCCCAGTGCTTCGCCCTGCGGGTTACGGTGTACCAACAGCTCACAGCCGTAGGCCTTCGCCGTCCGGTCGCGGAATTCGTACATTTCACGAAATTTCCAACCGGTATCAACGTGTAGCAGCGGGAAAGGCAGCGAACCCGGATAGAACGCCTTGCGTGCCAGATGCAGCATCACCGAAGAGTCTTTACCGATGGAGTACATCATCACCGGATTGCTGAACTCGGCCGCCACTTCGCGGATGATGTGAATGCTTTCGGCTTCAAGTTGCCGTAAATGCGTGAGTCGTTTCTCGTCCATACCCTTTCCTTAAGCCAAGTTTACTACCGCTGGGCGGCTGTCTTGCGGCACCGTCGGCGTTGTCTGACCAAACCAGGCAATCTGATGGTGTAAATCCACCACCTCGCCAATCACAAGCAGCGCCGGAGTCGGCGCTTGCCGTGCCAAATGTTCTAACTCTTGCAGCGTGCCGATTTGCACCTGCTGATCGTGTCGAGTGCCACGACTGATTACCGCAACAGGGGTCTGTGATGAACGGCCATGCGCGATAAGCTGCTGTGCAATTTCCGCCGCTTTCATCGTTCCCATATAAATCGCCAGCGTCTGACGTCCGCGCGCCAGTGTTGACCAGTCCAGTTCATCGCCATCTGGACGACAGTGACCAGTAATAAAAAGCACGCTCTGTGCGTAGTCACGGTGCGTCAGCGGAATCCCCGCATATGCCGTCACACCTGCCGCTGCCGTCACACCAGGCACAACTTGAAACGAAATCCCGGCCTGTGCCACCGTTTGCAGCTCTTCACCGCCGCGGCCAAAGATGAAAGGGTCCCCCCCTTTCAGGCGAACTACCCGCTTACCTTCCTGCGCCAGCGTCACCAACAGTTGGTTAATCTCATCCTGCGGTAGCGAATGCGCACTGGCGCGCTTTCCGACGCAAATGCGTTCGGCATCGCGGCGCACCAGATCCAGCACGTCGGGGCTGACCAGATGGTCATACAGCACCACGTCCGCCTGCTGCATCACTTGTAATCCACGCAGCGTCAGCAACCCAGCATCACCGGGGCCTGCGCCAACCAGCGCCACTTCACCACGTGCTGCCGCAGGCAGTTGTTGCTCGTCTTGCTGATTAACCAGTTGCTGTTGCAATTCGTCTTCGGCCTGCGCCAACTGTCCGGCAGAAACCAGTGCAGCAAAACGCCCGACAAACAGCCGTTCCCAAAAACGACGGCGTGCCGGCATCGAATGCAGCCGAGTTTTAATCCTGTCACGCCAGCTTCCGGCGATGTCTGCCATCGTGCCCAGACTGGTCGGCAGTAAGGATTCCAGCTTTTCACGCAGCAAACGCGCCAGTACGGGCGCCTGACCGCCGGAGGAAATCGCCACCACCAGCGGAGAGCGATCGACAATCGAAGGGAAAATAAACGAACACTTCGGCTGATCGTCCACCACGTTCACCAGCAAATGGCGCTGATTGGCCGCCTCAAACACCGCGGAATTCAGCTCAGCGTCATCCGTAGCGGCAATCACCAGAAACACGCCAGAGAGCAAATCAGGCGTAAAAACCTGCGCCAGCCATTCAACCTGCCCGGCCTGATGCTGCACAGCCAACGGTTCGGCCAGCGCCTGCGCGACAATTTTTACCTCCGCACCCGCGCGTTGCAGTAGATCGATTTTGCGCGTAGCAACCTCGCCGCCGCCGACAACCAGTACCGGACGCTGACGAAGATCGGCAAATATAGGGAGATAGTTCACAATCGCCTTAACTAAGCAAAAAAGTAGATAATGCGACTATACGGTGAGGACAGAACACTTATGAAATGCCGAATTGGAATGACAAGTTCCGTAATGGAATAACAATGCGTTCACAAGCGTTATTCAATCGATAAAAAACCGGGCGGTGCCCGGTTTCTATTTACCCTTCGTGCAGCCCACATTCGCGTTTCAGGCCGAAGAAGCGGGTTTCCTCTTCACTCATGCCCGGTTCCCATTTGCGGGTAGTGTGGGTATCGCCAACAGACAGATAGCCCTGATCCCACAGCGGGTGATAACTCAGGCCATTTTCTTTCAGATATTGATACACCGTGCGGTTATCCCAATCGATAATCGGCAGGAATTTGAAGACGCCACGCTGAATCGCCAGCACCGGTAATTCGCCTCGGCTGCCGGACTGCTCGCGGCGCAGGCCAGCAAACCACGTTTTCGCCTTTAATTCGCTCAGCGCCCGATTCATCGGCTCGACTTTATTCAGTTGGTTGTAGCGCTCGATGCCTTCCACGCCCTGTTCCCACAGCTTACCGTAGCGTGCCTCTTGCCAGGCCGGAGATTCAGCAGCGCGAAACACGTGCAGATTCAGCTTCAACTGCTCCGTCAGCGCATCAATAAACTGATAGGTTTCAGGAAACAGATAGCCCGTATCAGTGAGAATGACCGGAATATCCGGCCGTTGCTGCGTCACCAGATGCAGCGATATCGCAGCCTGAATGCCGAAGCTGGACGACAAAACATAGTCGCCCGGCAGATTCTCCAGCGCCCAGCTCACCCTTTCCTGCGCCGACAGTTGTTCAAGCTGACCATTCACGACAGCGAGCGCTGCCGCCTGCTCCGCTTTCGGTAATGCGTTGAGCGCTTCAAGGTTAAATTCGGCCATCAGGTTCTCCTGTCAGTCATAAAAATCACGGGCGGGATCCAGCACCGGTTTAATGATGTTGGTACGAATGGTGAAATCACCAAAGCCTTCATTCGGCTGGCGATCCTGCGCCCATAGCCCGATAAGCCGATCGATTTCTGCCAGGATCTCGGTTTCATTAATGTTCTCGCGATACATACGCGGAATGCGTGTTCCCTCGCGATTCCCGCCCAGATGCAGGTTATAACGCCCCACGGCTTTGCCCACCAGACCGATTTCTGCCAGCATCGCGCGGCCGCAGCCGTTCGGGCAGCCCGTGACGCGCAGAACGATATGTTCATCCCCCACGCCGTGCTGCTGCATGATGTCTTCCACTTTCGTGACGAACTCTGGCAGGAAACGCTCTGCTTCCGCCATTGCCAGCGGACAGGTCGGGAACGACACGCAGGCCATCGAATTCTTGCGCTGCTCGCTGACGCCGTCATCAATCAAACCGTGTTCACGTGCCAGCGCCTCAATCTTCGCTTTACTGCGCGCAGGAACGCCCGCGATGATCAAATTCTGGTTCGCCGTTAAGCGGAAATCCCCTTTATGGATTTTAGCGATTTCCGCCAGACCCGTTTTCAACGGGCGCCCTGGATAATCCAGAATACGGCCATTTTCGATAAACAGCGTCAGGTGCCATTTATTGTCGATGCCTTTTACCCAGCCAATACGATCGCCACGTCCGGTGAATTCATAAGGACGTACGGCTTCAAATTTCACACCGGCACGCGCTTCCACTTCTTGCTTGAAGTTCTCGACACCCACACGCTCCAGCGTGTATTTGGTTTTCGCGTTTTTACGGTTGGTACGGTTACCCCAATCACGCTGTGTTGTCACCACCGCTTCGGCAATCGCCAATGTATGTTCAATCGAAATATAGCCCAGTTCACTGGCAGTTCGTGGATAGGTCGCCTTATCGCCGTGCGCGATAGATAACCCGCCCCCCACCAACACGTTGAAGCCCACCAATTGGCCGTTATCAGCAATCGCAATAAAGTTAAGATCGTTGGCGTGCAGATCAACATCATTCTGCGGCGGGATCACCACCGTGGTTTTGAACTTACGCGGCAGATACGTCGCCCCCAGAATCGGCTCTTCATCCGTCGTCGCGACCTTTTCCTGATCCATCCAGATCTCGGCATAGGCGCGCGTGCGCGGCAGCAAATGCTCAGAGATCTTTTTCGCCCACTCGTACGCCTGCTGATGCAGCTCAGATTCCACTGGGTTGGACGTACACAGCACGTTACGATTCACATCGTTTGCCGTTGCCAGCCCATCCAGCCCAAGACGATTCAGCAGTTGATGCACCGGTTTCACGTTCGGTTTCAGAATGCCGTGAAACTGAAAAGTCTGACGGTTAGTAATACGAATACTGCCGTACAGTGTACTTTCGCTGGCAAATTTATCGATTCCCAGCCACTGTTCCGGCGTCATCACCCCGCCGGGTAAACGGCAGCGCAACATCATCGCATGGCGCGGTTCCAGCTTCTGTTCGGCACGCTCAGCGCGAATATCACGGTCATCCTGTTGATACATCCCGTGGAAGCGGATCAGCAGAAAGTTATCGCCGTTGAAGCCGCCAGTCAGACCATCATTCAGGTCTTCAGCAATCGTGCCGCGCAGAAAGTGACTTGCCAGCTTCATGCGCTCAGCATCAGCGAGTTTCCCTTCTACCACCAACGGACCAGGGTGTTTTTCACTGAAAACGTATTTTTCACTCATTAGTACACATCTCGCTGATAACGGCGCTCAAGGCGCAGGTCACTTAAAAATTCATCGGCCTGTTCACTGTCCATGCCGCCATGCTCAACTATTACATCCAACAGCGCCTGCTCGACGTCTTTGGCCATACGGTTGGCATCACCACACACATACAGGTGCGCCCCGTCCTGAATCCAGCGCCAGACTTCTGCGCCTTTTTCGCGCAGTTTGTCCTGTACATAGATTTTGTGTGCCTGATCGCGCGACCACGCCAGATCGATATGGGTCAGCAGACCGTCTTTAACGTAGCGCTGCCATTCAACCTGATACAGAAAATCTTCCGTGAAGTGTGGGTTACCAAAGAATAGCCAGTTTTTCCCTTCTGCCCCTTCGGCATCGCGCTGCTGCATAAAGGCGCGGAACGGCGCAATCCCCGTGCCTGGCCCAATCATGATGACCGGCGTGTCGGAATTCGCAGGCAGACGGAAGTTATCGTTGTGTTCGATGAAGACGCGGATTTCATCATCTTCGCTCAGCCTGTCGGCCAGATAGCTGGATGCGCCACCCGCACGCGCGCGCCCTTCGTAGTCATAGCGCACCACGCCCACAGTGATGTGCACTTCGCTTTCGACTTCCGCCTGCGACGAGGCAATGGAATAAAGACGCGGCGTCAGCGGACGCAGCAGACCCAGCAGTTGCTCCGCCGTCAGTTCAGTCGGTGCCTGTCGCACCATATCCACCAGCGGCGTACGCTGTGCAAACTGTTGCAGCGCAGGTTTATCGGCTATCAGCGACAGCAGTGTTTCATTACGAGACAGTGCCGCATATTTCTCAACGATCGGCGCGGTGTTCTGCGTCAGCTCAAAGTGGCTTTTCAGCGCCTGCGATAATGGCAGCGTCTTGCCGTCAACGCTGACAGACTCATCACCCTTTAGCCACAGCAACTCCAGTAGTTCCTGCACCAACGCGGGATCGTTATCAAACCACACGCCCAGCGCATCACCTGGCTGATAACGCAAACCGGAATCCCCGAGATCGATCTCAATATGGCGAACATCTTTTTCGGAGTTACGTCCGGTGATTTTCTGGTTCACCGCAAACGTGGCATGCAGCGGAGACGCTTTGCTGTATGGGCTGCTGGTAATTTCATCCAGTGCCCCTTGAGAAGCGAGCTGTGCTACCGCCGTTCCCTGCACCGGCACACGCGCTTGCAAAATATCAACTAACTGACGGCGCCATTGCTCGGCCAGCACCTGATAATCCACATCGGCATCAACGCGATCCAGCAGACGTTCAGCGCCTAACTCAGCCAGACGGCTGTCGAAATCCTTACCTGCCTTGCTGAAGAATTCGTAAGAGGTATCACCCAGACCAAACACGGCAAATGCCGTGTCTTTCAGCGCCGGCGCTTTTTTGGACAGCAGGAACTTATGCAGCGCGACCGCCTCTTCCGGCGGCTCCCCTTCCCCCTGCGTCGACGTCACGATCAGCAGCAGTTTTTCCTGCCCGATTTGCTTGAACTTGTAATCACCCGCATTGACCAGATTGACGGACAGCTTGGCCGCCAGCAGATCGTCACGCAGTTGTTCCGCGACCCGGCGCGCATTGCCAGTCTGTGAGGCGGAGATCAGTGTGATCGTTTGTACTGGCACCGTGACTGCGGCGGCGGTCGTTGCCGTGGCGGTTATCGCCCCCGGCTGCACATTCCCAGGCTGCTGAACCAGTCCCCAGAAATAGCCAGATAGCCAGGCCAGCTGCGTCGATGAGAAATCACCGGTTGCCGCCTGTAAACGCGTTAATTGCTCCGCACTCAGCGGAAGCAATGAAGTGGGGGAAACCGGAGTAGTCATTGTGATTTCTGTTTCCTTGTGCCTGTGCAGTTAGCCAACGACGCTAATACAAAAATAGGCAATAAAAAGATGGATGGAGGATAAGGGTAACGATCTGCATCTTAACAATTAAAGAAATGATGGAAATATTAAATAACCAAAATGACTAAATGGTTTTTCTGATAATCCTTATTGCTTAAAGTGTTATGGCTGATGGCACGCGCGTTACATGGCGATATCAGTAAGAATGCATTCGAGAAAGAGGGGCTTATGCGCAGCCCATATAAACCAGTCCTTCATACGTAAATACAAAGGGCATCGCGGATTTTGCCGTTATCCGGCGTAAAAAATTATGCTGAGGAGATAGCAGGCTTAGGATGAGCCGCATGGACGCGGCGAGAGCTTGCGCCACGTAGGACAAAAACGTCAGAGACGTTTTTGAACAGCACTCGTGCTGGCCCGAAGGGCGAGCCCCATTTATGGGGCGAGTAAACGTGTCGCAAGCGATCCGTTAAGCCTGATACCGACGAAGGAACCGCGTCAGCGGCATAATTCCCCGCCGAAAGCCAGGGGTCACGGGGCGAGCGGCGTTTGAGCCGCCACGTGTCGGGCGCGTGCTACGAGGTAGCATGACAATAACGGTATTATCGCGCACGAAACTGCCCCCACAGTGGCATAAAAATGTTGCTAAGAGACAGCTACAAACAAGGTACTCACTAAATTTTCAGGACTTTCATGCCGAAATCGTCTGGACTCACGATGTTTTCGAGCTGGCCGACCTGCAACAAGTCGCCTTTAGAGACGACGCTGCTGATATTGGTGTCAGGAAAGCGGAGGTTTTTGACGAGGTGCACCGCAATAGGTCGCCCCTTTTTATCAATATCCATCACCCATCCAAGGAAGCCTCCCGAATATTTCGCCAGGCTGCCTATTGGGTAGAGACCATAAATCTGGACGTATTTAACCAGCACCGCCTTGTCATAGGCGGCGTTCGCCTCATAGATTTTGCGGTAGGCAGCCAACGGCGTGCGGGGCGAAACACCATTACGCGCATGCCTGAGCTTATTAATCGCCTTAATCACAGAGACCAAGCGGACTAACGGCGACAATGGTTCAGCGCGTTTGCCTTGCGGATAGCCGCTGCCGTCCAAACGCTCGTTAGCATTCTCGATGACATCGCGGCAAGTTGGGCTGATTGCCCAGCCCAGTTCACGTAACTTCTCGCACAGCACCGCCACGTGACCGCTCAGGATCGCTTTCTGTGTCGGATTCATGTTGACCTTTAGCGACGGCAGGCGGGCGTTGACCAACAGCGGCTTCCCCATGGTGTGGAGTAACGCACCTAACACCGCCTCGCGCGCATAGGGATCGTGCGGATCGGCAAGGAGCAGCATGTCGGCCAGCTTTCCCGCAACCTGCACGGCATGCCTGACCCAATCCGCCTCATCACGCAGAAACGACAGCGCATACAGAAAAGCCTTTCTCTCTTTTTTGACCATATAAAGCAGGGTATCGACACAGTCATAAAAGATCTCAACAGGCAGTTGATTGCGCGTTTTGATGTACATCAGCCCAATCTGAAGCCGATGGGCAACCTCCATGACGCCTCGTTCCATAGGCGTCTGGCGAGTACGTTTCTCACGTTCCTGGCTTTCTCGCAGCAAGAGATTTTTCTCCTTGGTGCCCGGAATGAACAACGGGGACGGATACACCATGCTGCCAGTGACGCCAGTTCGGTATGCCGCCTCTCTTTCCGACTCATTCGTGTACTGAAGCAGGGCTTCAGACTGAGATGACGACAAATTGATAAACTGGATGCCGACAGCCGCATAGCCATTATTCCCAAAGGGCCGAATGTGGCGGATTCTTCCTTCGGCATAAAAGCTTTCCCCGTTGGGAAACTCCAACGTAATGCCGGGAATAGCCTGACCGACGTCAATAGCAATACTTTCCACCAGATCGATTTCAACCAGACAACCACCGGTCGATAAATTACGCAGCGTTCCAGGCACGTTAAGCGTATGCATATAGACTTCGATACGAACACGAGCTTGCATGCCGAGAATAAAAGGAATACGAATCCCCCCTCGGTTTTCAGTGACGAAAACAGAGTCTGGCAAGCGACATTCCAGACGATAAAACATGCTATCGGTCTTGAATAATTGGGTGGGAATATTACAAAGGCTGTAGGTTTCCCGTTCGATGTTCTCCGTACCTTTGAGCGCCTCCAAATCAAAATGCAAACCACCATCGGCAAGGTATCTGTCAATATCCGAGCCAGAATATTCTACTGCCAACACGATACGGTTTTTATCCAGATTCAATTCCGAAATGTCTGCCTTTAATGCATATAGCATATCCTTGGCATAGATAGACATCACATAGGGATGTTGCAGCAATGTGCTAATAACTTTAGCGGGCGGAGGAGAAAAATGTTCCACTATAATATCTACCTATTAACGCGATAGTGATATACCCAAAAATCCAAAAAAGGATTTCCCTTTATTAATAAAAACGAACTTTTATGCAGGGTTCACAGCTTTATAAAAATGCTTATTCTTACTGATAAAAATGTAATTAAAATGCAATTTCTGATTTTTCATCCTTCGATATCATTACGAAACGTCGAGCTTAATGTTGTTCATCATCCTAACAAGGATGCCATAAAGTCACAACGATCGTACGCACCTGATAAATTGATTTAAATTCATACAAAAATCAACATATAAACCAGTTAAACGAAAAAAACCAATATAAAATATCACTAAAGTTAATAAAGAACAGAGTAAAACACCAAAGATAAAATAGATTTAAACGATCATTAATTTTCATTCAATAGCCTTAAGCTATCAAATAGGGATTATTGATCATTTTAAACAATTTCCAACTATTCCAAATTGCTGTGTAGAATCCAGACGAGCAAGGCTGTGGAATTCCTATTTCTATGGAGAGGGTGAGTAATCAGTAAAATGAATACAACAACATTGAATATTGATGGAAAAATCCTTAGGTTGACAGCAGAGTTCCAGCCTATCATCCATCTCCCTCACAATAAAATATTCCGCTATGAAGCCCTCGTCAGGTTTTATAATTCGGAAGGCATGCTCATATCAACTCAGCAAACTATAGATAAAATAGAGAAATATAAAGCAATCGATAAAGTAACAGATTTCATGTTTGATATTGTCTGTCAGGTAATAAAAAACAAAAGCAGCATGACAATATCTTTCAACCTTTCACATTTACTTTTTAATAACTCCGCCTATCTGGAAAAATTATACCAAAAATGCGTCATGCATCAGGTTAACCCGAAAAATATAGAAATAGAGATCAGTGAAAAAACGACCCGACAGCAGTTAATAGATGGGATACCTTTTTTAAATCAGGCCAAGAAATATGGCTTTATGATTTCATTAGATGACTTCGGCGCAGGAAATCTACAAATAGACAGCCTGAGCTTGTTTGACTTCGATACCATAAAAATTGATCGTTCTATTATCGATGGCATCGGTAAAGAAGAGACAAAATCACAAAAACTAAAGATCTTATTGAACAAACTCATGCCTCTTGGCGTAAACATTATCTGTGAAGGCGTTGAGAAAGCAACCGATCTGAACCGGTTAAATAAATACCATCCCATTGGGATTCAAGGATATATCTTCTATCGGCCACTCACATTCAGCCAATTAAGGCTGCTGGAAGGTTTTTAGCCGATATCCTTCATTTCTGTCACCCTACGTCGGCTGGTGAATGCGTCATCATGCCGCCGATAATCGACATTCCTACAATAACCGCCCTGCCAACAACCTCTTATACGAACGACATTAGCGAACAGGCTCACATTTCTGGCGTTCGCCCCAGGAATTTATCTTTTGCGATAGCACATCAATGCGATACTCACGCCACTGGCAACGGGAGAAAAATGATGTGGCAACGGCGCGCGCTGGAACTCAATACGCAAGATATTTGGCACTGGCAACAGATCCTTGCGGTTATCGATTATGCCCGCGAACAGGGTTTCAATACGCTGGTGTTGGGCGCAGCAGATTTACTGGATAAGCTGGTCACGCCAGAAGCCTACAATAACGCGCGTTTTGACGATCGCATCAGCAGCCAGCAGCGTTCTCGATGTGTTTACCTGAATCAGGTCGCGGCGCACTGCCGTGAACAGGGACTGGCGCTGTATTTGCAATGCAAAGAGCTGTCGTTTCCTACGGATTTACTGCTCCATCACCCGGAATTACTGGACGACAAACATAGCCTCCGTATGGATACCGATTTTTGGTGCGACTACCTTGCCGCCAAAGTCGAACTGCTGATGCAGCAGATCCCGCGGCTAAGCGGCCTGCTGTTGGCGATCTCCAATAGCGATAGCCTGCTGCGCTTTTCCGCGCCTTCTGGCGATGAGATCAACGGCATCGTTCCCGTCACCACGCACTGGCCAACCAGCACCGACAGCGAACAGATCTATCACCGCCTCTTCTCCGCCGTCGCACGCGTGATGCACTACCATCAGCGCCACCTGGTCTTGCGTGCCTTTCCCGCCAGCCATCAGGATATCGGTAATGTGCTGAACGCCATTCGCACGCTGCCGGAATCCGTCTCTGTCGCGATCAAAGTCACGCCGGAACGCTTCTGGCCTGAGTTTCCCAATAACCCCGCGCTGCTGGATGTCAGCGGACGCGAAGTCTGGGTCGAGCTGGATTTGGCTGGGGAAGAAGTCGGCTGGGGTAACCTCCCCTTCCTGCGCTACACCGAAGTGCAAGGGCGGCTACTGTGGTGTCGGGAGAAAAATCCCGACATTGTCAGCGCACTGTGTCGTATCAGTTGGGAGGGCGTAGATAATCACAGCGTGATCGGCACGCTCAGCGAATTTACGCTGTTCGCCTGTTCCCGTTTACTCACTCACCAGACCACATCGACCAACGAAAGTGCGCTGTTTGCACAATGGCTGATGGTGCGTTATCAATGGCAGCCGGATGAGACGGTACTGCATACGATGCAGGCTCTGCTGGATCAGGCACATCAAGCTATCTCCCTGTCGCTGTACGCCCGCCACCACGTGTTTCACCGCCACAGTCTGCTGCCAACCAGCTTTGGTCAGGCGATCTGGAGCCTGTACGGTCAGCTCAATCGTAACCACTGGTTGCCGGGCTCGGGTCAGGATATTACGTTCGATCCGCAGCATGCGGAGCTGGCTTCGCAGAACCTCTACCACATCGCGAAAGAGAAAGATGCCGCATGGCAACTGGCGGAACAGTGCCAGCAGGCCGCTCTGCAATTTTCTCGTGAACACACGATGCCAGAAGCGCTCAGGCAACGCTGGCAGCAGGAATGGCGCGGCCTGACGCTGTATTGCCGCGCTTTTGTTCACGCGCAGAAAGCCTTCTTTACGTTGCACTACTGCGAACAGGTGGAGAACAACTGGACGCTGCGGGAAATCGCCAAAACCAATATTCAGGCACTATACGGGATCGGGCATGAGATGGAAGATTTCTGCCTGCAACACCGAGCGTACCCGGTGAGCATGCATGTGATGTTTGATGCCGGGCGTCCACGCGCGTTAGCCGATAGCCTGCAACAGCAGTTGGCTGAACTCGCGTCACGCACCGGCCAGTAAAATACCGTAGTCAGTAACAACCTTATCTGGTCAATGCTTAGCGAATCACCCGCTTCAGAATGCGCTCGCCTGAATTGCTGAAGTTTTTCGCCGATTCTTCCACGCTCTTCTTGCCATAGTCGAGCTGTTCGATAGTTTGCAGGATCAAACTGGCAAGCTGCGGATCTTCAAGATAGGAGGAAACGGGCGTTTGCATCGGTTTTTGCAGCGCCAGTGATAATCCGACAACCGACAGATCGTTCGTATCCAGCTTTTGCTTTTCCTCCAGCGCTTGTCTGGCAATACGGCTGAGCGGAATACCGCGCTCGGTGCCCATCAGCAGCGCGCCTTCAGGATCGTTCATCAGATAGTTCAACAACAGCGCCGCTTCTTTCGGATGTTTGGTATTTTTACTGATGGCAAACAGCATGGAGGGTTTGAAGAACTGCCCGGAATTATCCGACCCCGGCATCATGATGTAGGGGCCTAATTCGAGCTTGCCGGGTGCCGCCAACGGATCGGCGTATTTCTTCACAACCGAAATCCACAGATGGGCGCCGCCGTATTCCCCATTAATCCAAGGACGCGTTTCATACATCCCGACTTTGCCGAACGCATTGTAATACTTCGAGGACGGCATCACGTGTTCGTCGATCAAACGCTTATAGAAGCGAAATGCCTCGATCCATTGCGCATCACTGTAGTTAAAGCGTTTGTTCTTTTCGTCGATCATGCCAATCTGGTATTTCTGCGTCATGTAATAGTTGAGCAGTTCCAGCAATCCTTCACCGCTGTCCTGTGCAGGCGAGGCGATGGGGAAATAGTTATCGCCCAGTTTCTCTTTAAATACCTTGCCCGCCTGGAACAGCTCATCCCAAGTGGTGGGATACGGCAACCCGGCTTTCTTCCAGGTTTCCGCGTTGTAATACATCACCAGCGCATTCAACGAGGTGGAAATCGCGTTTACTTTGCTGTCAATTGTCGCAGGTTTTAGTGCATCTTCGGGAAAATCCTGCAATTTCAGCGTATCGATCAGCTTATTCAGGTCATAAAAACCAGTACCGGTTTTGGAGAAAATCGGCAACCAGTTCCAGTTTACCTGCATGACATCCGGTTCTTCACCGCTAGCAATCTGTGTGGTCAGACGGGATAAGTGCCCGTCCCAACCGGTATATTCCGGCCTCACGCTGATGTGCGGATATTTTTTCTGAAACGCTTCCAGCGCAGTCAACGTCGCCTGATGACGGCTGTTTCCTCCCCACCAAGAGAGGCGTAATTCCACTGGATCAGCAGCCTGCGCAACGGAACAGAGCGCAGAGAAGGCGATGACAATCAGTCCAAGTAATCTCATTTTTCCCCCAACGACATTATTATTGTGTGTGTTTGGCGTACTGGTGTGGTGTGTGGATGAGAAAGCGGGTCGGGTACGTAACCGCCTGGCATTTTGGGAATCAACCTATCCCTCACCCTGACAAGATAGGCAGAACCCTTTTTGCCGCGCCAGCCGCGATGGCGGGAAAACGCGTGATTTGCGGGACTGGCGGAAGAAATGGTGATGACCGCATCGCGCTAGCGGGCGTTTCAACCACGCGACGCGAGCGCTATCTGGCGCAGCAGGGAGGTGCCTCACATCATTAACTGACGCACTACACCAAAAAGAGATTTAATTCACAAACAAGAAACACAAAAACAACAAAATCGCTCCATGTATACGGAAAAAGAGAAAAAGCAGCGTAAAAACGTGATGAAACACACATCATATAAAATGCCGCCTCACCTTCTTCGTTATGCTTTTCACATTCTCTTACGCCACATTCCATACGCTGTGAAGCCCGCTCCAACCTCCGCAGATTTCATCACGACAGCCACAGCCAAAGGCCAGAAAACGTGCTGCAATCGGAGCAGGCTCGATCAGATAGGATAACGCGATGAAGCACTCTATTCAGTCATACTCCCCCGCTGCCGACGGTATCACGCCGGATACTGCCATCTTTCAGCAGGCTATCGATCGGATTGCGGCACAGGGCGGCGGCACCCTGACGGTCGAGCCAGGACGCTATCTATTAGGAGGATTGCTGCTGCCGTCCAATTTTTGCCTGCTGTTGGAAGCGGGAGCAGAGTTAATCGTCAGCGGTGACTATGAGCAATTTACGCAGGCCACCACCCTCAGCATGGCCGAACTGTCGCACCGTGCGTTTCTTTATGCTTATCAGCAACGCAATATCACGATCTGCGGTCAGGGTAAGATCATGGGAAATGCCGATGCCTATTTCTCGGCAGAACCCGACGATCAGGGTTATCGCCTGCCTGCGCAACATCGCCCACGCATTGTAGTCTTTGAGGATTGCGAACACGTCCGCCTATGTGATTTTACGATTGAGCATGCCCCGATGTGGACCGTGCATCTGGTTAGCTGTCGTCAAATCATCGTCGAGCGTCTGACGATTGATAACGATCTGAGCATGGCAAATACCGATGCGCTGGATCTCGACAGCTGCCAGCAGGTGCAAATCAGCAACTGCTCGCTGAGCGCCGCCGACGATGCGCTGTGCATCAAAACCACTAATAAACCGCCCCATCTGCAACGTAAGGTGCAGCAGGTTGTCATCAGTAACTGCCTGTTACGATCCAAGAGCTGCGCCCTGAAGGTCGGCACCGAAACCTTTGCCGATATTGAAGATATTTCCGTCAGCAACTGCGCCATTTACGAGACCAACCGAGCCATTGGCCTGATCTCCCGCGATGGCGGTGCGTTCCGACGTCTACAGTTCAGCAACATTACGTTCCACTGTGTCGCTGCGCACCCGTGCCACTGGGGCAAAGCCGATCCGATCTTTATCTCCGTACGCTATCGCGATCCCAACATCGAACCGGGCCGGATCGAAGCGGTACAGTTTTCTCAGATCGCGGGGATCAGCGAGGGGGCGATTAACCTGCACAGCACGCCTGTAGGTTACATTCGCGATGTCCATTTCCATGTCGTGCACCTCGAACAGCGGCAAAGCGACTCGCCAGAACAGGGCATGTACGATGTACGTCCGCCCTGCAACCCAGAACGCCCTACGGGTATGGGGCTGGATAATGCCTATCGGGTCGATCCCACAACGGGACGTGCATTCGGCGTTGAGTCCTACCCTGGCGGTATGCCCGTGTTATTCGCACGCGGCGTTGTGAACCTGACCACCAGCCACATGACGTTCCACCGCCCTGAGCCGCTGCCTTCCGGCTGGAGCCACGCGACGATAGTGCAGTTGGAAGAGTAAGCGCTTTCGGGTAGTATGCGACGGTTTTTGCATACTGTGTTCTGAAAGCCCCTTTTTCAGAACGAAACCGGGAACCTCGTTATGGTCACTACGCTATTTAAAGATTTTCAGTTTGAAGCCGCGCATCATTTGCCTCACGTGCCGGAAGGCCACAAATGCGGGCGGCTGCATGGGCACTCTTTCATGGTGAGACTGGAAATTACCGGTGAAGTGGATCCGCATACCGGCTGGGTGATGGATTTCTCTGAGCTGAAAGCCGCGTTCAAACCGACGTGGGAACGGTTAGATCATCACTACCTGAATGAGATTCCAGGATTGGAAAACCCGACCAGCGAGGTGCTGGCGCACTGGATCTGGCATCAGTTGAAGCCGACATTACCGCTACTCAGCGCCGTGATGGTGAAAGAAACGTGCACCGCTGGCTGCGTCTATAAAGGCGAGTAATGAAGAAGTGGTGTGTAGTCTGGCGTGAAAACCCCTCTCTCACGCCGCGACTATCCATCGATAAATATCAGGCAATATTCAGGTATTTATGTGTCTGCATAGACAACCGCCAGTTACGGGCGATGCAGGTTGCAATACACAGCTTGGTCGCATCGTCTTTCTGGCTGATCGGTTGTAGCGCGATAATACGCGGCTTACCATCATCAAGCCGCGCCAGTAGCGCATCCAACGCTTCAATGTCACGCTCACGCGCCACAGGGTGTTTGATCTCATCCGCCCGTTGCAACGCCTGATCAAGCACCTTCATACCACCGCGCATATTCACTTTTGGCGATACCGTCACCCAGGTTTTAGGCGAGCAGCGCACATCGTGCGTACCGCTGGTTTCGATCTGGCAGCTGAAACCCTGTTTTTCCAGATGTAGCGTCAGCGGTGCCAAATCGTGGATGCAGGGCTCACCGCCGGTGATCACAATGTGGCGCGCCGTATAGCCTTGCTGCGTCATCAACGCCAGAATATCGTCCGCCGTCGCCGCACCCCAGGTATCGCTTTCTTCCGTTTTTACCAGCACCTGATCCAATGAGGTTTCCCGCTCTGCCAGTTTGTCCCAGGTGTGTTTGGTATCGCACCAGCTACAGCCGACCGGGCACCCTTGCAGGCGCACAAACACCGCCGGCACACCGGTAAAATAGCCTTCGCCCTGTAACGTCTGGAATATTTCATTAATCGGGTACTGCATGTTTTTCACTGTCTCGTTCACTTAAAAAGGCATTATACCCTAAATCCTCCACGTTGCAGGACGGCGGCGATGCCGTGGCAAATCTGGCGGACACATACGGTTCGGGGACAGTTGAGTAATTCGCCCCATGCGTCAATAATCAATCTGTTGTTACAATTTCGCCTGCTTTCATTACTCATTACTTACAAGGAAAAGCATCAATGAAGTTATTGAAACCGTTAGCCCTATTATTCGTCTCATGTGCCTTTGTACCTGCATTTGCTCAGGCGCAGGACATCGCGCAGATTAAAACTCAACCGGGCTATTACCGCATGATGCTCGGTCAGTTCGAAATTACCGCGCTGGCTGATGGCACCAATACCATGCCGATGGACAAGCTGTTACAGCGTACCCCACCGGAAAAAATTACCGAACTGCTGGCAGAAAAAGCGCTGACGCCGCAGGTGGAAACCTCCATCAACGCCTATTTGGTCAATACCGGCAAACACCTGATTCTGATCGATACCGGCAACGGTAAACAAAGCAATCCTACGGTCGGAAAAGTGCTGCCGAATCTGATTGCGGCGGGCTATAAACCTGAGCAGGTCGACACCATATTGATGACCCATCTGCACGGCGACCATTTTGGCGGTTTAGTGCAGGACAATAAGCTGAACTACCCGAATGCCACCGTGTATGTCAGCCAGCCTGAAGCCGATTTCTGGCTCAGCCCAGATAATCTGAAAAACGCACCGGAAAACAGAAAGGGCGCGTTCCAACGCGTGCAAAGTGCCTTTGACGCCATTCGCAAAGAGAACAAGCTGAAAACGTTCCCAGCTCAGCAGGCAACGTTGTTACCCGGCATCACCGTGATTCCGAGCCCGGGACATACGCCGGGGCATACATCGTTTCTGATTGAGAGCGAAGGCAAAAAGTTGCTGGCTTGGGGAGACATCATTCATGCGGAAGCGGTGCAGATGAGCTTACCAGCCACCACCATCAGCTTTGATTCGAATATGGATCAGGCGACGGAATCCCGTAATAAAGCGCTGGCAGACGCCGCCAGTCAGGGTTACTGGGTTGCAGGCGCTCACCTACCTTTCCCCGGCATCGGCCATGTGGGTACACGTCTGGAACGCAACGGCACCACCAACGGCTACCGCTGGCTCCCAGCGAATTACAGCGTGGCTGGGTTATCACAATAATTTCCAGGCTGCCACTCAAGCAGGAGGCCAGTCTGCCTCCTGCTCTGCAACCACCTCAGCAATTTGCTCATACACCCACTTTATCGCTGGGTTACTGTCCTGCCGAGCATGCCAAAGCGCCGAGAGCGTATACGTCGGTAACGCTAGCGGTACGGGGCTGTCGATCAGGCCATAATGCTGACACCACAGTGTCGCCAGCTTTTCCGGCACGGTAGCGATTGCCGGCGTTTGCTGCAAGATTCCCGGCAAAGCAGAGAAATGCGGCGTGGTGTAATGAATTGTCCGTACCATTCCCTGTTTTTCCAACATGTCGTCCACAATGCCATGCGCACGTTCACGGTAGGTCACCAGTAAATGACGCTGCTGGCTGTATACGGTCAAAGAAAGAGGACCCGGCAGATCAAGCTGCTCCGGATGCCACAACGCCCTGAATCCTGACGAGAGTAAGGGCTGTTGCTTCAGCCAACCTGCCTGTGAACTGGCGACGGACACCACCAGATCGACGCTGTCATTTTCCAGACGCGCCACATCCAAAAACGGATCGGTGGCCACAAGGTTGATACGTAAATAAGGGGCATGGGTTTTGAGCCGTTTCAGCAGCAGCGGCATCAACCAGATTTCCACCCAATCGGTCATTCCCAACGTAATCACACGCGAATCGGTCAGCGGATCAAACCTCTCAGGCTCACCCAGAACCGACTGTAAGTGTTCAAAAGCAGGTGACAACTGGGTCGCCAGATAATCCGCACGCGCCGTCGGGCGCATCACCTGTCCCGTACGGATAAACAGCGGATCGTCAAACAGCGTACGTAAACGCGCCAGCGCCCCGCTCACGGCAGGCTGCCCCAAATGCAGCTTATCCGCCGCTGCGGATACACTTTTCTCGCGATACAACACCAGAAATGTCACCAGCAGGTTTAAATCCACGCCGTGAAAATCATTTTCCATGATAATCAGTATCAAATTAATCAATTTGAACAATAGTACAACCAACAGAATAATCCTTCCAATCCCTGACAAGCAGGGTCACCTTCTAGGAGTACAGGATGAAAATAAATATTCTGAAGCAGACGTTATCATCGGTCGTTTTACTCGCGGGAATGCCCGTTATAGCCAGTGCTGAAGCGGTGCCTCAACTGAGAACACAGGCACCGGGTTATTACCGGATGATGCTAGGCCAATTTGAAATCACCGCCCTTTCTGACGGCACGGTCACTATTCCACTGGATAAACTGCTCACTCATATTTCCCATCAGGAAATGCTAGATCTACTGGCACAAAAGAATCTCCAGCCGCAGGTGGAGACCTCCATTAACGCGTATCTCATCAATACGGGCAAACAGCTGATACTGGTAGACACGGGAGCCGGGCCGTTGTTTGGGAAACTGGGAGGGAAATTACCCGATAACCTGCGCGCCGCTGGCTATCCGCCCGAGAAGATCGATACCGTACTGCTGACCCATATTCATGCCGACCATTCTGGCGGCGTGTCGCGTGACGGCAAACTGGTTTTCCCTAATGCCACCGTTTACGTTAACCAGAAGGATGTGGATTTCTGGCTCAATCCAGCTAACAGTGATCATGTGCGGGAGAGCGAGAAACATACGTTCGGACAATCTGAAGATTCACTGCAACCTGTGATTGCCGCCCATAGGCTAAAAACCTTCTCCGGCCAGCAGCAGCTTTTTCCCGGCATTACCGCTATACCAGCACCGGGACATACGCCGGGGCATAGCCTTTATCAGATCGAAAGTGATGGACAGAAATTGACACTATGGGGCGATACGATCCATGCCGAGGCCGTGCAATTTCCTCGCCCCATGACTACGATCGATTTCGATCGCAACATGGATGAAGCCGCAGAAACGCGTTTAACGATTCTGGCAGAGGCAGCGCGCAATAATGAATGGATTGGTGCGGCACACATTTCCTTCCCCGGTTTGGGTCAGGTCAAAGCCGTGTATGATGCTAACGGTAAACCAAACGGTTACCGCTGGCTCCCAGCGAATTACAGTATGGCGGGGCTCAAAAACTAAGGGGCAGAATGGAACGCATTACGTTGATTACTGGCGGTTCGCGCGGCATTGGCCGCGCTACCGCGTGCTATCTGGCAGAAAAAGGCCACAAGATTTGTATCGGTTACCGCACCCAGCAGGACAGTGCGAATAGCGTTCTCGACGAGATTCGCGCAAGTGGAGGAACGGCCATCGCCGTTCAGGTCGATATCGCCGATGAAGAGCAAGTTATTGCGCTTTTTAAGCGGATGGATAAAGAACTTGGTTGCCTCACCGGTCTGGTGAATAACGCCGCGATGCTTAAACCTCAAGCCACCATTGAACAGCTTGATGCCGCGCGGCTTAACGACATGTTTGCGACCAATACGGTAGGCAGTTTTCTCTGTGCAAGGGAAGCGGTTAAGCGTATGGCGTTCCGCCATGGTGGAAAAGGTGGTGCTATCGTCAATGTGTCATCCGCCGCCGCTCGGCTGGGTTCACCGCATGAATATATTGATTATGCGGCATCAAAAGGCGCGCTCGATACGCTGACCATTGGCTTATCGCTGGAAGTTGCCGATCAGGGCATTCGCGTTAACGCCGTGCGACCTGGTTTTATTTATACCGATATGCACGCTGACGGCGGTGAACCGGCAAGAGTCGATCGCATTAAACATTCGCTGCCCATGAAACGAGGTGGTCACCCGATGGAGGTCGCGCAAGCAATAGGCTGGCTGTTATCGGATGAGGCGTCTTACGTTACTGGGAATTTTATCGACCTCGCGGGCGGGAAATAGACGCAACCTATACAGGTTCCTCCCGCTTAGCCTGTCTCTTAATCACATTTATATGCAGGTTAAGAGAGGCTTTCGTGCGCCACACCACCGCCACTCTTATGCGATACCGTACACGCGCCCGACGTAGGGCGGCTCAGTCGCCGCCGCCCTACGAACCCAGGCTTCCGGCTAAATTATGCCGCTACGCGGTTCCACCGGTACCCATGCCCGCTTTTCGAGCCGCCAGCGACATGCTCCCGGCATGGCGCTGGCTTTCGCGACGTCCTGTCGCTCACTCGGCGGTCAAGCGCACCGCTGCATAATTTTCACGCCGGATAACGTCAACACCATAAAAATTATCAGCATTTGTGTATAAGAGTTCACCCTCACAGACCAGAGCGATGAGCTAATTACAGATACACCCGCAAGTATTCCGCCAGACACAGAATCGCCATTGCCTGACCGTACGGCATGGAGGTCAGCGCGATGTTGCGGTAGAAATCCAGATCGTTGCCCATCGCGGTGCCGAATGACACCTGCGTCAGTTCGCCGTCCTCATTAACGTGATGAATCACGCCGCGAATCGCTTTCTCCGCCACTTCAGCGTAGCTCGGGTCGACGTAGCGCTTGCGCACCGCTTTCAAAATACCGTAGGCAAAACCGGCGGTTGCCGAGCTTTCAAGGTACGAATTCGGATCGTCGATCAGCGTATGCCACAGGCCGCTGTCATCTTGATATTTCGCCAGCGCTGCAATCTGGCTTTCCAGCACCTGCAACAGGAAGCGGCGCGTCGCATTGTGTTCCGGCAGATCCAGCAGTTCGATAAATTCAGGAATCACGATGGTCAGCCAGCTGTTGCCACGCGCCCAGCGTGCTTTGGCGTAGTTGTGCTGCCCTTCGAACGTCCAGCCGTGGAACCACAGGCCGCTTTCGCGATCCATCAGATATTGCACATGCAGCAGGAACTGATACGTGGCTTCTTCCACAAACTCCGGCCGATTTAACAGCTTGCCGATTTTCGCCAACGGCAGCACACTCATCATCAGCGTGTCGTCCCACAGCTGCTGGTGGTTTTCGTTGTTATAAACAATGTGCTGCAAGCCCTGCTTGTCCGTGCGCGGCATTTCGTACATCACCCACTCCGCCCAGCGCTCCAGATACGGCAACCAGCGCGCATCGCCCGTTTCTTCATAGCGATAAGCCAGCGTCAGGAACGGGCACACCGTGTTCACATTCTTCGTCGGTGTGCCTTCCGCCAGACGCGCAGTAAACCAGTCGTCGATGATGGCGCGCATCTGCTCGTCACCCGTTTGCTGATAATACTGGTAAATCCCGTACAGCCCGATGCCGTGCGTCCATTCCCAACCTGCCCAGCCTTTGGTATCAATCACCCGACCATCGTCCAGCCGTAACAAGAACTCACCGGTTTTATCCTCAATATTCACCAGATTGTCGGTGATGCGGCAAATCAGCGCCTTCAGATCCTCACGGGAGATGAAGCGTTCCGGCTGACGTAAAAGCGGGCTATGTTTTACACTGAATACGGTCATAGTCATTCATCCAATTGAGTTATCAGTTAACAGGTCAATGCAGTTACGACTGCGTGGCGTGCGTGATCGGCTTGTCGCCTTTATGGCGGTTCAGGTAACCGATGTTGTTGTTGCCCCACAGCGATTCATACGGCATACCGGCCAGCATTTCGACCGTTGCCCGCGCCTGCGGCGTAATCTTCTCCGGAACAGGGCGTCCGGCTTCGCGCATTTTCAGCGTTTCTTCCCGCAGCACGCTGTGCGTTTGCAGATTGAGTTTAAAGCGCAGGGAAACCAGGAAGCCCAACGCCAGCACGCCCACGGTGCCAACGCTCAAAATCATCAGGATAGTGTGGCTGACGCCCGGAGCCTGTACGCTCTGTCCGGATACAAAGCCGGAGAGCTGTAACACCACGCCCACCAGCATCACCGCCCCTGCCTGAGAGGCTTTACGGGTCAGCGTCATAATGCCGGCGAAGATCCCTTCGCGACGCTGCGCGGTGATCACTTCATCCACGTCGGCGATGTAAGTGTAAGTGTTCCACGGCACGTAGTTGATCCCGCCACGCCCGATGCCAGCCAGCGCAGAAATCAACAACAGCAGAGAGAAGGTGTCATGCAGGCCGCTGTACCACAGAACCCCGTAAGAGAGCGCACTCACGCCAAACAGACAGACCACTAAACGGTAAGACGGCGCGGGTCCAAAACGGATACACAGCGGGATCATGCCGATCACCGCGATAAATTGCAGAATCGCCATCGTTCCCATCAGGTTCGACGCCATCGTCGGGCTCTGCATCAGCACAAAAACCACGTAGTAGGTGAACACGGCGTTAAACACGTCCTGTGCGATATACCCGCCCAGATACATACCCAGATGCTGGCGGAAAATACGAATGCGCAGTGTAGAGAGCAGTTCAACATTCAGCCGCTTCAGGCTTTGGCCTAACGTCAGAGACTGGCGCTCTTTCTCCGCCCGTAGCGACGCTTCCGACATCTGATCCCGCGGCCGTTCCCAGGTAAAGCAATACACTAGCGTCAACACCAGCGCACAAATAATGGAGAACACCAGACTCGAGTAGAAGAAAGAAACGGCGTTATCTTTGCCAAAGTAACCCAGCAAGATGCCCGGCAAAAACGCGGCTAAAATGGCGGAAAGTTGCGCCAGTGCGATACGCGCGCCGGAGAATTTGGTTTTCTGTTTGAAATCGTCGGTCATTTCCGGCACCAGCGTTTCATACGGCACCAGCACCATCGTGTAGACGATATCGAATAGCAGGTACGTCAGCAGATAGTACCAATAGCTCATATCCCCGACCCACATGAAGCTATAGCTAAACACGCAGGGAATACCGAGCAGAATAAAGAACTTACGGCGGCCAAAGCGTTTGCCTAACCACGTAGAACCGAAGTTATCGGTCAGGAAGCCCATCAGCGGGCTGACGACGGCATCGAGCACGCGCGCCATCGCAAAAATAAAGGTTGCCTCAATCGGCGTCAGGCCACAGAACGTGGTGTAAAAATAGAGTAACCAGGCGGCCGTCAGCGCCGTGGTACCAGCACCAAGAAAATCCCCTGAACCGTAGGCTAAATAGTTCGCCAAACCGATCTTACGCGTTTTCATCGCCATCCTTCCCCGAACATTTTTAGTTATGAAGGTGTCACGCTGCTACGTTAGCGCCCGGCGATAGTGAAAACCTTTGCACGCTTGCCATCCCTCGTTCCGCGCTGGCAGCACAGGGAAGATGGGTGCGATCCGCGTCAAAGATTTTATAAAAAGCCATTTTAACTGAACGAAACCCGCAGTTCGTTTATGGCGATCACAGGATGGAAGAAGGAGCGTCAGCAGGAAGAGAAGCAGCATCGCTACCGGACGCTGCCTCGTGAGGTCTTGAAAAATAACGCGCTGTGGAGCAGAGGAGAGCGCTATTCAGCGTGCTGCAAGCGCCACAGGAAGGTCTGCCGCGCATGGGCTAAACGCGGCTGACGCAGCGCGCCCGGCACCCAGGCCAGATAGTAATCCAACTGCGTTGTGCCGACAGGAGGCGGAATGATGGCAAGCTCTCCGGCATCCAGCAAATCCTGACATAAATACACCGGCATCACCGTCCAGCCAAATCCGCTGGTCAGCACGCGGCGCAGCGCACGCAGATCCTGACTCACCACGGCAGGCACCAGCCCCTTATCTTCCATACGGTTCTTCTTCAGCCAGTGATCAATCAGGGGCAATTCAAGGTCATACGCCAGCATCGGTTCCTGCGCCAACGCCTGCGGCAGATCGTCTGCCTGCAATAGCCGCTCGACAATCGCAGGTGCCGCCACCGCCTGTAGCCTCGCACTCTTTAGCAGATCGCTTTTCAGCCGCTTATCCGTTACCGGATGCGCCGTTATCCCCAAATCACAGTGCCCTTCCAGCAGCATCTGTTTAATCAAATCGCCGTCACCCGTATGCATGTGCACTCGCACGCCAGCCTCAAGCAGCGGCAATAACTGCTCCGACACCACTTCCGCCATGAAATCCGCATGACCGATAATATGCAGCGTCCCCGCGACATCCATTGATCTCGCCCGAGCAGAGGCCAGTGCCGCCTCGGCTTCATCGAGTTTATCGCCCAGATCTGCCGCCAGATCGTCTGCCGCCGAGGTGGGCGTCACGCCGTTCGCCTGACGTTCAAAGAGACGCCGCCCCACGGCGACCTCCAGTCCGGCAATGTGCTGCGACACCGCCGGCTGGGTCAGATTCAGCGCGCGCGACGCTCCGCTAATTGAGCGTTGCCGATAGACTTCCACAAATGTGCGTAGGCGAATAAGTGACATACGATACCTATAGAGACTGAGATATAAAATTATTTATACCCCTCGAATAATAATCTTGTTGGCGAGCGGATCAACCCCTGCAGTATCCTTTATCCCATCCTGAGTGACCCGGAAATCCCGGCTAACTTTCTGTTTTCTCTGGTACTCGACGAATAAAAGAGGACACAACATGTCGACACAACAATCCAAAAAGGATTTACACGCTATCCTGAATACGATGAAGCGTGCTCACATTGCATCTGGCCCCGCCGATGCCGCGCTGCGTAAAGATCGCTTACAGCGCAGCATCAATCTGATCCGTGAAAACCACGCGGCACTCGCACAGGCCATGAGTGAAGATTTCGGCCATCGTAGCCTGTATCACTCCTTCGCCGCTGATGTCGGCACGACGTTGAAGATGCTACAGAACGCCATCGACAACGTTGAGCGTTGGATGCAGCCAGAGCCTGTTGATGAACCCGCTCCCGGCATGCAGGCGTGGATTCAGCATCAGCCTCTGGGCGTGATTGGCGTAATCAGCCCGTGGAACTTCCCAGTGAACCTGTCATTTGGTCCGCTGGCTGACATTTTTGCTGCCGGTAATACCGCGATTCTGAAACCGTCAGAACTCACACCGCGTACGTCTGAACTGCTGGCGGAACTGATTGCCCACTATTTTGACCCGCTGGAATTGGCTGTGGTGCTGGGTGATGCGGAAATCGGTCAGGCATTCAGCGAACTGCCGTTCGATCATCTGGTCTTCACCGGCAGCACCGCCGTTGGGAAACATGTGATGCGCGCCGCGGCAGAGAATCTGGTGCCCGTCACGCTGGAGCTGGGTGGGAAATCACCGGTCGTGATCGATAGCAGCGCAGATATCACCGAAGCGGCTGAGCGTACGCTGACGGTGAAAACCTTCAACGCTGGGCAAATCTGCCTGTCGCCGGACTATGTTCTGCTGCCCGAAGGTCAGGAGCAGGCTTTCCGCGATGCCGCAAAAGCCTTTATGCAGAAAAGCTTCCCGACACTACAGGCGAACCCGGATTACACGTCTATCATTGCTGACAGGCATTACGATCGCCTGATTCGACTTCTGAAAGAAGCCGAGCAGCAAGGCGCAACCGTCGTCAGTCTGGCACCGGAAGGCGAAGCGCCCTACGATGCGAAAAGCCGCAAGATTGCCCCGCATCTGGTGTTCGGCGTGCGTGATGATATGACGATCATGCAGGAAGAAATTTTTGGCCCGCTGCTGCCGATTAAAACCTATCAGACAGCAGAAGAACCGATTACCTATATCAACGCGCATCCACGCCCGCTGGCAGCGTATCTGTTCAGCAACGATGACGCTATGCAGCAGCGCTTCGCTGCCAGAACAACATCCGGTGCGCTGGTCATCAACGATGTGATGACACACGTGTCTATCGACACGCTCCCATTCGGCGGCGTTGGCGCATCCGGCATCGGCGCATACCACGGCGTCCACGGATTCCGTCGTTTCAGCCACGCTAAACCGATTGTCATACAGAGTGAGGATGGCGCGTCTAACCTGACACTGCGTGCGCCTTACCATGAGAAACAAGACGCGATTGTCGCCGCCCTCAAAGGGTAATCGGCATCAATTCACCGGCTCATCCTGCAACCATAGAGAGAAAAATGATGAAAATTTTAATGGTACTGACTTCTCACGACAAACTGGGCAACACAGGCAATAAAACCGGCTTCTGGCTGGAAGAGTTTGCCGCCCCTTATTACACCTTTAAAGATGCAGGCGCCGAGATCGTCATCGCCTCCCCTGCTGGCGGCCAGCCGCCTCTCGACCCGAAAAGCGATCTGGCCGATTTTCAAACCGAGTTAACGCATCGCTTTAAAGCAGATCCGGCTACGCAGCAGGAACTGGCCAATACGGTAAAACTCGATACCGTCAGCGAACAGGATTTCGATGCCGTCTTCTATCCTGGCGGTCACGGCCCTCTCTGGGATTTGGCGGAGTCTCCCGTCTCTATCGCGCTCATCGAAGCCTTTGTACGCGCCAACAAGCCAACCGGTTTTGTCTGCCACGCACCGGGTGTACTGATTCATGTGAAAGCAGAAAATGGCGATGCCCTGATTAAAGGCCGCAAAGTGACGGGCTTCACCAACGGTGAAGAAGAAGCGGTTCAGTTGACGGACGTGGTACCTTTCCTGATTGAAGATGAATTCAAGAAACTCGGCGGGCTCTACGAAAAAGGCCCAGATTGGGCACCGTACCTTGTTGAAGACGGCAAGCTGATCACCGGTCAAAATCCGGCAAGCTCGGAAGTCGTTGCTAAAGCGCTTCTTAAGCAGTTGGCTTAACCAATACTGGCAATATGGGGGCTGTTAAGCTTATGTAGCAACAGCCCAGAGATCGCATAAAAAAATCCAGAAACGTTTTCACGCTTCTGGATTTTTAGAGTTAATCACGTTGGCGTATATCAGGCCGTTTTCTCAGCGACCTGATACGCCAGAAACACGATTACTGGCCTTTAACTTCTTTCAGGCCGTTGAATGGCGCAGCATCACCCAGCGCTTCTTCGATACGAATCAGTTGGTTGTACTTAGCAACGCGGTCAGAACGGCTCATAGAACCGGTTTTGATCTGGCCAGCCGCTGTACCTACTGCCAGGTCAGCGATGGTTGCATCTTCAGTCTCGCCTGAACGGTGAGAGATAACAGCCGTGTAGCCTGCATCTTTCGCCATTTTAATTGCAGCCAGCGTTTCGGTCAGAGAACCGATCTGGTTGAATTTGATCAGGATGGAGTTAGCGATGCCTTTCTCGATACCTTCTTTCAGGATTTTGGTGTTGGTTACGAACAGGTCGTCACCAACCAGCTGGATTTTGTCGCCCAGAACTTTAGTCTGGTATGCGAAGCCAGCCCAATCAGATTCGTCCAGACCGTCTTCGATAGACACGATTGGGTACTGTTTGGTCAGATCTTCCAGGAAGTGGGTGAATTCTTCAGAGGTGAACGCTTTGTTGCCTTCGCCAGCCAGAACGTATTTACCGTCTTTGTAGAATTCAGACGCGGCACAGTCCATCGCCAGCGTAATGTCTTTACCCAGCTCGTAGCCTGCCGCTTTTACCGCTTCAGCGATAACAGCCAGCGCTTCGGCGTTGGAACCCAGGTTAGGCGCGTAGCCACCTTCGTCACCCACAGCCGTGCTCATACCTTTAGACTTCAGAACTTTAGCCAGGTTGTGGAACACTTCAGAACCCATACGAACGGCTTCTTTCAGAGTTTTCGCGCCAACAGGCTGAATCATGAACTCTTGGATATCAACGTTGTTATCTGCGTGCTCACCACCGTTGATGATGTTCATCATTGGCAGTGGCATAGAGTATTTGCCTGGGGTGCCGTTCAGTTCAGCGATGTGAGCATACAGCGGCAGGCCTTTTGACGCAGCAGCCGCTTTAGCGGCAGCCAGAGAAACAGCCAGAATCGCGTTAGCACCAAATTTGGATTTGTTGTCGGTACCATCCAGATCGATCATGATCTTGTCGATGTTCGCCTGATCTTTCGCGTCTTTACCCACAACAGCTTGAGCAATCGGGCCGTTAACAGCAGCAACGGCTTTCGTTACGCCTTTGCCCAGAAAACGGGATTTGTCACCGTCACGCAGTTCCAGCGCTTCGCGAGAGCCAGTAGAAGCTCCTGATGGCGCAGCAGCCAGACCTACAAAACCACCTTCCAGATGAACTTCCGCTTCAACAGTTGGGTTTCCGCGTGAGTCGATGATTTCACGGCCGATGACTTTAACAATTTTGGACATTAGATTTTCCTCAGTACAAGTTAAACTAAAACTTTAGACAGAACTAAAACCCTAGACGAACAACGCGCGATAGCGATCGCGCGTTGCTGATATAACTCTTACTTCACCTGACGCTTCTGGTATGCGCCAGCGGCTTTCACAAAGCCGGCAAACAGGGGATGTCCATCTCGCGGCGTTGATGTGAATTCCGGATGGAATTGACAGGCAACGAACCAGGGATGATCGGGTAATTCAACAATCTCCACCAGTTTGCGGTCGGCGGAAAGACCAGCAACCCGTAATCCCGCCGCTTCAATCTGTTTCAACAGCATGTTGTTCACTTCATAACGATGACGGTGACGTTCGATAATCGTCTGCTCACCGTACATCTGACGCACCAGACTGCCTTCGGTCAGATGGCATTGCTGCCCGCCAACGCGCATGGTGCCGCCCAGATCGCTGGCTTCATCACGGACTTCAACATTGCCGTTCTCATCACGCCATTCCGTGATCAGCGCAACCACTGGGTACTTACATTCTGGCACAAACTCCGTTGAGTTTGCGCCTTCCATTCCGGCAACGTTACGGGCAAATTCCATTAATGCGACCTGCATCCCCAGGCAAATGCCCAGATAAGGGATATGGTTCTCACGGGCGTAACGCGCCGCCATGATTTTCCCTTCGACGCCGCGATAGCCAAAACCGCCCGGAATCAGGATAGCGTCTAAATCTTTCAATACATCGACACCACGGGTTTCGACATCCTGCGAGTCGATCAGCTTGATATTCACCGTCAGGCGATTCTTCAAGCCACCGTGTTTCAGCGCTTCAATCACGGATTTATAAGCATCCGGCAGCGCAACATATTTGCCGACCATACCGATCGTGACTTCACCGCCCGGATTTGCTTCTTCGTACACAACCTGTTCCCATTCTGACAGGTTTGCTTCAGGGCAGTTCAAGCTGAATCGTTTACAAATATAATCGTCCAGCCCCTGTGATTTCAATAGCGACGGGATTTTATAAATCGAATCAATGTCTTTAAGGGATATTACTGCTTTTTCCGGCACATTACAGAATAAAGCAATTTTTGCACGCTCATTGGCAGGCACCGTGCGGTCAGAACGGCAAATTAGCACATCAGGCTGAATACCGATGGAAAGCAGTTCTTTAACGGAGTGCTGTGTCGGCTTGGTTTTCACTTCGCCCGCCGCCGCCAGATACGGTACCAGCGTCAGGTGCATAAACAGCGTGTGCTCGCGGCCGACTTGCACTGCCATCTGCCGAATCGCTTCAAGGAACGGTAAGGATTCGATATCACCGACAGTTCCGCCGATTTCGACCAGAACGACATCATGGCCTTCGCCACCTTCAATGATGCGCTCTTTAATCGCATTAGTGATGTGCGGGATCACCTGAATGGTCGCGCCCAGATAGTCGCCACGGCGCTCTTTGCGCAGGACATCAGAGTAGATACGGCCAGTGGTGAAGTTGTTGCGGCGCGACATTTTAGTGCGGATGAAACGCTCGTAGTGACCCAAGTCCAGATCGGTTTCGGCGCCGTCTTCGGTGACAAAGACTTCACCATGTTGCGTCGGGCTCATCGTGCCCGGATCCACGTTGATGTACGGGTCCAGTTTCATGATGGTAACGTTGAGGCCACGGGCTTCAAGAATAGCCGCCAGAGAGGCTGCGGCAATGCCTTTACCCAGAGAGGAAACGACCCCGCCGGTCACAAAAATATAATTAGTTGTCATGCTGAACCTGAGAGTTTAGGTTTAAAGACGATGGAAGTACCAAGACGGGAAAGTAGTATACCTGAACCTGATGAACGCCACAAATGTTCGTTTTACACAATGTGACGATTCCAACACACGTGCAGACGAGGTGAAACCACTCTCACCCCGACTCACAATCACTTTAAAAAACAATAAAATAAAAACCTTAAAATCAATAAAAAACAATCTTATCGATAAAAATAGATTAATGGCTGATTTCCTGTTTTTTCACCTGCTGCCATGCGGCTTCCATTTCATCCAGCGTTGCCTGTTCCAGCGTTTTTCCCGATGCCGTAACGATTTGTTCTACCTCACGAAAACGTCGAGTGAACTTACGATTTGCCGCCTGTAACGCCGTCTCAGCCTTGTGTCCCAGATGGCGAGAGAGATTGACTATGGCGAACAATAAATCACCAATCTCTTCACCTAATTTTTCTTCATCGACAACAGCTTGCCGCGCTTCAAACATCACCTCATCGATCTCTTCATACACTTTATCGAGCACCGGCCCTAGGCTGTCCCAATCGAAGCCAACTGACGCACAACGCTGCTGAATTTTTTGCGCTTTCATCAACGCAGGCAGCGCATCAGGAATATCATCCAACTGGGAATGACGATCTTTCTCCGCCCGTTCCTGTGCTTTTGTCTGTTCCCAATTTGCCAGCACGGCATCACTGTCCGTCAGCGTCATCTCCCCGAAAATATGCGGGTGGCGGCGTTCCAGCTTATCGCTGATGGCGTTACACACGTCGGAGAAATCGAACAGGCCCTTTTCCTGCGCCATTTGCGCGTAAAACACCACCTGAAACAGCAAATCCCCTAACTCACCGCGCAAATCATCAAAATCCTGACGGCTGATCGCATCCAGCACTTCGTATGTTTCTTCCAGCGTATAGGGCGCGATAGTGTTAAACGTCTGTTTTTTGTCCCATGGACAGCCATTTTCAGGATCGCGTAGGGTTTTCATGATGGCGAGCAAACGCTCTATGGGAGGGACATTCGTCAAAGATACGGTCATAATATTCCTGAAAATCAAAAAATTATTTTTTACGAGGATAGCAGACAAGCCGGAGAGGTTTCGTGCGCGATGCACTCCAACGATCATTTCCACAACTGCGTCGCGCCCGACACAGGGCGGCTCAATCGCCGTCGCCCTGTGAACCCTGGCTTCCCGCTAAATTATGTCGCTACGCGATGCCTTCGTCGGTATCCGGCTTAACGGACCGCTTGCGACACGCTCCCTGCGTGGCGCAAGCTTTCGCCGCGTCCATGCGGCTCATCCTAAGCCAGCTATCTCCTCAGCATAATTTTTTACGCTGGATAACAGCAAGCAACGCTGACGTTCCTAGATCATTTCGTCTCAACACCGTCAATGATAGACAGGCTGGTAGGTGTTACGCTCCCTGCTGGCGCCGCGCATCAATCACATCCGGCAGTTGGTTGAGCTTCGCCAGAATGCGGCTCAACACTTGCAGGTTGTAGATCTCGATATCCATATCAATTGTTGCCAACTGCTGCTTGATGTCGCTGCGGCTAGCAACGCCCAGTACATTGACCTTCTCATTCGCCAGAATGGTGGTGATATCGCGCAACAGGCCGCTGCGATCGTTGGCAATCACCCTCACCACCAACGAATAACCGCTGGAGTAGCTTTCGCCCCATACCGCGTCCACAATCCGCTCCGGCGAACTGGCGCGCAGTTCATCCAACTGTTCGCAGTCCGCGCGGTGAATCGAAATCCCCCGACCGCGCGTGATGAACCCAGTGATCTCGTCGCCCGGAATCGGCTGGCAGCAGCGCGCAATATGGTGCATCAGGTTACCGACACCTTCCACAACCACACGACCGTTGTCTTTATGAGTACGTGTTGGCGGCTGTTGCGATTTCTGCGTCAATTGGCGCAGCGCTTCACGATCCAGTTCTTCCGCACTTGGCTGTTTTAACTGCGATTGCAGGAAATTCACCATCTGGTTCAGACGAACATCGCCACCGCCGATCGCCGCCAATAGTTCATCCAGCGAATTCACGTTATAGCGCGGCAGCAGCAATTTCTCCGCCGCTTTCAGGCTGATCCCCAGATGCGCCAGTTCGTCGTCCAGAATCTGCCGTCCCGCCAGAATATTCTTGTCGCGATCCTGCTTGCGGAACCAGTTCTGGATCTTGGAACGTCCACGGCTGGTGGTGATATACCCCAGATTCGGATTCAGCCAGTCACGGCTCGGGTTCGGTTGCTTTTGGGTGATAATTTCAATCTGATCACCCATCTGTAATTGGTAGGTAAACGGCACAATACGTCCACCGATTTTTGCACCGATGCAGCGGTGCCCGATATCGCTGTGGATGTTATAAGCGAAATCCAGCGGCGTAGAGCCTGCCGGGAGATCCACCACGTCGCCTTTCGGCGTAAAGACATAGACGCGATCGTCAAAGACCTGACTGCGAACTTCATCCAGCACGTCATTCGAATCCGCCACCTCTTCCTGCCAGGCAAGCAGTTTACGCAGCCAGGCAATGCGGCCTTCATAACCGGAACGCCCGCCCACGGTGGTGCCTTCTTTGTATTTCCAGTGTGCCGCCACACCCAGTTCGGCATCTTCATGCATCTGGCGCGTACGAATCTGGATTTCGAGCGTCTTACCACCCGGCCCTAACACCACAGTGTGAATAGACTGATAACCGTTCGGTTTCGGGTTGGCGACATAGTCGTCAAACTCGTCTGGCAAATGACGATAGTGGGTATGCACAATACCGAGCGCCCCGTAGCAGTCCTGCAAACGCTCGACGACAATACGCACCGCACGTACATCGAACAGCTCATCGAACGACAGCGACTTTTTCTGCATTTTGCGCCAGATGCTGTAGATATGCTTGGGACGACCGTAGATCTCCGCCTGAACGCCCTCTTCTTTCATCGCATTGCGCAGCGTTTTGACAAAATCATCAATGTACTGCGCGCGATCGATGCGGCGTTCGTGCAACAGTTTGGCGATTTTTTTATATTCATCTGGGTGCAGATAGCGGAAGCAGAAATCTTCCAATTCCCACTTCAACTGCCCGATGCCCAGCCGGTTCGCCAACGGCGCGTAGATATTGGTACACTCTTTAGCCGCCAGTACCCGTTCTTCTTCTGGGGCATCTTTCACTTCACGCAGGTGCGCGATCCGCTCGGCGAGTTTGATGACTACGCAGCGGAAATCTTCCACCATCGCCAGCAACATGCGACGGATATTATCGACCTGCTCAGACGCGCCAGAGTCATTCTGCGTTGCTTTGAGCTGGCGAATTGCATCCATATCGCGCACGCCATGCACCAAATCAACGATGTTTTTACCAAATACGGCTTCCAGCGTCGCCTCATCGACCACACCCGCATCCGCCAGTGGAAAGAGCAGCGCCGCGCGCATGCTGTCATTGTCCATACTGAGCGTGGACAGGATTTCCACCATTTCAATGCCGCGCCACAGCAGTAGTGGTGCATCGGCGTGATCGTGCGTTTGCTGCTCACAGTAACGCCAGGTTTCGGCTAAACGTTCACACGATTGCTGGCTGGCAATCCCCAGCGAAGCAATCCACGCGTCAGGGACAAATTCACCTGCCGTATTCAAATGCGCACTTCTTACCGCAACCATAATTTCTCCCTACGTTACCCTTCACCTTGCAAACGACGCTGCTTTGCTGCCTATGACGCCTTTTGCGTGCCGGTATCGTGCAAAAACAGTGCCATCGATTCAAGGTGACCGGTATGTGGAAACATATCCAACATGGCGACATTCGCCAGCCTAAAACCGGCTGCCAATAAAACTTTGCTGTCGCGCGCTAGCGTCGTGGCATTACAGGAAACATAGACCACCCGCTCAGGTGCCAGTCGGGTTATCTGCTCCATCACACCTGCCGCACCCGCACGTGCCGGATCAAGTAATATCTTATCAAAACCCTGAGCTACCCACGGCTGCTGCGTGACGTCATCTTCAAGATTTTGGTGAAAAAATGTGACATTGGACAGCCCATTGCGTCGGGCATTCTCGCGCCCTTTCTCAACTAACGCGGTCACCCCTTCCACGCCGACAACGCTGGCAGCACGCTGTGCCAGCGGCAGCGTGAAGTTACCCATGCCACAAAACAGATCTAATATTCTATCCTGCGGTTGCACATCCAGCCATGCCAGCGCCTGCGCGACCATCTGCTGGTTTACCACGTCATTCACCTGAATAAAATCACGCGGGCTAAAGGCCAGCGTCAACCCGGCAACGTGATAAACCGGTTCTTCACCGTGCAGACACGTCAGCGAGTCGGCATCCGCTGCCAGATAAACCGAAACGCCCTGCTGCTGCGCAAAGTCACGCAGCGCCTGCTGATCCGATGAATGGAGCGGTTCAAGGTGCCTCAACACCAGCAGCGGGCCGTTGTCCGCCTGCACCAGTTCCACATGCCCAAGGCGCTTCACCGCCTTTAATCGGCTCAAACAATCGCGCAGCGGTTGCAGCAGCGCTTCAAGCTCGGGGCGCAACACCGGACAGGCTTTAATATCCACCAAATCGTGAGAATTGGATTGTCGATAGCCCATCAACAGACGCTGCTCTTTTGCCTGAAAGTATAACGCAAGCCGCGCGCGCCTCCGATAGGCATAAGGTGTGCCGGCAATCAGCGAGGCGTCCAGCAGCTCCGCGCCCGTTTCGCGCGTCATCAGGCGCACCAATGCCGCCGTTTTGCTGCTCTGTTGCAGCGTGATGTCCGCATGCTGCTGTTGGCAGCCGCCGCAGCGGGTATAATGCGGGCACAGCGGCTCAACGCGCTGTGGGCTATGTGTCAGAAGGCGTTTAAGCTTTGCATGCGAAAACTGACGCTTCTCTTCCGTCAGTTGGACCTCAGCCTGCTCTCCCGGCAGTCCCCCCGTGACAAACACCGTCTTGCCGTCGTGACGCGCCACCCCCTGCCCAAACGGATCAAGCGACGTGACCGTAACAGTGAGGTTCTTAGCAGGAATCGCTTTCCGGGTCGTCACACGCCGGTTTGGAGAGTAGAATTGCGCCATAATGTACTATCGATTGATCTCTTAAGTTGAACGGCAGTGGCAGTACCCAGTAACGAAATTAAATAATAGGGTGCCTAGCATCCTCTAATTCTCCCACATTGGAACCCCATGACCAAATACAGTCTTCGTGCACGGATGTTGATACTGATTTTGGCACCGACACTGATGATCGGGCTGCTGCTCAGTTCGTTCTTCGTCATTCATCGTTACAACCAGTTGCAGTCACAATTGGCAGACTCAGGCTCTAGCATTATTGAACCGCTGGCAACCATCAGCGCTTACGCAATTACCCATCGTCAGATGGACACCATTCCCGCGTTAATCAATACGCTTCACCGTCGGCACTCTACGATTATTCGTACCATTAGCGTGTTCGATGCGCGCAATCAGCTTCTGGCTACCACCAACGTACGCAACAACGTGACATTACAGCCGATCAGCAGCGACGCACATTCCTACAACAAATTGCACCTGCACCACACAAACGACGCGCTGATTCTGCACATGCCGATCGTCAATGACAGCGAATTTATGCCTGAAGGCTCGGCGCCCGTGTTGCCCAGTACCGCCCCCCCTCTCGGCTATCTGGTGATCGAACTGGACACCAGCGCCATTCGGCTTCAGCAGTATCAGGAAATCTTCATCGCCGCGCTCTTGTTGTTGTTATCGTTGAGTGCCGCCGTTCTCTTTGCCTATCGTCTGATGCGGGATGTCACGACCCCGATCCGTAATATGGTGGATACCGTTGACCGCATTCGCCGTGGGCAGTTGGATAGCCGAGTAGAAGGGTACATGCTCGGCGAATTGCACATGCTGAAAAACGGCATCAACTCCATGGCGATGTCGCTGACCGCCTACCATGAGGAAATGCAGCAAAATATCGATCAGGCGACCTACGATCTGCGGGAAACGCTGGAGCAGATGGAGATCCAGAACGTCGAACTGGATCTGGCCAAAAAGCGGGCACAGGAAGCGGCACGCATCAAGTCTGAGTTTCTGGCCAATATGTCACACGAACTGAGAACACCGCTGAATGGCGTGATCGGTTTCACTCGCCAGACGTTGAAAACACCGCTGAACACCACACAAACTGACTATCTACTTACCATCGAACGTTCCGCCAATAACCTGCTGAACATCATTAACGATGTGCTGGATTTCTCAAAGCTGGAGGCCGGCAAACTGGTGCTGGAGAATATTCCGTTCTCGCTGCACAGCACGCTGGACGACGTTGTGATGCTGCTGGCGCACACGGCACATGAAAAAGGGTTGGAGCTGACGCTCAGCATTCAGAATGACGTGCCCGAACAGTTTGTCGGCGATCCACTGCGGATACAGCAAATCATCACCAACCTGCTGGGCAACGCGATTAAATTTACCGAGCAGGGCAACATCGATATTCGGGTGGAGAAGCGTCGACAGGAACATCATCAGGTTCAGCTAGAAGTGCAAATACGCGATACCGGCATCGGCATTGCCGAGTTGCAGCAATCGCAGCTGTTTCAGGCATTCCGCCAAGCCGACACCAGTATTTCACGCCGTCATGGCGGCACGGGACTCGGGCTGGTCATCACCCAACGTTTGGTCAAAGAGATGGGCGGTGATATCAGTTTCCAGAGCCAGCTCAACAAGGGATCGACCTTCTGGTTCCACATCACGCTGCCGCTCAACCCGCACGCGATACCGACAGAGCCGGCTTATACGATGCTGCAAGGCAAACATCTGGCCTACGTCGAGTATCACCCCATCGCTGCGCAGGCCACGCTGGATATTTTGAACCAGACGCCACTCATCGTGAGCTACAGCCCGACGTTTGAGCAACTGCCTGAGGGAGAGTTCGATATCCTGCTGCTCGGCATTCCCGTGCAATATCGCAACACACTGCTCGACTACACGCCCAGACTGCGTGATATCTGCCGTCGCGCCCCCTGTGTGATTTTGGCGCTGCCCAGTCTGGCGCAAATGGATGCCGAACAGCTGAAAACCTTCGGCGTACATGCCTGCCTGAGCAAACCACTCGCGGCATCGCGCCTGCTGCCGCTGTTACAGGACAGCACGCTGTTCCAGCTCTCTTTCCTGCCGGACGATACGGCATCTCACCCGAGTGCCACACGCCATCCGGCCCGTCTGCCGCTAAGCGTGATGGCGGTGGATGACAATCCCGCTAATCTGAAACTGATCGGCACGCTGCTGGAAGAACAGGTCGAGACGATTATCCTGTGTGAAAGCGGACAAGATGCGATTGCACAGGCGAAGCTGCACCCGTTCGACATTATCCTCATGGATATTCAGATGCCGGGGATGGACGGCATTTGCGCCAGTGAGCGGATCCGCCATATCCCCCATCATGCCACCACGCCCATCATCGCAGTGACGGCACAAACCATGACGGGTGAACGTGAACATCTGCTGCGTTCAGGTATGGATGACTATTTGGCTAAACCGATAGACGAACAGATGCTGAAAAGCGTGCTAACGCGCCATGCGCGAAAGGAGCCTTTAAAGCGCGATCGCGGTGATATGACGGGTTTATTGAGCGAGCACGACGATAGCCAGCTATCACTCGACTGGGCGCTGGCACAGCAACAGGCGGCCAACAAGCCGGAGTTGGCACGTGACCTGCTGCAAATGCTGTTGGATTTCTTACCGGAGGTTCAGCGGAAGATAGAAAAGGTGCTGGAGGGCCAGACGGATGATGACATCATCGAGCTGGTGCATAAACTGCACGGCAGTTGCAGCTACAGCGGCGTTCCGCGCCTGCAACGCATCTGCCGCTATCTGGAACAACAGTTGCGTAAAGGCGTTCACGCCAGCGATCTGGAACCCGAATGGCTGGAGCTACTGGACGAAATCGATAACGTCATCAACGCCGCCCAACCGCATATCAGTCCTATGCATTCGTAATTAATATCCCCACTGCGGAGACAGTTTCGTGCGCTTTGCTGTTATCAGGCGTAAAAAATTATGCTGAGGAGATAGCGGGCTTCGGATGAGCCGCAGGACGCGGCGAAAGCTTGCGCCACGTCGGACAAAAACGTCAAAGACGTTTTTGAACAGCACTTGTGCTGGCCCGAAGGGTGAGCCCCATTTATGGGGCTAGTAAACGTGTCGCAAGCGGTCCGTTAAGCCAGATACCGACGAAGGCACCGCGTTAGCGGCATAATTTCCGCCGAAAGCCTGGGGTCACGGGGCGGCGGCGACTGAGCGCCCCGTGTCGGGCGCGTGCTGCGAAGTAGCATGAAATAGCCGTATTGTGGCGCACGAAACCGTCTCTCAGTCTGCATAGAAATGTGTATAAATACCAAACACTATCGCATCACGATGACGATCAACGCGACATCGACTGCGCCAACCGGATCGTAGCGGCAATATTACGCGCTGCCATCCTCACATTCTCTGCCGCATTATCCAGCGCTTCTTCGAGTGAGCAGATGTTGTAAAGCACGCTGAATACCGCGTCCAGACCATGTTCATGTACCACGCAGACGTCTGCCGTCAGGCTGCCTGCAATACCAATCACCGGTTTATTATACTGTTTGGCGACCCGCGCCACGCCAATCGGCACTTTACCGTGGATCGTCTGACTGTCGATGCGCCCTTCGCCGGTAATCACCAGTGTGGCATCTCGAACCAGTTCATCCAGCCCCAGCGCTTCCGTGACAATTTCAATGCCCTGACGCAGCTCAGCGCCGCAAAACGCCTGTAGCGCCGCGCCCATGCCGCCCGCTGCCCCGGCACCAGGAACGTGTTCCACGTCCATATCCAGATCATGGCGAATTACCGCCGCATAATGCTTCAGCGCATTATCCAACTGTTCAACCATCTCCGGCGTCGCCCCTTTCTGAGGGCCAAAAATCGCCGATGCGCCCTGTTTCCCCGTCAGTGGGTTGGTCACATCGCAGGCCACTTCAAAACGGCAGCCTTTAATACGTTCATCCAGCTCGCTGATATCAATGCGAGCGAGTTTGTCGAGCTCACCACCGCCAAAACCGATCTGTTCGCCCTGCTTATCCAGCAGCTTCGCGCCGAGCGCCTGCACCATGCCCGATCCGCCGTCATTGGTTGCGCTCCCGCCAATCCCGATGATGCAGTGCCGGATACCATAATCTAACGCGCAGCGAATCAGTTCGCCCGTGCCATAGCTGGTTGTTTTTAACGGGTTACGCAGTTGCGAAGGTACACGTTCCAGACCGCTTGCCGCCGCCATCTCAATAAAAGCCGTTTTTTCATCGCCAGACAGGCCAAAGAACGCGTCGATGCTGTCGCCTAACGGTCCTGTGACCTTAACATTCACAATCTTGCCATCGGTCGCCGCGACCATCGCTTCAACTGTGCCTTCCCCACCATCTGCAACAGGTAATTTGACATAGCAGGCATCGGGAAATATTTCACGAAATCCCTTTTCAATCTGCGTAGCAACATCTTGTGCAGACAGGCTTTCTTTATAAGAATCCGGTGCGATCACTATTTTCATAAACGATCCGATTTCATCAACGTTCCGATTGCATCAATAATCCGCGCGCTCATGAAACGGCGCTTATACCCGCCAGCTTTCAGGGCTGCAGGTCCTGAAATCTCTTGGATAGATCAGAATGATTCTCTGCCAGTCGGCTGGCATCCTGTGCCAGCCTCGTGACTATCGCTTCACGGCTTATCGCGTAACTTCCACTTTGGCCAGCTTCTCGTAGTAACACGCCAGCGCACTGTGGTCGGCCGATCCCAGATCGTCCGCTTTCAGCGCCTGCATCATTTCCATCACCGCCGCCGTTAACGGCAATTGGGCACCAACACCGTGTGAGGTATCCAATGCGTTCGCCAAATCTTTAATGTGCAGATCGATGCGGAAACCCGGCTTAAAGTTACGATCCATCACCATCGGCGCTTTCGCATCCAGCACGGTGCTGCCCGCCAAACCACCGCGTATTGCCTGATACACCAGATCCGGGTTAACCCCTGCTTTCGTTGCCAGCACCAGCGCCTCAGACATGGCGGCAATGTTCAGTGCCACAATCACCTGGTTCGCCAATTTGGTCACGTTGCCCGCGCCGATCTCACCGGTATGAACCACGGATCCCGCCATGGATTTCAGAATCTCAAAACAGCGGTCAAATTGCGCTTTGTCGCCACCCACCATCACAGACAGCGTGCCGTCGATAGCTTTAGGCTCACCGCCGCTGACCGGTGCATCCAGCATGGCGATCTCTTTCGCCGCCAGCGCCGTCGCAATTTCACGGCTGGCAAGCGGCGCGATGGAACTCATATCCACCACAATACTTCCGGCACGCGCACCGTCGATGACGCCGTTTTCACCCAGCACCACGTCTTTCACGTGCGGTGAATTAGGCAGCATGGTGATGATAACGTCGCACTGCTCCGCAACCTGTTTCGGCGTCTCAGCCGCCGTAGCGCCTGCCGCGACAACTTCCGCGACCGCGTCCGGATTTCTGTCCATCACGACTAATGAGTAACCTGCTTTCAGCAGATTTTTACTCATCGGTTTTCCCATAATGCCCAGTCCAATAAAACCAATTTTCATCGCCCTAACCTCATTGTCTGATGTAGATATCACTTCAATTCACGATGAACCCGCCTCATAGCGGATTCGCTTCGCCGCGGAACCACTGAATTTGCTGACAAAGTACGCCGAGCAATGGTAATGGGTAGATCGTAAAGACGCTGCAAGTACGTCCCTGTAAGCTCGAGCCGCGCCATCCCTGGCGCGGACGCTTTACTCTTCTATCCCATTACCATCGTTCTCGTTCCGTAAATAGGTTTGTCAACGGTCTGAATTACTTCTTGTACTTGTCGCTCAGCGCCTGTGTTGCGCTGCGGAACACCCCCAGATCGCTACCGACCGCGACAAAGCTTGCGCCCCATTCCAGATAGCGACGCGCATCGGCTTCAACCGGTGCCAAAATGCCACAGGGTTTGTTATGCGCCGCGGCACGATCGAAGATGTGGCGAATCGCTTTCTGCACGTCGGGATGATTAGGCTGACCGAGATAGCCCAACGCCGCAGACAGGTCGCTTGGGCCAACAAACACGCCGTCTACGCCATCAACCGCGATAATCGCATCCAGATTGTCGAGGCCGTCCTGACTTTCGATTTGCACCACAACGGTAATGCTGTCGTTAATCTTGGCGAAATAGTCCGGTTCCGTGCCATAAGCGTTGCTACGGTGCGCCACGGAAACGCCGCGGATACCCGCAGGCGGATAGCGCGTTGACGCAACCGCACGCGCAGCTTCTTCCGCCGTTTCCACGAAGGGAATCAGGAAGTTATTGAACCCGATATCCAACAGCCGCTTGATGATGATTGGCTCATTGCACGGCGGACGAACGACAGGCGCGCTGTGGCTGCCTTTCAGCGCCATCAACTGAGGAATAAACGTCACGATATCGTTAGGCGCATGTTCGCCATCCAGCACCAGCCAGTCGAATCCCGCCAGTCCCAGCACTTCAGTGGAAATCGGGTTGCCCAACGCACACCAGCAGCCAATCAACGTTTTGCCCTGCTGCAAATCTTGGCGAAAACGGTTAGGTAACAGCGGAGTCTTCATTTTTTATCCTCGGTCATTCCAGCGCCGCTTACCTGAAGCGGCGCGCTTAAAAAACGGAAAATCAGAACGTTAGCGAACCAGACACGGACGTTTATTATCAAACGTCCACTCAGGAATAAGGTACTGCATTCCCATGGCGTCGTTACGTGCGCCTAATCCCATGTTTTTATACAGTTCGTGTGCTTTCATCACCTGATCCATATCCAGTTCGATGCCCAGACCCGGTTTCTTCGGCACTTCCACCATACCGCCAACAATCTGCAACGGTTCTTTCGTCAGGCGCTGATTGCCTTCCTGCCAGATCCAGTGCGTATCAATCGCCGTAATCTTGCCCGGTGCCGCAGCGGCGACCTGGGTAAACATGGCCAGTGAAATATCAAAATGGTTATTGGAGTGAGAGCCCCAGGTTAAGCCCCATTCGTGGCACATCTGCGCCACACGTACGGAACCTTGCATCGTCCAGAAGTGCGGATCGGCCAGCGGGATATCGACCGATTGCAGTGAAATGGTGTGCCCCATCTGCCGCCAGTCAGTGGCGATCATGTTGGTTGCCGTCGGCAACCCCGTCGCACGGCGGAACTCCGCCATGACTTCACGGCCGGAGAAACCTTGCTCCGCGCCGCACGGATCTTCTGCATACGCCAGCACGTTGCGCAGCTGTTTGCCCAGAGCGATGGCTTCATCCAGTGACCAGGCACCGTTAGGATCCAGCGTGATGCGCGCCTGCGGGAAGCGTTTCGCCAGCGCGGTCACCGCTTCGGCTTCTTCGCTACCGGCTAATACGCCGCCTTTCAACTTGAAATCATTGAAACCGTATTTTTCATACGCCGCCTCAGCCAGACGTACGATGGTTTCTGGAGACAGCGCTTCTTCATGACGCAGACGATACCAGTCGCATTTCTCGTTAGCCTGGCTCTGGTAAGGCAAGTCGGTTTTATTGCGATCGCCGATGTAGAACAGATAACCCAGCATCTCAACGGCATCACGCTGTTGGCCGTCACCCAGCAGCGAGGCCACGCTGACATTGAGGAACTGCCCCAGCAGATCGAGCATGGCGGCCTCTATCCCCGTGACGACATGGATAGTGGTACGCAGATCGAACGTCTGCAAGCCGCGCCCGGAGGAGTCACGGTCGGCGAACTGCTCACGCACCGCCGTCATCACATTTTTGTACTCACCCAGCGTTTTGCCGACCACCAGCGCGGCAGCGTCTTCCAGCGTCTGACGGATTTTCTCACCGCCGGGAATTTCACCGACACCGGTATGCCCGGCGTTATCTTTCAGAATCACAATGTTGCGAGTGAAATAAGGTGCATGTGCGCCGCTCAGGTTAAGCAGCATACTGTCGTGACCTGCAACCGGAATAACCTGCATGTGGGTAATAACCGGCGTTGAATTTTGCAATGTCATTTTCTTATCCTTTCTCTCTCATTTTTTTATGTCGGGTTAGCGGCCAAAAACCGGGCGTTTGCGATCAAACTTCCAACCAGGAATCAGGTACTGCATGGCGACGGCATCATTACGTGCCCCGCTCGGTAATTTTTTGTACAGTTCGTGGGCTTTCGTCACCTGTGCCATATCCAGCTCAATCCCCAGACCGGGCCGTTCCGGTACCTTAATTTTGCCGTTGACGATTTGCAGCGGCTCTTTGGTCAGGTGCTGACCTTCCTGCCAGATCCAATGTGTATCAATCGCCGTCGGGTTACCCGGTGCTGCCGCTCCCACGTGCGTGAACATTGCCAGCGAAATATCGAAGTGGTTATTGGAATGGCAGCCCCACGTCAGCCCCCACTCATCACACAGTTGGGCGACGCGCACCGCACCATGCATTGTCCAGAAATGGGGATCGGCCAGCGGGATATCGACGGCCTGTAGCATCACGGCATGGTTCATTTCACGCCAGTTGGTGGCAATCATGTTGGTCGCGACGGGCAGCCCAGTGGCACGGCGGAATTCCGCCATCACTTCACGGCCGGAGAAACCTTGTTCGGCACCGCACGGATCTTCCGCGTAGGTCAGAATGCCCTTCATGTCTTTGCACAAACCAATCGCTTCATCCAGCAGCCAAGCCCCGTTTGGATCGACGGTAATGCGGGCATCTGGGAAGCGTTTCTTCAGCGCCTTCACGGCATCGATTTCCTGCTCACCGGGCAACACGCCGCCTTTGAGCTTGAAATCTTTAAATCCATAGCGGTCAGTGGTGGCTTCGGCCAAACGCACAATCGCCTCGCTGTCCATCGCCTGCTGGTGACGCAGGTGATACCACTCGTGCTTACCTTTTTCACCGCATAAATAAGGCAGGTCCGTCTTTGTGCGGTCACCGATATAGAACAGGTAACCGAGCACGGTGACGTCATCACGCTGCTTCCCTGGCCCCAGCAGCTCGGCAACGGGGACACCCATAAATTGCCCCAGCAGATCGAGCAGCGCCGCTTCGAGTGCCGCGACCGCATTCACGCGCAGTTCAAACGTCCAGGCACCTTTGCCGAAGGAATCAAAATCAGAAGATTGGTTGCCGACATGAATGTCATGAACCAGACGGTTCATACGAGCGATTTGTTCGCCTTTTACACGAGGAATGGCCTCAACCAGCGTGTTGTAAATGACTTCACCGCCGGGGGCTTCACCGACACCGGTATGCCCGGCGCTGTCGGTTAAAATGACGAGGTTACGCGTAAAGTAAGCACCATGTGCGCCGCCGATGTTCAGCAACATACTGTCATAGCCCGCGACGGGGATGACTTTCATGTCGGTAATTACAGGGGTCGCTGAAAAGTTTGTCATTACAGGCTCCCGTCACGAATGGTGCGCACAGGGTTTACGCTTAGGTTTCCGATGTTTGCCACAACGCAGAAGCACGTTGAGGATGAGGAAAATAATTCAGTCATACAGAAATAAAAAACAGATGGTGCACCAGTAGATGATTTCATGTTGTTTTCCTACTTTATTAGCGCGACCTTGTTTTTACTCTGATTTGAAATGGTAATGCTTGTAGGGTTATCAGAATAAAAACAGGTTATAACTGTCCCGATACCGGAATAAACCAGTCAGAAAAGCGTTGTCAGAATCAATACCGCCTTACCAACCTCAGGAAAAAGTATAAGTTTTCTTATTTCACAACTCATTGGGCAATAGCACAGCATTCCCTGTCGAAATGCAGATTAAATATGTCATTATCACAGGCCAATGGGAGGTGTTTCACGAAAACCGGGGAAAGCGAATTTCCGCCTTATAACCCCCGAAATACCGCTTCCCAGCAACCGATTTCAAAGAGATAAAACCTGGCTTTCCATGAGGTAAATAAGCGGCAAGCCTAATAGCGAAACGCTGCGCCATCAGTACGATAGCGCAGCGTTTTGTGTCATTGCCTATATGCAAATTAATACGGTAACGAATAGCCTTACTTCTTGGCGAATGGCTTCAATTCAATACGTTTAATATCCTGTACGATAAACAGGTAGCTGACGATGGCAACCAGCGCATGAATCCCGACGTACACCAGACCGCCGTTGAAAGAGCCAGTTATTCCGATGATGTAGCCAATTGCAATCGGCGTCACGATACCAGACGCATTACCGAACATGTTGAACAGCCCACCGCTCAATCCGCTGATTTCTTTCGGCGCGGTATCGGCCATAACCGCCCAGCCCAGCGCACCAATGCCTTTCCCGAAGAAAGCCGCAGACATCACCGCAATAACCACCCATTCGGTTTCTACATAGTTACAAATCACCATCGACATGGAGAGCAACATACCGAGGACAATAGGTGTTTTACGGGCAAAGGTCAGTGAATTGGTCCGGCGCATCAGATAATCGGAAATAATGCCGCCCAGAACACCGCCGACAAAACCGCAGATTGCAGGTACCGAGGCAACAAACCCGGCTTTGAGAATCGACATGCCACGCGCCTGAACCAGATAGAGTGGGAACCAGGTGATGAAGAAGTAGGTCAGTGCGTTAATACAGTATTGACCGATATAGATGCCGAGCATCATACGAGACTGTAGTAATTGCTTGATCTGATGCCATTTCTCTCCTTTTTCGGTCGTTTTCTTCGACCCTTTGGCATCCATGTTGATTAGCGCACCACCGGCCTCAATGTAATCCAGTTCAGCCTGATTCACGCCAGGATGATCTTTAGGATCGTGGATCGCTTTCAACCAGACAACGCTGAGGATGATCCCCAACCCCCCCATGAACCAGAACACGTGCGCCCAACCCACCGCATGTACCAACCAGCCCATAATAGGGGCGAAAATCACGGTCGCAAAGTATTGGGCCGAGTTGAATATCGCGACGGCTGTTCCACGTTCTTGTGCAGGGAACCAAGCAGCGACAATACGGCTATTTCCTGGGAAGGAAGGTGATTCACACAGGCCGACCATAAAGCGCAGGAGGAACAGAGAAATAACAATGCCCGCACCGCTGAAGATATCGACAAAGCCTTGTAATAAGGTAAAAACCGACCAGGTGAAGATACTGTAGAAGTAAACTTTCTTTGAGCCAAAGCGATCAAGCAGCCAGCCCCCAGGTATTTGCCCAATCACATAGGCCCAGGAGAACGCTGAGAAGATATAACCCATCCCTACCGCATCCAACCCAATCTCTTTGGACATAGCAGAGCCAGCGATGGACAATGTGGCACGGTCGCCATAGTTAAATGACGTGACGATAAACAACATCACGACAATCCAGTAGCGGGCGTTTGTTCTCTTTTGTATCGCGCCAGCTGCTGAGCTTACTGTATTCATGATGAACTCCTGCTTCAATCGCGGTTCGCTCATTCATTCCGAATAACAGATAACGTGTAGGGTTATCAGAATGAAGATAAGTGGATAGTTAAATTCCCATTTTTATTTTTTTTGCGAATAGCCAGGCTATATAGCTTCAGAGTAATTAGCTGACATCTTCAACTCGCCGGATCATTATAATTTTTACCCACTGCCCGCTCACTAGATAAAAGCACAACATTAAAAATGTCCTTTTGAATATGTTGGTGCACTTGCCCTATATAGTGCGAGGTGTTTCACGAAAAATGCCGCTATTCTTTTTTTACATTCGTACACATTATTTTCATTTCTCCCTTAAAAAACGCACGCAGGAAGAATGTGATCAAACTCACCAAAATTTGGGGCTTCGCCTGATAAATCAGAAACAAAAAGCTCAGGCTTAGGTCAATTGCATAATGTACGAAAAGAGAACCTCACGTATACTCGTTAGCGAGCAATGAAGTAATAGCGTGGTAATCATTACCACAGCGTTTCTGCTAAACCAATAATAAAGGCTTGCATCATGTCAGATAAATCAGAAAGTAATGCTGCACAAGAGCAGCCACTTTATATTAAGGTCCACGATTCTGATAATGTTGCCATTGTTGTTAATAATAATGGCTTACGTGCCGGAACCCGTTTTAATGATAATCTGGAATTAATTGAGCATGTTCCGCAGGGACACAAAGTTGCCCTTGTTGATATCGCCAAATCAGGCGCAATTATCCGCTATGGTGAAATTATCGGGTATGCGCTACGCGATATTGCTAAAGGAAGCTGGATTGATGAATCCCTGGTCGAGTTGCCTCAGGCTCCCGCGTTGGAAACCCTGCCACTGGCGACTAAAGTCCCGGCCTCCCTTCCTTCGCTGGAAGGCTACACCTTTGAAGGTTACCGTAACGCCGATGGCAGCGTAGGCACAAAAAATCTGTTGGGCATCAGCACCAGCGTGCACTGTGTCGCGGGCGTAGTGGACTATGTCGTCAAAATTATCGAGCGGGATTTATTACCGAAATATCCCAATGTGGATGGCGTGGTCGCACTCAACCATCTCTACGGCTGTGGCGTGGCAATCAATGCACCTGCGGCGGTCGTTCCTATCCGCACCATTCACAACCTAGCGCTAAACCCGAATTTTGGCGGTGAGATACTGGTTGTCGGCCTGGGTTGTGAAAAATTACAACCGGAACGCCTGCTGGAAGGGACATCAGACGTACAGGCCATTTCTCTTGATGACAGTAGTATTGTCCGCTTGCAGGATGAACACCACGTGGGTTTCAGATCGATGGTGGATGACATCCTGACGATGGCAGACAAACACCTGCAACGGCTAAACAAACGTCAGCGTGAAACCTGTCCGGCCTCAGAATTGGTTGTCGGCATGCAGTGTGGCGGCAGCGATGCTTTCTCTGGTGTCACCGCGAACCCAGCCGTCGGTTTTGCATCCGATCTACTGGTACGCTGCGGCGCAACCGTCATGTTCTCCGAAGTAACTGAAGTGCGCGACGCCATTCATCTGTTAACGCCGCGCGCTATCAATGAAGAAGTCGGTAAACGTCTGCTGGAAGAAATGGCCTGGTACGACAATTACCTCGACAGCGGCCAGACCGATCGTAGCGCCAACCCCTCACCAGGCAATAAAAAAGGAGGTCTGGCGAACGTGGTGGAAAAAGCGCTCGGCTCCATCGCCAAATCTGGCACCAGCGCGATTGTCGAGGTCCTTTCTCCCGGTCAACGCCCCACCAAACGTGGGCTAATTTACGCCGCAACGCCCGCCAGTGACTTCGTGTGTGGCACCCAGCAGCTTGCTTCCGGTATCACCGTGCAGGTTTTTACCACGGGTCGCGGTACACCCTATGGCCTGCTCGCGGTACCCGTCATCAAAATGGCAACCCGTACTGCACTGGCAAACCGCTGGCACGATCTGATGGATATTGATGCCGGTACGATTGCTACCGGAGAAGCCACGATAGAAGACGTGGGCTGGCAGCTTTTCCACTTCATTTTGGATATTGCCAGTGGCAAGAAAAAAACCTGGTCCGATCAGTGGGGGCTTCATAACGCACTGGCCGTTTTCAATCCCGCACCGGTAACCTGATTATCGTTCTCCACAGGCCAGATCCATTATCTGGCCTGTGGATGGCATTATTTGATCTACAATAAATTCAGCATCAATAAAAATGAAAAAAAAACGATAATTAAAAGAATAAACCTCAGCAAAGCAACATTTAATTTCATTCACGCAAAGAAAAAATAAAAAAAAATTAACAAAGCATTCTTCTTAGCGTCAATTTCATTGATTCAAAAAAACCTTCAAGAATAATCCCTATTTACTCATCATCTATTCTTAATCATTTTTTTACCAATTATTTATTGCCAATAAAATGAATCAATTGACAGGTAACCGTCCCCATCATAAATTTACGCGTGCTGAAAAAGCGTGCTAACTCTGATGACATATTTGTTACAAAAACACCGTTACAAAATTGCCATCACGCACAATACAGGGTCAATAACTTACTCATAAGTAATGCTTAGCATTGTTTTATATAAATGAGTGAGCGCCCAAAAAATTTCAGCCTACCCATTGGAATAACTTGAGTATTTACACAGCAATATGCCTGACAGATTTCACGGGATGTACCACGCGGCCACAATACTGCGCATCAGCTTCTGTAATAATCAGAACGGCTGAGACGAGAAAAGTGGTCAGTATGGCTGGACCTGGGAACTGAACGGGATACGTACGCCGGGGTTTCTCATGAGAGTGAATACACCTGTTACACAGCAGGAGTATCTGTTAGACATGGACACCATATTGATGTCCACGACAAATATTCACAGCCACATTACTTATGCCAACTCTGCCTTCATTAAGGTTAGCGGTTTTTCTGAAGAGCAGCTCATCAACCAGCCACACAATATTGTGCGTCACCCTGACATGCCCGTTGAAGCCTATGCCGACATGTGGTTTACGTTGAAACAAGGCGATAGCTGGACAGGATTAGTGAAAAACCGCCGCAACAACGGCGACCACTACTGGGTTCGCGCCAACGTTACGCCGGTCTACCAGCAGGAGCATCTCGCAGGCTATATCTCGGTACGTAACACGCCCAGCGCCGAAGAGATCAAATCTGCCGAAGCGTTGTATAGCGCCGTGCAGAAAAAACAGGCGGGCAACCATAAATTCTACAAGGGACTAGTCGTTCGCACCGGACTCTTTTCGCCACTCTCGCTATTGCAAAAGTTATCAGTCCGCTGGCGCTTACGCATCGCGGTATTGACGGCGGGGCTCATTCCCACACTACTTGCTTTCAGTGGTATGAATCCACTGTGGCTATTGGCACTGACGCTACTACTCATCATCATCATAGATCAATTTTTACAAAAGCAAATTGCACAGCCAATCGCGACGATACTGAAGCAGGCTCAGCTTGTAGTCTCAGGCCGTAAAACAAAGCATATACACCTGAATCGCGTAGACGAAATCGGTTTGTTGCTACGTTCCGTTAACCAGTTTAGCCTCAATTTACACTCGCTGGTTGATGACGTTAGCACACAGGTAAATGGGATTACCAACGTCAGCCATAAGCTGGCGGAAAACAATGTCGACCTGAATACGCGCACAGAAGAAACATCAGCAAATCTGCAACAAACCGCTGCCGCGATTGAAGAAATTACTGTTGCTGTACAGCAAAGTGCAGAAACCGCAGCACAGGCCACGACCATGGCGGAAGCCGCCAGCAATACGGCACTAAAAGGTGGAACCATCATGAAGGAAACCATCGGCATGATGGATTCTATTTCCAGTGCCAGCGATAAAATCGTGGATATTATTGGCGTGATAGACAGCATTGCCTTCCAGACTAACATCCTTGCTCTGAATGCGGCGGTTGAAGCAGCACGTGCTGGCGTGCAGGGAAGAGGGTTCGCTGTAGTGGCAGCCGAAGTTCGCAATTTGGCACAACATTCCGCCTCTGCGGCCAAAGAAATTAAAGCACTTATTGATGCTAACGTTGAAAGTGTGAAACAAGGCAGCGCCATGGCAGAAAACGCAGGCAAACACATTAGAGACATCGTTGATGAAGTCTTGCAAGTCTCCACGATGATCAAAGAAATCAGTAACGCAACGCGTGAGCAAACCGCAGCATTGGGACTGATCAATACTTCTATTGCACAGATAGAACAGATGACACAACACAATACTGAGATGGTTACGCACTCTACAGAAGCCGCTGAAGGGCTAAACCTTCAGGCCAGACGGTTGAATAGCGCAATTAACGTATACGGTAGCTAACGGACGTCCCCCCTCGGTTGCGGCAAGGGAGCAGGAAAGCGCCCTTGCCAGTTCCTTTTTCCCGCCAGAAAGACACAATAGCCTCACCCATTTGTAAGCTTTTCGTAAAGAACAGAGTGGCACAGCCGATAACAATCGGAGAATTGACTTATTTCAGGAGGAAGTGATGGCTAATGATATCAGCCGGATTACCATGAATACGGTATCAAACGTACCGGCAGCCTCTACGGTCAGTAAGTCTGCATCTAATACAGAGAGTAAGACTGCGTCGACGAATGAGAGTAAGTCTGCGCCTGCTGGCAGTAGTGGTGCTCAGCAAAAGATTGCCGCATTACAACATCAAATCAAACAGCTGACCAAGAAACTAAAAGATCTGGGCGCATCGGCCGCCAATGCACAAAGTGAAGACGAACGTAAACTCATCAAACAACAGCAGCAGATGATTCAGGCACAGATCCAAGCGCTCTATGCCGAAATTGCCCGCATCCAAAAAGAAGAAGCGGAAAAGACAGCGATGGAAGCCGCATCAAGAACAACATCGCAAAAAACTGAAAATAAAGAAAAAAAAGACGGAGTTGATATCTACGTCTGACAGCAATGTCTGATGTATTTCCCTTTCTATTTCTCTCACTTTCCTGACTGATACATTTTGTTACATGAGCGATCAGGAAAGTGAGTATTTCATGTTTCATTGCCAACAATATCCCCTTCGATAACGTGCTTAAATTGCCGATATAACGGCTTGTACCCCACATCACTCGGGTATATCGGCATCCTTTCAGGAGGGAAAATGTCAAACACCATCAGCGGTATCAGCGTATCGACAACAACAGCAAGCAGTAGTAAAAGTAGCAACACGACAGAACAACAGATTGCGCAGCTAACTAAACAGGTTCAAGCACTGACCAAACAGGTGAGTAAACTGACCGAGTCTGCTTCCAGCACAGAAAGCGATGAAGAACGTAAACTGATCGAACAGCAACAACAGGCCATTCAAGCACAGATCCAGGCGTTACAGGCACAAATTGCCCGTTTGCAGAGTGAAAAATCAGAACAACAGTCCGGCTCATCTTCTTCTGCTTCTACTCAATACGCTAAAGAAGAAGGTGTTAACCGCCCGACAGCAGATAACCAGATTAATATCTACGTCTAGCTTGCATCAGGGATAGAGTAGCCAGTAGAAGTAAAAGGCCGCTTGATTGAAGCGACCTTTTTTCGTCAGAGGTTACGACAGGAAATGATAATCAGGGACGAGGCCGCTTCAGCGGTGTTACCAAACCTTGTAGACCCTCTATCTTGATTGCCAGCGTAGTCTGCATCAATTCACCTAAGCGACCTTTAGGAAATTCATCCTTGCGGAAGAACCACAGCAGGTATTCTTCCGGTAAATCGATCAGCACTCGCCCTTTGTATTTACCAAACGGCATCTGCATCGTGGCAATGTCTATCAGGTCTTCTTTTTCCACCGCTTACTCTCCCAATAGTCGGATCATTTCCGCCTCATCGATCACTGGGATCCCCAATTCTTGCGCCTTCGCCAATTTAGAGCCCGCGGCTTCACCAGCAATCACCATATCGGTTTTCTTCGAGACGCTGCCACTCACTTTTGCGCCTAACGCTGTTAGCCGATCTTTGGCTTCGTCACGGGACAAAATACTCAGCGATCCGGTCAATACCACCGTTTTCCCTGCGAATGGGCTGTCGATCTCTTCGGCTTTGACGACCAGAACCTCAGGCCAGTGAAGGTTGATGCCTGTGGGATCGGTCAGTTCGCGAATAACGGTTTGGTTATGCTCTTCCTCAAGGAAATGACGTACATGTGCAGCAACAACTTTACCGACATCCGGCACCGCTAGCAGCGCTTCGTCATCGGCAGCAAAAAGTGCTTCCAGTGAACCAAAATGAGCGGCGAGGTTGGCAGCGGTTGATTCACCAACGTCACGAATCCCCAATGCATACAGGAAGCGAGCCAGCGTCGTGCTTTTCGCCTTTTCCAGCGCATTGACCAGATTCATCGCAGACTTCGGCCCCATGCGATCCAGCCCTGTCATAATCCCAGCACTCAGGCGAAACAGGTCGGCCGGCGTCTTGACGTACTCTTTTTCCACCAACTGATCGATGATCTTATCGCCCATGCCTTCCACATCCAACGCACGGCGAGAAACAAAATGCTTCAGCGCCTCTTTACGCTGAGCACCACAGATCAACCCACCAGTACAGCGCGTAACGGCCTCCCCTTCTACGCGTTCAACATCCGAACCGCACACGGGGCAGGCCGAAGGGAAAACGATCGGTTGTACCGTTTCTGGCCGTTCAGATTCCACGATGCCAACGATCTGCGGGATCACATCCCCCGCTCGACGCACAATCACGCGATCACCAATCTGTAAACCTAGCCGATCTATCTCATCGGCATTATGCAGCGTGGCGTTGCTAACGATAACCCCGGCCACAGCGACCGGTTCCAGACGTGCGACTGGCGTAATCGCCCCTGTGCGCCCAACCTGAAACTCGACATCACGTACCCAGGTCAGTTGTTCCTGCGCTGGGAATTTAAAAGCTACTGCCCAGCGAGGCGCGCGGGCAACAAACCCTAACCGCTCCTGCAATTCCAGCGAGTCAACTTTGACAACGACGCCGTCGATATCAAAGCCTAACGCACTGCGGGTTTGTTCGACCTGACGATAAAAATCGAGCACCTCGGCCGGACCGGTACAGCGCTTGATTTTATCGCTCACCGGCAATCCCCACGCTTTGAACTGCATCAACCGTTCCCAGTGGCTGGCGGGAAGTTCTCCGCCTTCTAGCAACCCAACACCATAGCAGAAGAAGGTCAGCGGACGTTTAGCCGTAATGCGTGGGTCGAGCTGGCGCAGCGATCCAGCCGCAGCATTGCGCGGGTTGGCAAACACTTTACTCCCCGTACGACGAGCTTCTTCGTTCAGCTTTTCAAAACCGTTGTGTTTCATAAACACTTCACCGCGCACTTCAACACGGCGCGGAATATTGTCACCTTCAAGGCGCAGCGGAATCGCCGCAACGGTACGAATGTTACTGGTGATATTTTCCCCGGTCGTACCATCCCCGCGCGTAGCCGCCTGTACCAGAACACCGTTTTCATACAACAAGCTGACAGCTAGACCATCCAGTTTTAGCTCACAGCAGAATGTCAGATCGTCACCATTTTTTAGCCTGTCGCCAATTCGCTTGCTGAAGGCCAGATAGCTCTCTTCATCAAATACGTTATCCAGCGATAACATCGGCACTTCATGGCGTACCTGTTCAAATGCCGCCAGCGGCGCTGCCCCCACTCGCTGCGTGGGAGAATCACTGGTTACCAGCTCGGGGTGATCCGTCTCTAACGCTTTCAGTTCCTGCATGAGTTTGTCATATTCAACATCAGGAATTTCGGGCGCATCTTCAACGTGATATTTGTATTCGTGATGGCGTAAGACCCGGCGCAACTCCGCTACCCGCAGTGCGACCACATTCACTTCGGCTGGTTCTTTCTTCACTGGTTTCATACCTGTTTTATCTGACGTGTCGCCCTGTCGGCGTTATGATTGTTATGATTCTCGCCCGTGATGTGTCAGAGCGAGAATCATTAGCTTGCGGCCTGAACGGCGTCGGGATCACTCGAGCACCGTCAGTTTTATTTTTTAAGATTGAGACGTGTTAGCTTTAATCGTGTTGATGATGTTCGTCGTGGAACAGCCGTCCTCAAAGTTCAGGACTTTCACTTCACCACCGTTAGCCCAGACCTCTTCGCTACCAGCGATTTCATGTGGCTGGTAATCTCCGCCTTTCACCAGAATGTCCGGCAGAATGCTGGCAATCAAGCGCTGCGGCGTATCTTCTTCAAACGGTACAACCCAGTCGACGGCTTCCAGCGCGCCCAGCACGATCATCCGCTGCGGCAGCGGGTTGACGGGGCGAGTCGGCCCTTTCAGGCGTTTGGTTGAGGCATCGCTGTTGACTGCAACGATTAACCGGTCGCCAAGTTTGCGGGCATTTGCCAGGTAAGACACATGTCCGGCGTGCAGAATATCGAAGCAGCCGTTGGTCATCACAATCTTTTCGCCACGCTGGCGCGCCAGTTCAACGGCATTTTTCAGCTGTTCTTCTGTCATCACGCCAAATCCGGTGTCGGCACGGCCGCGGATAGCATTTTCCAGCTCAATCGGCGTGACCGTGGACGTCCCCAGCTTGCCGACGACGACGCCTGCGGCGGCATTCGCTAGGAAACAGGCTTCTTCCAGCGGGTTACCTGCCGCCAGCGCAGCGGCCAACACGCCAATGACGGTATCACCCGCACCGGTCACGTCATACACTTCCTGTGCCTGCGTTGGCAAATGCAGCGGTGCCTTGCCTGGCTGTAGCAGCGTCATCCCTTGCTCGGAACGGGTAATCAGCAACGCGGACAGGTCGTAATCGGCCACCAGTTGCATGCCGCGCTCAACCAGCTCTTCTTCCGTTTTGCAACGCCCTGCGACCGCTTCAAACTCAGACAGGTTCGGCGTCAGTAATGTCGCGCCACGGTAGCGGGAAAAATCCGTGCCTTTCGGGTCGATCAGCACCGGAACACCCGCCGCTTTTGCCGTCTGGATCATAGTTTGCACATGTGCTAATGCGCCTTTTGCATAGTCGGACAGCACCAGTGCGCCAATTTTTGGCAGTGCCAGTTGAATACGCTCAATGATCGGCTGAGGATCAATACCTTCAAAGCCTTCCTCAAAGTCCAGTCGGATCAACTGCTGATTACGCGACAGCACACGCAATTTGGTAATCGTCGGGTGCGTAGGAACCGAGACAAAGTCGCACTTCACATTCACTTCGCCAAGCTTGGCATTCAGTGCACGTGCAGCATCATCAATACCCGTTAGCCCCACCAGCCGCGATCCTGCTCCCAGCGCAGCGATGTTCATGGCGACGTTCGCCGCGCCGCCTGGGCGCTCTTCGATCGTATCCACCTTGACCACAGGTACGGGTGCCTCTGGTGAAATTCGGCTGGTCGGCCCATACCAGTAACGATCCAGCATGACATCACCGACCACTAATACACCCGCTTGACGGAAATCAGGCAGCGTCACTTTCATCCTCTACTCCAAGCTTATTTCGCATAATGCGCGTAATAATATCATAGGCTCGTATCATACACGCCACTGCTGCGCGGCTCTTTGCTGAGCATGTGGCCGCATAACCCATCATCATATAGTCAAGGGGAAACTTAGGCTCCCACTAACCACTTATTCCAACTCACCAGCACCTGTTCGCGTTCCGCAATAAACCGATCCTTGCTGACCCGGCCGGACAGTTCTTGCAAAGCCAGATGGTGCAGCTCGTTGCGCATAGTGACGTAGGCTAGCTTGAGCGCATTGGCTTCGCTCTCTTCCATCACACCATACTGCGCCATCAGTTCCAGAATGCGCACATTGTCTGACCAGCGGGTCAAACGCGGTTCCTGAGCGGCATAACGCAGCACCAGATACTGGGCAATAAATTCAATATCTGTAATGCCGCCCGCATCCGTTTTGATATCAAAGAGCGCTTTATCTTTGTTCGCCAGATGCTGACGCATTTTTTCCCGCATTTCTCGCACTTCAGTCCGCAGGGTATCAGCATCACGCTCTGCGCACAGAATGCCGCGGCGAATAGACTCAAAGGTCTGCTGAACGCCGCTTTCACCGTACACCATGCGCGCACGCACCAGCGCCTGATGCTCCCACGTCCACGCTTCATTACGCTGATACTCATCAAAGGCTTCTACCGTACTCACCAGCATACCCGCCGCGCCCGATGGCCGCAGACGGGCATCCACTTCATACAAAATGCCTGATGACGTCCGGGTGCTAAACAGGTGCATTACACGCTGTGCGAGACGTAGGTAGAACTGGCGGCCATCAATACTGCGCTCGCCATCCGTCATCACGTCCGATGGACAATCCAGCAAGAATACCAAATCCAGATCGGAGCTGTATCCCAGCTCCCAACCACCGAGTTTGCCATAGGCAATAACCGCAAACCCACGGCCTTCACGATGCTGCAAATGAGACGGCTGACCGTAGCGCGCCACCATCTGTCCCCACGCCTGCTGAACCACGGCCGCGATAATCGCTTCCGCCAAATACGTTAAGTGATCGCTCACTTTCATCACGGGCAGTACACCGCCGATATCCCCTGCGGCGATGCGCAGTTGCTGCGACTGTTTAAACTGGCGAACCGCTTCCAGTTGCTGTTCTTCATCATCCTCAGGTACGCGCATCAAATACTGACGTAGCTCATCGGCATACGCGCTCGGTGCCGTCGGTTGATACAGCGTTGACGCATCGAGCAATTCATCCAGCAGAAGGGGATAACGCGCCAGTTGGCTGGCCACCATCGGCGAAGCCGCACACAGGCGAATCAGTTGACCGAGCGCAGAACGGGACTCCAGCAACAGTTCTAGGTAGGTGGTACGCGTGACGATTCCCAGCAGTAACGGCGTCAAACGAGACAGCACGCTATCGGCTTCCTGACGAGCACAGACCTCCGCCAACAAGCACGGCATGAGCTGATCCAGCACATCCCGCCCGCGTGGCCCAATTGTGCGTTTCGCCACATCGTGGCGGAATTCCACAATCGTCCGCATCAGCTTCTCACGCACGGTTTCCGTAAGATGCGGCGTCAGCGGAGCCAGTTCACCGTCATCCAGCGTATCCTGCCATAGGCTGCTATAGCTGCTATGTTCGGGGATATCATTATTGTCCGGCGCATCATCGCCAATCAGATCGTCAAATACGTGGCGCACCGCCTGCATATGCTGTTCCAGCATGGATTGCAGCGTGTCCCAACTGTCGAATCCCATTCCCCATGCCAGACGCTGCTGGTTCAGTTCATCAGCCGGCAGCGTTTGCGTCTGCTCATCGGCAATGGCCTGCAGCAGGTTCTCCAAGCGGCGCAGAAACAGGTAAGACGTGCTGAGATCGAGCACCTGTTGCGGCGTTAATAACCCCAGCGCCCCTACATGCTCGAGCGTAGGTAGCAGAGAGCGCCCTTGTAATCCCGGTTCACGTCCGCCGCGAATCAGTTGGAAAACCTGCGTAATAAATTCGATTTCACGAATCCCACCAGCACCCAGTTTGATGTTGTTGCGCAGATCCCGACGACGAACCTCGCGGGCAATCATGCTCTTCATATTTCGCAGCGACTGGATCACGCTGAAATCAATATAGCGACGGAAGACGAAGGGCTTCAGCGTGCTACGCAGTTCCTGACTGTAAGCATCGTCCATTCCGCCCATCAGGCGCGCTTTGACCATCGCATAGCGTTCCCAGTCGCGGCCTTGCTCCTGATAATAATCCTCCATGGCCGCAAAGCTGAGCACCAGCGGTCCGCTGTCGCCAAAAGGGCGTAGCCGCATATCCACGCGGTAAACAAAACCATCGACGGTCGGCTGATCCAGCACCTTAATGAGTCGCTGTCCCAGACGCGTGAAGAACTGTGCGTTATCCAGCTCGCGCCGCCCGCCTTGTGTATGACCATTTTCGGGATAGACGAAGATCAGATCGATATCCGAAGAGAAGTTAAGTTCCCCCCCACCCAATTTTCCCATGCCAAGAATCAGCAGAGGCTGCGCCACGCCCTGCGCATTGCAAGGTGTACCCCACTCGCGACAACAGGCCTGATATAGCCAGCTTCTGGCCGCCACAATCACTACCTCGGCCAGTTCGCTCAACTGACGCAACGTGTGTTCCGTGGTACTGGTTTGCAGCACCTGCGACCACGCAATTCGCGCCAGCATATGGCGACGAAATCGACGCAATGCCGCCATTAACGCATTTTCATCGTTAACATCAGCCAAGGCGTTACTTAACCAGTCGGCGTAGTGCTGCCACTCTTCGGGCTGCGGCGGTTGCTGATGAATCCTTTGCCACCAGTCAGGATGCAGCGCAAGCGCATCGCTGACAAAATCGCTCAATGCCAAAGCAGCAGCGTCGCTGTCTGTTATCGGTTCATCAGGTGCGGCTTCCCGTAAACGCGAGAGCGCACGCTGAGAGTGTTCCGTCAGAAGCACAGGTAAAGCAGGCAAAGGAAGTATCGGCATGGGGGTTCCCTTGATGCGCCGCCTATCCTCACTGACAAGCGGCAGTTAACGGTTACTGTGACTGTCCGCCGCTATGTAGCCAGAACGGAGACAAGGCCAGCGCCTCTTTACGGTAGGCTTCGAGATACACGGAAGGCGCCTTTCCGGCAGCAAGCCGCTCAATTTCCTGGAGTAAGATCCGCCAGTGTTCAATGTAGGCCTCCACCTGTTCCGACGGATACGCGCCGGACAAGAGAAGGAAAGCGCAGAGACTACGTTGCAGGCGAGGGATTTGCTGTTCGTACTGCGTCTCCGTCAATTTAGAAGCAAAAGCGCTTTTCAGCTCGGCAGAGCTACGGCTTAGCATGATGTCAGCAAAACGTTTGAACGAACCCTGTAGCTTAATGCGATCTTTATTATCCATATGGTCACGCCAGCCAGACTCAATCAGCCAGGAAGTCAGTACCAACTTACTTTGCAGGTAGTCAGTGCTGTAACAGACGTCTGCGCCGCTGGCGCTTTGTAACCGGGATTCCAAAGTAGCGAGAGCCGAACGAAAAAGCGTGGTGACTTTGCGTAGCACGACGCCGCCTACCAGTACCAACATTTCGCGCATTAACGCGCTGGCTTCTGGCAGGGCTTCACGGGCAGAGGCATTTCCTCTTACCCACAGCTCTTCGTGGTATTGCCAGTGACTCAACCCCAGTTCCAGCGCCGCACGGATAGCCTGATCGATAGTGGTTTTTGGATCGACAACTAATCGATTAAGAGGCAGACATTCACGAACGGGATTACCTTTAGCCAGATGGTATCCACGAGCCGCCTTACTCAGGCTACCCTGCCGCATACCACCAAACGCTGCGATTTCCTTTGCCAGTTCCAGCAGGTGGGTAGTCTGACCAATCTTAAGTTCCATCTCCAGCTCGCACAGCGGCTCACTCAGGTCGCCAGCACGAATTTCTCCACGATCTAACGCCACTTCAATCACACTTTGATAGTAAGTAAACACCCACTTTTCACGCGTAAAATCTGTGCTAAACAGCGGCTTGAGCGACGATTGCAGCACTTCAACCTCGCACGCTTCCGGCCAGACTTCCGCAGGAAACAGGCTGAGATCCAGCTCGGCTTTCTCTAGCTCAACGTTATATTCTGGGTGTTGATGTAACCCGCCAATCACCTTACCGGCGGTTTTCGCTGTCATTTCATAGCGTTCATTCTCGCCACGAATACGCAGACCGATGCCGTTGCGGCGCAGATAATTATCCGCCGTCTCATAATAAGTATTGCTCAGACGCTGAGCACGCATGTGCTCATACTGACTGTAATCGCTGTCCCATGCAGCCAGTTGCGTCAGCAGCGATTCAACGCTGTCGGGATGAACAATAAACTTCAGTTCAATTTCTTCACTCATAGCATTCACAGCACCAAAACCGCGTTCATTATCCTGTCAGTAAATAACATTTTACTTCACCTTACTACCCTTACCGCACACACTCTTTTTCACCTGCGAACAAGCGCGCATTTCTTATGCAAACCAGCCATCTTCTAAGCGGCTTCTCGCGTTCAAACACGCCGCGCGCCGCCTTATAAGAACCTATCCCAATGGACGTTAGGGGATGAAATAGCCCCCATGCGCAGGTTCTAAGACTGTTCTCATTTCGGTTTATACATTGCCTCGTCAGACTTAAGCCTCTACTATCAGACCACCATTAACGCAACATGATGATCTTATGCAGAAATTAGGCTTACTCTGTTTTACTTTATTTTCTCTCACGCTGAGCTGGACCGCACAGGCGGAAGAAAAACGCTATATTTCCGATGAGTTATTGACGTATGTCCACAGCGGCCCAGGCAATCAATATCGTATCGTCGGCACACTGAATGCGGGTGCAGAGGTCACGTTACTCAGCGTTAATGAAAACGCGGGCTATGCGCAGATCCGTGATGACAAAAACCGCACCACGTGGATTCCTCTAGACCAACTTAGCAATACGCCAAGCCTGCGCACGCGGGTGCCGGAGCTGGAAAATCAGGTCAAAGACCTGACGGACAAACTCAATAATATCGATCAGACCTGGAACCAGCGCACCGCTGATATGCAGCAGAAAGTCGCTGCCAGCGATGGCGTCATCAACGGATTACGTCAGGAAAATCAGGATCTGAAAAATCAGCTTATCGTTGCGCAGAAGAAAGTTAGCGCGGCGAATGTCCAGCTTGATGATAAACAGCGCACCATCATTCTTCAGTGGTTTATGTACGGCGGCGGCGTGGCAGGCATCGGCCTGCTGCTGGGCCTGTTGCTGCCACACATCATCCCTCGCAAGAAGAAAAATGACCGTTGGATGAGCTAATCGAAATAAGTGCCTGCGGATGCAGGCATTTTTCTTTGCGTCCAACGCGGCGGCGTAAAGATGGTAGTATGTGATGAAATATTGGTTATTGATTCAGGAGCCCGACGTTGAAGATTTACCTTGTCGGCGGTGCTGTTCGGGACAGCCTGCTGGGTTTACCCGTCACCGAGAAAGATTGGGTGGTGGTCGGTGCGACGCCGGAGAACCTGCTTGAGCAGGGTTACCAGCAGGTTGGAAAGGATTTCCCCGTTTTCTTACACCCCATTAGTCGCGATGAATACGCTCTCGCGCGTACCGAGCGCAAATCTGGCAAAGGCTATACTGGTTTTGTCTGCCATGCCGCGCCCGATGTCACGCTAGAGCAGGATTTACTCCGCCGCGATTTGACCATCAATGCCATTGCCCGCACCGAGCATGGCGATCTCATCGACCCTTATCATGGTCGTCGCGATCTTGAGAATCGCGTACTGCGCCACGTATCCGACGCGTTCAGCGAAGATCCGTTGCGGGTGCTGCGCGTTGCCCGTTTTGCCGCGCGTTTTGCTCATCTCGGCTTCCAGATTGCAGAAGAAACCATGGCGCTGATGCAAAAAATGGTGCATGAGGGCGAATTGGCTTACCTAACACCGGAGCGGGTCTGGAAAGAGACGGAAAAAGCGCTTGGCACCTCATCGCCCGATGTCTATTTTCAGGTGCTGCGTGACTGCGGCGCGCTAGCCGTGCTGTTCCCTGAAATCGATAACCTGTACGGTGTGCCCGCTCCCGCTAAATGGCACCCGGAAATCGATACCGGCATTCATACCATGATGACGGTGGCGATAGCCGCACGCCTCAGCACTGAGATTGACGTACGTTTTGCCACACTGTGCCACGATGTAGGAAAAGGGCTCACACCGCCTGAACTGTGGCCGCGTCATCACGGGCATGGCCCAGCGGGTGTCAAACTGGTTGAGGCACTGTGCCAGCGCCTGCGTGTGCCTAATCCGATTCGCGATTTGGCCAAGCTGGTTGCGGAATATCATGACTTGGTTCATACCGTGCAGGTGCTGCAACCTAAAACGCTGCTGAAGCTATTTGATGCCATTGATGTCTGGCGTAAACCACAGCGCCTAGAGCAGTTAGCGCTCACGAGCGAAGCCGATGCCAGAGGCCGTGCCGGTTTTGAAGAGACCCCGTATCCGCAAGGCGACTATCTGCGTGAAGCCTTCCGCGTCGCCAGTCAGGTCAGCAGTTCGGACGTCGTCGCCGATGGGTTTAAAGGTATTGACGTGCGTAATGAGCTGACGCGGCGCCGCACTCAGGCATTGGCAGACTGGAAAGCACAGCAGCCAGATTCATCAGGTGCGTCCTGAAACAAAGAGGCCACGCTAATGCGTGGCCTCTTCTCTTCTATAACGGTCTACCTAAAATCGACGTTCTCAGTCTTACATAAACACCATGTAAACCACGCCCGCGACGATAAAGCGGTAAATCGCAAACGGCACAAACGAGATGCGTTTGATGACTGTCAGGAAGGTTTTAATCGCAATCAACGCCACGACAAACGCCGTCACGAAACCAACGGCAAACATCGGCACATCGGCCAGCGACAGGAAGTGCCAGCTTTTATACAGATCCAGAACAGTTGCGCCCATCATCATGGGAACCGCCAGAATAAAAGAGAACTCAGAGGCCGCATAGCGGCTGACTCCCATCAGCATCCCACCGGAAATGGTCGCCCCTGAACGCGAAAAGCCGGGCCACAGCGCCAGACATTGAAAACAGCCAATCATAAATGCCTGACGATGCGTGATGTCATCCAGCCCGACGGCGCGCGCTTTTTTAGGCTTGAACCATTCTGCCGCTAACAGCAGGAAACCACCGACAACCAGCGCGTACATTACATTCTGTGGGTAAAACAGCGATTTGATCACATCATGGAAAGCCAGCCCCAGCACCACAGCGGGAATCATCGCCAGCAAGATGTGCGTCAGTTTCAGACGACCCGCCGTATTACCCTCATGCGGGACTTCACCGAAGTGAATCCCAATCAGACCAAAGAGGCGGCGCCAGAACATCACGACAACGGCCAGAATCGAGCCAAGCTGAATAATCACTTCAAACGTCTTAGCTTTATCATCAACAAACCCTAACCAATGACCAACAATAATCATATGCCCCGTAGACGATACGGGCAAAAACTCGGTCAGTCCTTCGACCACGCCAAGAATAAATGCGATTAGCAATGAATGCAGGTCAGTCATCTAAAAATCCTTGCCTTTAATAAAACGAAAATTTAGCCCATAAAAAAGCGGCTGCATACTTTCGCGAGCCGCTATAACTGGGGTATAGACTATTTGGGTTACGATTTAGTTGCACGTAAATCAGTATTTTTCTGTTAAATAAGATTTATCGTGCGCCACGTTCAATAATGACCCCAACCTGACGCGCCTGCGCCACCGCACCCGGCTTGCTGAGCTTGATCCGCAGCCAGGGAATAGAGAAACGCAGCATCAGCATGTCGGCGACTTCTTCAGCGACACGCTCTACCAGAGCAAAGCGCTGATTTGCCACATGGGCAATCACCGCCTCGCTGACATCCGCATAGCTCAAGCAGTCATTCACATCGTCACTGGCGGCTGCCTGACGGTTGTCCCAGCCCATTTCGATATCGAACACCAGTTTCTGCTGGATAGTCTGTTCCCAATCGTAAACACCAATAGTAGTGATTACAGTAAGTTCTTCAATAAATACGATATCCATCACGTCATTCTCTGTTTTTGTCGCTGTCGGATACCACTTCCGACGGAATGTGCGTATTATCCACAGATGAGAAGAGTAAAACGACCCTTATTAAACGGAATGGCGTTATGAGTGTTACCGCGCTTGGTATGATGTTAATCGCGTATCTGTGTGGCTCTATTTCCAGTGCGATTTTGTTTTGCAGAATGGCTGGGCTACCTGACCCACGTCAGCATGGTTCTGGGAACCCCGGAGCGACTAACGTATTACGTATTGGCGGCAAAGCTGCCGCTGCGACCGTATTGGTGTTTGATGTCCTGAAAGGCATGCTGCCAGTCTGGGCCGCTTACGCGCTGGGCGTTACCCCGCTGTATCTCGGGTTAACCGCTATCGCTGCCTGCCTCGGCCATATCTATCCCGTCTTTTTCCACTTTCGTGGTGGCAAAGGTGTGGCAACGGCTTTTGGTGCCATTGCACCAATCGGCTGGGATCTGACGGGTCTGATGACCGGCACCTGGCTACTCACCATCCTGCTGAGCGGTTATTCCTCACTCGGCGCCATCGTCAGTGCGCTCATCGCGCCGTTTTATGTCTGGTGGTTCAAGCCGCAGTTTACGTTTCCCGTCGCGATGCTCTCTTGTCTGATCCTGATGCGTCACCACGACAATATCCAGCGCCTATGGCGCGGACAGGAAAGTAAAATCTGGACCAAGCTGCGTAAGAAGAAACAGCCAGAAGACGAACAAACGCCTCCCGAGGCATAAGGCAAAAAAATTCCCGTTTTCACGGGAATTTTTTTATGAAGTATGAAGGGGGAACTAGAATCGACCGATAGCGGCAAACGCCTGCGACTGCACTTTAAACTGTGCCATGCTTTCCGCCAGCAGACGCGCCTGCTCTTCCAGTGAACGCGTGGCAGCGGCGGACTCTTCGACCAGAGACGCATTTTGCTGGGCGACTTCATCCATCTGCGATACCGCCAGATTCACCTGCCCAATCCCATTGCTCTGCTCACGCGTTGCCGTTGAAATCTCACGCATCAGGGACGTTACGCGCGCCACGGCGTCAGAAACGTCATTCATCGTGTCACCCGCCATTTTTGCCATCACGGTGCCTTCATTGACACGGCTCTGCGATTCTTCCATCAGCGTTTTAATCTCTTTAGCCGATTGCGCACTGCGCTGCGCCAGATTGCGGACTTCACCCGCTACCACAGCAAATCCCCGCCCTTGCTCACCCGCGCGTGCAGCTTCAACCGCCGCATTCAGCGCCAGAATATTGGTCTGGAATGCGATACCGTCAATCACCGCCAGAATATCGGCAATACGTTCCGAACTGCTGGAAATCATCTGCATTTTCTCAATCATACCGCCCACGGTCTCGCTGCCTTTATTAGCAATATCCGACACATTTTGCGCCAGCGTATGCGCTTGTTCCGCACTCTCCGCATTCAGCGCTACCGTGGCAGTCAACTGCTCCATACTGGCGGCGGTTTCTTCCAGCGATGAGGCCGATTCTTCTGTACGCGCCGCCAAATGCGTATTGCCAGAAGACAGTTCGCGCGTACCGACATCGATCTGCATACCGGCATCGCGGACGCGCCCCACAGCGGTTGCCAGTGAAGACTGCATTGCCTGCATCGCCTGAATCAGGCGGCCGATTTCATTATTCCCCCCCTCGGCAATGCGCTGGGTCAAATCGCCACGGGCAATAAACTCCAATTGGGCGACCGTTTCTTCAAGCGGAGACAGGATAGAACGCTTCAGCGCCATCCAGGCAGCCAATACCAATAGCAGAACGACGACACAGGCAACACCAATGATCGTCAGGCGCTCGAACGCAAAATTCTCGGCGTCTTTCAGCATGGTTTCCCCCACTTCTAGGCCGAAGTCGCGGAATTCGTTCGCCACCTTATCCATCTTAACGCTGAGCGGCGGCAGTACGTCTTGCAACAGCACGTAATAGGCTGCAACATCACCGCGTTTCAACGCATCGACCATCGGCTGAACGCCAAGGCTCATGTACTGCTCGTAGCTACTTTTCACCTCAGCCGCCATTCTGGCGCCGCGCTCCGTTACGGTGCCGTAAGAAAGAAAACGCGCCATTTCTTTTTGGGAGAGCGCCGTGTAGGCTTCCGCTCGCGCGACGGATGCATTCGCGAGGTCGGTCGCCCCACTTTCCATCTGACGAGCGGCCAACGCCGCGCCCGTTCTTGCACGCAGCGAGGCGGTATAACTCCCTGCCAGCGCCGTCACTTCTTTCCCCTGAATCTTGTCGATTGTCGTCAGCGACGTGACTCCCTGATTGATTGAGGTGATGCCAATTCCGCAGACCAGCAATAGCAGAAGGACCATCATGCCTAACAAAGCAATCAAGCTTGTCTTGATTGTGATGTTTTTTAACATTTTTGTTTCCCTGGAATTACAAATGATAAATAAATGCGGAGAAATGCTCCACATAACGTGATCTTGATCATGTTCCTATCGGTAGCAAGCCTGCTTTCTTTAAAGAAACTTTAGTAACGAAAGTATTTTTACTTAAACGACACAGGCGAGCGCCTGGCGCCTCGCCACGCTAAAAATCAGGGACATTAAACGCTTTTTGGCTATAATGACGGCCACGCTATTTCAGGTTTTAAGAGAAGGAAACTGACATGAGTCTGAACGATGTGCCGGCAGGTAAAGATCTGCCAGAAGATATCTATGTAGTGATTGAAATCCCCGCGAATGCCGATCCAATCAAATATGAAATTGATAAAGATACCGGCGCGCTGTTTGTAGACCGTTTCATGTCTACCGCCATGTTCTACCCATGCAACTACGGCTACATCAACCACACGCTGTCTCTGGATGGCGACCCGGTTGACGTTCTGGTGCCAACCCCGTATCCACTACAGCCAGGCTCCGTGATCCGTTGCCGTCCTGTTGGCGTGCTGAAAATGACTGACGAAGCAGGCGAAGATGCCAAGCTGGTTGCTGTTCCGCACAGCAAGCTGACCAAAGAATACGATCACATTAAAGACGTTAACGACCTGCCTGAGCTGCTGCGTGCACAGATCGGCCACTTCTTTGAGCACTACAAAGATCTGGAAAAAGGTAAGTGGGTGAAAGTGGAAGGTTGGGATAACGCTGAAGCGGCAAAAGCCGAGATCGTTGCTTCCTTCGAGCGCGCGAAAAACAAATAAGCGCCACGCGGTATGCATTAAGCCCTTTACGGCTCAATATATCGCACGATCAAAAACACCGCCTTGCGCGGTGTTTTTATTTATACCCCTGATTTTATTGGCTATTCGACCTCAAGCCTCTTCGTCATCTTCTTCACTGCGCTTTAGCCAGTCACCGCTGGCAATACGCGTCAGCCCTACAACAGGGTGCTTGTACAGATAGATCCAGGCACTGCCCAGAGGGGTGGAAATCAGCTCACGTTGGTATTCGTGACCGTCCCGCTTTAAGGCATCCAGTTCCGTCAATATCGACGAACTAATGCGATAAACCTCACAATGGATTTCGCCATCACCAGGCACCACTGCCGGATAATGGCCGAGATCGTACAGCTCGAAACCTGCGAGCTGACAATCCCCTAGCCATTGCGCATTGGTCATCCAATGACTATTTCCCTGTTTGCGTCGTAAACTGCCGTAAACAATAATTCGCATCGCTAAAACTCAAACTGATAGAGCACATCTAATGCCTGGCTAATTCCAGACACCGCTTCCAAGTATAGCTTTGGCATCAGGCGGTAACGCAGCGTTAACGTTGCCAAAGAATCGAATATGCCAACACCATATTTCACTTGCAGACCCGGAAGGACGTAGCCGCTGACGACAACCTGAGAATTATCGCCAACACCCTGTGTATCCAGAGCTAAATTACTTACGCCAAAGGCCTCGCCGATTTTACCCACAACTTGACCACTTTGTGCAACCCCTAAACCGACTAACATTGAGGTCATTGCTGAGCTATCGGCTCCGCCGCTGTCCAAACCTTGTCCACGCAACAGATAAGAGAGTGCTTCCTGCTGCGACATGGCCGGATCGGAGAAGACTTCCAGCTTCGGCGTGGCGGCCATGCCAGTGACGCGCACACCGGCGGTGACGTCATTAGCAGTGTTGTCTGGGTTACGAATCGCTTCGATATTCAGGATCGGCTGATCCGGCGGGCCGGAGAACAGAATCAGCCCCTTGCGGACGATCAAATCCTGTCCGTAGGCTTTAAAGCGGCCAGACGGAATATCAATTTGCCCATTCAGCCCTAATCCGCGCTCGTCCTGAACCATTTTCAGGTCGCCCTGTAGGCGGGCAGCCAGCCCAAACGCATCCAGCCGCACATCATTCCCGACACGGATGGTGAGATTGCTGTTAACCGTAATGGCATCGCCCGCTTTTTTCAGCGGCTGGCGCTGTGCATCCAGCATCACTTCATCCGGTGACACCGCCACCGCGCTTTCCGGCATATCTTTCACCACAATACGCGCCCACGGAATACTGACGGAACCGTTTAACGCAAACAGTTGTGGCGTGGCTTCGAAAACAATATCCGGTGAGACGTCCAGCCGCGCCATAGGTGGAATCGTCACACGCAGCTTCTGGCCTTTCGCTGCGATCCGCGCACGCCAGGCGTCCGGTCGCGACCAATCGGCATTCCCGCCAAGGTTTAACTGCCCGTTATCCGTTTTCAGGAAACCTTGCAGCGTTGACGACATCCCGCTGAAGTTCACCGCCAGCCGTCCGTTGGTCAGATCGACCGGCATCCAGTTACCATCAATATCCAATCGTTCCAACACCATCTGGCCGAAGATCTGAGGACGAGCCGCATCCCCCGCCAGACGCAGGTTCGCATTCAGTATCCCCGCCGCTTTCTCTCCTTTACTCAACGCAGGGTTGAGCAAGGCCAGTGAAATCGTGTTGATCGTGACGTTGCCGCCGAGATTGCGCCGTCCTTGTGGGTCGCTGACCTGAATATCACCGCTGAAGCGCCCGTTATCCCGAATGGCCATCAGCCAGCCAAGTTGCGCCCGCCCGCGATCGATCCCCGCATTCAGCGTAAAGGTGTCGAAATCAATCGGCAGCGTGTTGCCTTGCAACTGCTGGCGCACGCTCACCCCGTTTCCCACCAGCGACACTTTCGCCTGCGGTAAGCCTTGTCCTGCCTGCCAACTGATATCGGCACCACCAGTGAACGTCCCCGCTAGCACGGTGTCCGCTGTCAGGAACGGCTTTAACATCGCGAGATCGAAGCGGTTCAATCGAATGCTCACCTGCCCGCTCGGCCCGGCTTCAATCGCCTTAGGAACACAAAGCTCAGCATTCGGATTCCGCCAGCAGTGCGTGCCGATGGTGATCTTCTGCTGCGCATTCAGGTAGTCCAGCGCCATGTCCTGCGTCAGACGCCATTCCCCCACCGGCGTGTCGAAGCGGGTATTGTTCAGCGTGCCGCGCCAGCGCTGTTCCTGACGATCGAAGCTGCCTGAAAGTGCCAGTTGCCCCGCGACCGGTTCACCCTGCATAGTCAGCCGAAGCTGGTGCTGCTTTTCATTGCCGCTGGCATCCAGCGTCAACAGCGCAATATTCAGGCCGTCCTGCTTCAACGCTTCAAGACGCACGGCCAGCTTGCCCTGAATCTGCTGTTCGGAGCGCACATCACCTTCGACTCTCACCTGACGAATCGTTATCGCCTGCCAGCGCAGACCGGACGCCGTGATATCCGCCAGCATCTGCGGTTCACGCAGATTGCCGCGTAGCTTGAGTGTCCCGATGGCGCGTCCTGCCAGACCCGGCAACATGCCGTCCAGCGACGGGGCATTGATGTCGGCATCCAACTGCCATTTGTCGCTCAGGTCACCTTTGACATTCAACTGGTTGCGGCCTAATGCCAGATTCAGCGCGGGTATTGTCCACTGACCCGCCGCATTGCCGCGCAGTTCACCTCTGGCCGTGAGCTTATTCGCTTTCACGTTGCCGTCCAGACGCAGTTCCGGCACCTGTAACTGCCAGCTACCGCCATAGACGCTGCCACGTGTCGTAATCTTGCCATCTATTTTCGCGGGCCATTCAGGCCACTGTTTCGCAGTGTTAATCCCGTTCAGCAGTAGCTCACTGCGCCAGCTAATCGCTTTGCTCCAGTCGATAAGCGCGCTCAGATCGGCATTCCCTTGCAACGCCGCCAACCGCAGGCGGCTCAGCGCAAACTGCTGTTCGTTACCTTTGCCATCCAGCAGCAGCGTCGCGGGGGGAATTTCCGCACCGCTCAGATCGCCGCGCAGCGACAGCGCATAGTCGGTCGCTTTGCCGTTAAACCGCAGCCTGACGTTGCTGGCCTGATACTGCGTCGCGCCCGTCAGCGGCCAACGCACACGCTCGGTTTGCAGCGTCAATGCCAGCGGCAGCCCGGCTTCTGCCAGTTTGGTTTGCACATCCAACTGAGCGCGCTGCGGCCCCGAGAGGTTCAGCGCCACATTCAACTGTTCGCGCAGGCCGCCATCAACCGTCAGTTTCAGCTTCTCGCCTTTGATCGGATCGACGTTCAGCACGCCGTTCGCCGTCAGCGAGACAGGCCAGCTCTCGCTGAGCGTCGCTTCACCGCGTACATTCAGCCCGCCCTGCGGCGATTGGACGATAAGTTTGTCCAGACGCAAATGCTGTTGCTGAGTCGAGGCTTGCACGAACAGGTTATTAATCAAAATGTCCTGATCACCCGTCAACCGCAGCTGCTCGCCGTGAATCTCGACAATGTTCAGATCCAGCGGCAACGTGAACTGCGGTAAATCAGGTAATAACGGTTTGGAGAACAGCTCGCTCAGGCGTTCCCCCAGCGGCGGTTCAGGGACTGTCGGCTTGTCAGCGGTGCTATCCGTTTTGGGTGTCGATGCCGTCGGTATCGGTGTCGTGGTGGTGGCTGCCGCGACAGTATTGTTTGCCACCAGCGCGTTATCGATGTGAAGCGTTTGCGAGGTGCTTTGCTCCGCCGCATCGCGTACGTTCGCCGCCGTTTCCTTGATAACAGACGCCATTTCCGCCGCCGTTACTTTGCCATCCTCCAGCACGTCAACGGGCGTTTTCGGCAAGGCCACCAGCAGCGCGCTGATTCTGGTCGGTAGCAGCGTCAACGCACGCCCTTCCCACTGCATTCCGGTGCGGAATTCGCTCAGTGAAATCGCCGTGTCATCCACGGTAACCTGAACGTTGCTAAGCGTTAGCTGGCGCAGTGAAATCGGGAACGGTGCAGAGATCTCCGTTACCGGCGTCGAAGGCGGCGGTGACGCATCTGTCGCCGGTAAGGCTTTGGTATCGACGATCACATCAACGCGGTTCGCCGAGAGATCGTTAATACACAACTGACTTTTTCGCAGGCAGCCCAGTGCGAGCGACAGGTGAAACTCCTCGCTCTTTACCGTCACACCCGGCATCTCGTAGCTGATATTTTTCAGCGTTAAATCACGCCAGCCACCACTCACGCTGGCAATATCCAACCCCGGCACCACGCGTGCGGCGATATTCAGCAACAGATGCAGGCCCGGCGTGGTGCCCACCATCAGCCCCAACCCAACCATGAGCAGCAGTAAGAATGCCGCAAGGCTAATACTGACCGTTTTCCACCCGCGCCCTTTTCGTGCAGGCCGCGTCGGCGCGTTATCCTGCGCGACGTTTTCTTCTGTCACCGGATCCTGTGCTTTTTGTTCGTTTTTCTCATCCATCATAGTTCAGGCCCCAGCGCGATATAGAACTGAACATCATTCTTCTTCTCTGCATCGCCGATCGGCATGGCGACATCAAGTTTCACTGGGCCAATCGGCGAGGCCCAGCGTACGCCGACGCCCGTGCCCGTCTTAAAGTTACTCCGTTTGATGTCATTCACTGCTTCACCTGAATCAACAAAAACCGCGCCCCACCATTTTCCCGTTACGTTGTATTGGTATTCGAGCGAGCCAGTCGCCAGCTTGGACGCACCAGTCAGTTTGCCGTCGCTGTCGCGCGGCGAAATAGATTTGTACTTATACCCACGAATGCTGCGATCACCACCGGCAAAGAAACGCAGTGAGGGAGGAACGCGGGAGAAATTGTTGGTTTCAATCCAGCCCAGATTGCCGCGTGCGACAAAGCGGTGCTTATCCGCCAGCGTGCGAATCCAGACGTTTTGCGCCTGAACCACGGCAAAGTCGATGTCCGATCCCCAGGTGGTGTCGGAAATGTCGATAGAATAACGTTGCGTATCGCCCCATACCGGCATCAGCCCACCGCGTTGGCGAGTTCGGTTAATGCTGACGCCCGGATAGATCAGCATCGTGGTATCCGTCACGCTCGCCTGCGTAAAGTGGTCGAGGCTCCAGCGCAGGTTAATCGCCCGTTGCCAACCGCTGGAGAGATCCCAGTAGCGTGCCACGTTGAGCGTGGTGCCATCGGATTTGGTATCGTTGAGATCTTCGCGCTTAAAGCCGCCTTGCATCAGGTAATACTGTTCAAGCGGACTCTTCAGCAAGGGGATTTTGTAGCTAAAATCAAGCGATTGCTCCGGTGCGGACACGCTCAGGCTGCTTTCAAGACTGTGCCCGCGTGAATTCACCCAAGGCTTATTCCAGGTTGTTTTAAAACGCGGGCCAACATCCGTGGCATAGCCGATCCCAGTTTCAATGCGGTTACGGGTTCGCGGCGTCACCACGGCTTCCAGCGGCAGTACCTTAGAACTTTTCGACTGGTCAAAATCAGGAGAAACCACGACGGAATTAAACCATCCTGTCGCAGAAAGACGGCGGTTTAACTCACCGAGATCTTCACTGGTATAAGCATCACCTTCGTGAAACGGCACCAAATTTTGCAGGTAATCATCGCGGATTTGTGCGCCCTGAAAGTGTACGGCACCAAAGCGGTAGCGTTCACCGCTATCAAAGTCGATATCCCAAAACGCCTCTCTCTCTTCCCGCATCACGCCAAGCTGACTTTGCTGGAAGCGCGCATCGAAATAGCCTTTGCGTAATGACAAACCATTCAGCCCGCTTTTAAAGCGATCAAAATCGCCGTGGTTCACTACTGAACCAATTTCGGGGCGATCGTCTTTAACCAGTTGCTGGTAATCTTTATCATCATGCGCGCCGCCGCGCAGGGTGATGTTCACTCCGGCAATTTTTACCGGTTCACCAGGCGTCACGGTGGCAATCAATACGGGTCGCCCACCATTAACGGCAGGCCGGAATTCGAAACCGATCTGTGGATCGTAGTAGCCGAGCGCACGCAATCCCTGACGGATCGCTTCATCAACACGTGAGCGGAAACGCCCATCGGCATTGACCTCATCGACCGCGATGGTGGATAAACGTGCCCGCACATTCTTTTGTAGTTGCCCTTCCAGCCCCATGACTTGCAGGCGCACATTCGCCGCCTGGCTCTCTGGAGCCAGCATCAGCAGCGCGCACATCAGGCCAAGAAACCGGTACCGTTGTGCCCCGCAGCCAGCAAAGCTATTTTTTTGTCCTGCTATGCTTTTTTGCCCGGTAACGCTTTTTTTTCCAATGAAACTTTTCGTTGAGATAAAAATAGTCACTGAGCTCCCTGATAAATCGGTCTGTCACCTAAAGCCTTGTCGTCTAAAACCTATAGCATGGCTTTTATCACTTCGCCCGCCGCTCTACGCTTACCTGACACCTCGTCACGTAGCGTCGAAATCTCCTACCAACTTTGCATGATATTAGTGATAAATACTAATTTCACATCTTAAGAATAGATTTTCACCTACAAACATCAATATGCGACATTACAGACAAACATTACCTTAACATTAAACACCATGAAGATATAAAGACAGCCCAACGCTTCTTGGTTATGCTTTCCGAAGAGATAATGCCGATCGTTTAAGAATCGAGATACGGGGGCTACCACGGTGCGAGGTATCCTCCCTACGGGAACCTCATCACCGTGGTAGCCCCCGACATCCAGTCTTAAGTGAACCACGTTATTTCATGAAAGCGGGTTATTTACCCAGTCTAGCTGGAGTTAACAACGTGATGAATTCAATTGATAAAACGCAGCGGATTACGCAATCCGATGCTTTACCGGGACGTTCCACCCCGATGCCGGTGGCCAGGCTGCATGTCGTGCATGAACATTCCATGACGCATGTGCCAGACTCAATGTTCGTTGCGATTTTTGCGATGGGCTGCTTCTGGGGCGCGGAGCGCTTATTCTGGCAGCAGCCGGGGATCTACAGCACGGCGGCGGGTTACATCGGTGGTTATACCCCGAATCCAACCTACCGTGAAGTATGCAGCGGGCAGACCGATCATGCCGAAGCGGTGCGTGTCGTTTTTGATCCTGCGGTTATCAGTTACGATCAACTACTGCAACTGTTCTGGGAGAATCACGACCCTGCGCAGGGTATGCGTCAGGGCGGTGATATCGGCAGTCAGTATCGTTCCGCTATCTATACGCTCACGCCCGAGCAGGAAAAGGCAGCACAGGAAAGCCTTCAACGCTTTCAGCAAGCAATGAGGGAAAACGGTGACGGCCGCGCCATCAGCACAGAAATCGAGCCTGCGGGCCCATTCTATTATGCGGAAGACGATCACCAGCAATACCTGTATAAGAACCCGAACGGCTACTGTGGATTAGGCGGTATCGGCGTCTGTCTGCCGCCTCCGCGTTGACCACTGGCGGTAAATTCACCGCTCCTGCTATAATGCGCCCGAACCGGGCAGCGTGTTGCCCGGTTATCGTCCTCCAATTATTGCTATTAATTTACTCACCCTTCTGAGGATCGCTGCGCTAACTTAGGCTCATGCGAAAACGTTAAAAATGATGTTAAACAGTCTATTACTGATTCTTTGTCTCATTGCCATCAGTGCGTTTTTCTCGATTTCCGAGATCTCGCTGGCGGCGTCACGTAAAATAAAACTCAAGTTGATGGCCGATGAGGGAAACCTCAACGCCGATCTGGTGCTCAAGTTTCAGGAAACACCGGGCATCTTCTTTACCGTGATTCAAATTGGCGTCAACGCCGTCGCCATTCTGGCCGGTATCATCGGCGATGCGGCCTTTTCCCCGACGTTTTCCATTCTGTTTGAACGCTTCATGTCACCCGAAGCCGCAGATAAAGTCAGCTTCATTTGTTCATTCGTCCTCGTCACCAGCCTGTTTATCCTGTTTGGCGACCTCACCCCGAAACGCATTGGTATGATTGCGCCGGAAACTGTCGCGGTCCGCATAATCAACCCCATGCGCTTCTGCCTGTTCCTCTTCCGCCCGCTGGTGTGGATCTTTAACGGCCTGGCTAATGTTATTTTCCGTCTGCTCAAGCTGCCGATGGTGCGTAAAGATGACATCACGTCCGATGATATTTATGCCGTGGTGGAAGCGGGTGCGTTGGCTGGCGTGCTGCGTAAGCAGGAGCACGAGCTGATCGAGAACGTGTTTGAGCTGGAATCACGCACCGTTCCATCCTCGATGACCTCACGCGAAAGCGTGGTCTATTTCGATCTGCGCGAGCAGGAAGACAGCATTAAGGAAAAAATCGCTCAACAGCCGCATTCCAAGTTTCTGGTTTGCGATGGCACGATTGATCAGATCGTCGGCTACGTGGATTCCAAAGACCTGCTGATTCGCGTGCTAGGAAACCAAAGCCTGACGCTAAGCAGCGGTGTGCAAATTCGTCCTGCGCTCATTGTGCCGGATACGCTGACGCTGTCTGAAGCGTTGGAAAGCTTTAAAACCGCGGGCGAAGATTTCGCGGTCATCCTGAACGAATATGCACTGGTCGTTGGCATCATCACGCTTAACGACGTGATGACGACGTTGATGGGCGATCTCGTCGGTCAGGGAATGGAAGAACAGATTGTCGCACGCGATGAGAATTCATGGCTGGTTGAAGGCGGTACGCCAATAGAAGACGTGATGCGCGCGCTGAATATTGATGATTTCCCGCACTCTGGCAACTACGAAACCATCGGCGGCTTCATGATGTATACGCTGCGGAAAATCCCGAAACGTACCGATGCGGTGCGCTTCTCTGGCTATAAGTTTGAAGTGGTCGATATCGACAGCTACAAGATCGATCAGTTGCTGGTGACGCGTCTGGAAGACCGCCCGATTGTCTCATCAAGCGCGAAGATTGATAGCGACGATTAACCGCCAGAAGACATGCGTAACCCACCAGTCTTCATAACAAACCAGAACGGCCCGCTACGGGCCGTTTCTTTATCATTCATCCCATCTCGGCCTGAAGCCGGATGACCTGGCGATTCACTTCAGACATCACCAGAAGATGCTGCTTGTCCTGTTTCTTTGGCAATAGAATTTTGCCGTAGTCGAACTCAAAAGCACCAACCCCTTTTATGTACAGCCGCCCGCGAAACAGGGTTTTCACATATTTAGCGACTTTCAAAGGATTGTAACGTTCGAAGATCCTCATCGTTTTACTCTCCCGTTTTATTTTTTACTTTACGCTCTCCCTTTCGCCAACATGGCTGAGGTTCTGGAGCGCTAATGAGATAACGGATACTGCTAATTAGTGCAGTAAAACGGCATTTAGTTCCCCACTATTCAGTATTCTTAACTGCTTTTACAGATTTTTACAGAGTAGTGTTTAAGGAACTCTCTAGTCATCAGTATAAACCTTCAAAAATAAGGGTTTTGTGCACTCAGGCACAAACCGTTTTACTGCGAAGCAGGACAGACCAGTTTCCTGAATCTACGCTTATTCCATAGCCTGAGATATTCCATCTAATGACATCGCATCAGGCTCCCCACACAGAAGGACATACCATGATAAAACTACGCCACCTGCTCCTCGCTCTTGCTATCACGCCGCTGTTAGGGCTTGCCTCGCTTCCTGCCTCAGCCCATACACTAGTGCTCAACCAATTGGTTCCTCCCGTCGGCGTCGCGGACAGAGGGGAACTTCAGTACCTTAATGATCAGTTTAGTTATAAAAATTGGAACAGCGCGCAATTGCTCGGAAAAGTACGGGTGATACAACATATCGCTGGCCGCACCTCCGCCAAAGAGATGAATGACCCGCTCATCTCCGCACTGAAGGCCGCTAACCTACCGCATGATTATTACCAAACGACGACAATCGTGAATACCGACGATGCCATTATCGGCACCAGCATGTTTGTGCGCAGTAGCCTTGAGGACAACAAGAAAGCTTTCCCATGGTCGCAATTTATTGTCGATAGCAACGGTAACGTGCGGAAAACCTGGCAGCTACAGCCGCAAAGCTCGGCTATCGCGGTGCTGGATAAACAAGGGAAAATTCGTTTCGTGAAGGATGGCGCGCTGAATGGGCAGGAAGTGCAGCAGGTGATGTCCCTGCTGCGCCAATTGCTGGAAGAGAAATAACAACCCGACTCTAGCTGATTAAAATAAAGAGACGCGAAAACCGGGGTTGAGGAAGGATTCACGCGGCGTGTAGGACAGCGGTCGCCCTTGCCAGTCGTGAATCTGTGCCCCGGCAGCCACCGCCACCGCGTGACCCGCCGCCGTATCCCAAATGTTGGTCGGCCCGAAACGTGGGTAAAGCTGCGCTTCGCCTTCCGCCACCAGACAAAATTTGAGCGATGATCCAATCGCCACCGTCTGGTGCTCACCCAATTGGCTAAGATAATCCTTCAGTTCACTATCGGCATGAGAGCGGCTAACCACCACTAGCGGAGGATGCGCCTGCTTCACCGTAATTTGCCGACGCTGACCGCTCTCTTCTTTCCAGGCTTTGCCGTCCGCCGCAGAATACATCACGCCCGTGACCGGCACATAAACCACGCCAAGCACGGCCTGACCGTTCTCGATCAGCGCAATATTCACCGTAAACTCACCGTTGCGGCTGAGGAATTCTTTGGTGCCATCCAACGGATCAACCAGCCAATAGCGCTGCCAGTGCTGACGGATTTCCCATGTGGTCGGATCTTCTTCTGACAGCACGGGAATATCAGGGAACGCCGCGGCCAGCCCATCCTTAATGACCCGGTGCGCCGCCAGATCAGCAGCGGTCACGGGCGAATCATCTTTCTTGTGCGCGACATCCACAGGATGTTGCCCTTCGTAAACCTGCATAATGGCAGTACCGGCATCGCGAGCCAGTTGGCAAACAGTTTCTAACATGATCAACCTCGTCGTTATCGGTTACGCGTAACGCAGACTTCATCTCTGTCATTCATTATACATCTGTGAGGCAATCTACGATTATTGCCATTATTGATGTCATCCTCAGTATTTAGAGACGATAATCACTTTAACTTCATCATGATATGAAAGACACCCCCGATCGCCTCACGCGTCGATAATCACCGCACAAGGAGTTACGCAATGAAGCATTCATTGGCACTCAGCCTGCTTGCTACGCTGGTCGCCACGACCGTTCATGCCGCTACCGTTGATTTACGGGTATTGGAAACCACCGATCTGCACAGCAATATGATGGATTTCGACTACTACAAGGATACGCCAACCGATAAGTTTGGTCTGGTGCGTACCGCCAGCTTGATTCACGCCGCACGCGAGCAGGCCACTAACAGCGTACTGGTCGATAACGGCGATTTGATCCAGGGTAGTCCGTTGGGCGATTACATGGCCGCAAAAGGGCTGAAAGCCGGCGACGTGCACCCAGTTTATCAGGCGATGAACACGCTGGATTATTCCGTCGGCAACATCGGTAACCACGAATTCAACTATGGCCTGGACTACCTGCACAAGGCGCTGTCAGGCGCGAAATTCCCTTATGTGAACGCCAACGTGTTGGATGCCAAAACGAGTAAACCGCTGTTTACGCCTTACCACATTGAAAACAAGTCGGTTAAAGACCGCGACGGCAAACCGCATACTCTACGCATCGGCTATATTGGCTTCGTCCCGCCACAGGTCATGGTGTGGGATAAAGCCAATTTAACAGGAAAAGTCACCGTGGAAGACATCACGGAGAGCGCCAAAAAGTGGGTGCCGGAAATGCGTAAGCAAGGGGCCGATCTGGTTATTGTTATCCCCCATTCCGGCCTTTCTGCCGAGCCGTACAAAGCAATGGCGGAAAATTCCGTTTACTATCTCAGCCAGGTCCCGGGCGTTGACGCGATCATGTTTGGTCATGCTCACGCGGTTTTCCCCAGCAATGACTTTGCCAACATCAAGGGCGCTGACATCAAACAGGGAACGCTCAACGGCATCCCTGCGGTGATGCCAGGGCAATGGGGTGACCATCTCGGCGTCGTCGATTTCACGTTGAATAACGACAGCGGCACATGGAAGGTGGAACAGGCGAAAGCGGAAGCCAGACCGATCTATGACAAAGCGCAGAAGAAATCACTGGCGGCGGAAGACGACAAGCTGGTGAACGTGCTTTCCGATGCACACCAGAATACACGCGAATTTGTCAGCAAACCGATCGGCAAATCCGCAGACAACATGTACAGCTACCTGTCGCTGATTCAGGACGATCCTACGGTGCAGATCGTCAACAATGCTCAGCGCGCCTATGTGGAACACTTTATTCAGGGCGATCCCGATCTGGCCGATCTGCCGGTACTTTCCGCCGCTGCACCGTTTAAAGCCGGTGGACGTAAAAACGATCCTGCCAGCTATGTCGAAGTGGAAAAAGGCCAGCTTACCTTCCGTAATGCTGCTGATTTGTATCTTTATCCAAACACGCTGGTCGTCGTGAAAGTGAGCGGACAACAGGTACAGGAGTGGCTGGAATGCTCGGCGGGTCAGTTCAAACAAATCGATCCAAGCAAGCGTGAACCGCAATCCCTGCTCAACTGGGACGGCTTCCGCACCTATAACTTCGACGTGATCGATGGCGTCAATTATCAGATTGATGTGACGCAACCTGCCCGTTATGACAGCGAGTGCGCGTTAATCAACGATACGGCACACCGTATTAAAGGGCTGACGTTTAACGGTAAACCGATTGATCCCAAAGCAACCTTCCTGATTGCGACCAACAACTACCGCGCCTACGGCGAGAAGTTTGCCGGTACGGGAGAGAAGTCCGTGGCCTTCGCCTCGCCGGATGAAAACCGCTCCGTGCTAGCGGCTTACATCAGCGCGGAAACGCAAAAGTCGGGAGAAGTGAAGCCGCAGGCGGATAACAACTGGCGCCTGGCACCTATCGTCAGCGATACGCCACTGGATATCCGTTTTGAAACGTCGCCGTCAGAGAAAGCCACGGCGTTTATTAAAGAGAAAGCCCAGTATCCGATGACGTCCGTCGGTAATGATGAAACGGGCTTTGCGGTTTATCGCCTTGACCTTCAGCACGCCAAATAAGGGCTGATAGCGTTGTGTCCACAGGCTCTTGCTACCGCAGGAGCCTGTGCGTTGCGCTTAGAGCGGTTCAGCCGTACTATTCGCCGACGCATCAAACTTTTGCTGAGATAACAGCACATTATCCATGTTCTGTTCTGCCCAATACGTGAGCTCGGCAATCGGCTTGGTCAGCGTATCGTTGATAAACACAGAGAAATGAGGATAGGTTATGTCAAAAGCAGTCGTTATTTATCATTCAGGCTATGGTCACACACAGCGTTTGGCAACTGCCGTCGCCGAAGGCGCTAACGCCGAGCTGATTGCCATCGATGCAGAAGGAAATATCAGCGATGCCGAATGGGAGAAACTCGCCGCCGCCGATGCAATTATTTTTGGTGCCCCTACTTACATGGGCGGCGTTCCTTGGCAGTTCAAAAAATTTGCGGATGCCAGCTCGAAAGCCTGGTTTACCCGTGCCTGGAGCAACAAAGTGTTTGGCGGCTTTACTAACAGCGCCAGCCTGAACGGCGACAAGCAGGTCACGCTGATTTATCTGCAAACGCTGGCTTCACAGCACGGCGGAATTTGGGTCAGCCTGAACCAACTGCCCTCCAATGCTAAAGCGGCAAAACGCGATGATTTGAATAACCTCGGAGGTTCCGTGGGTCTGCTGGCACAGACGCCGTCTGACGCCAGCGTAGATGAAATGGTCGCTGGCGATCTGGCAACCGGTAAGCTGTATGGTCAACGCATCGCTGACATCGCCGCAAAACTGGCTAACTAGTTAACACGACCTAAGCGCCATTATCCAACGCATAAGCGCCGCCCTTTCGCGGCGCTTTTTTATCTGACTAGTCGCGGAACGATCCCCGCCCATTGCGGTAGTAACCACTTCCCCGCTCATGCCCACGCCTATCCCACTCACCGCGACGCGGACCGCGATCGTCAACAAAGCGTGGAGGATCAAAACGGCGATTGTCGTAATCGCGTCTCTCGCGCTGGCTCTCACGCCACCAACGGGCATCGCGCCAGCGCCAGCCATCCCAATAGTAACCGTGCCGATTGCGCTCGCCACGGTGGTAGCCCCGATGCTCCTGCCACCAGCGCTCGCTGCGCCAGTCATAGCCATCCCAGTAATTACCACGTCTGTCACGTTCACCAATATTCAACGTGATACCGGGCATCAGATCAATGCTGGCACCCTTAGCCTCTGGTGCTGGCATAACCGCAAACATTCCCATAAACAGGGCACTGATGACGAGTGGCTTAAACATAGGGTAACTCCTTGCTCACCGCGACTGCGGCCTTGCAAAGGTATACGGGGAATTCCTCTGCACCACTATCAGATAAATACGCATTTTCCTGACTTTACCGTTCTTAACGTTTTATCTGCGAACCGACACAGAATCTCGCTTGAGACCCGCAATACCGCGCAATAGCACGGTATACTTTATAGAGCCTACCTCGTAAGCGGTATATTCAACATCAAAAGATGCATTTAAAATGCACTTTATAAACTGCATTCGTTGAGAGGAATCATCATGGCATACCGCGATCAATCCCTGGGTGAGTTGGCTATCGCTATTCCGCGCGCGACCAAACTCTTTCGTGAACTCAATCTGGACTTCTGCTGCGGCGGAAAGCAAACGCTCAGCCGCGCGGCGGGCAAAAAAGATCTCAATATTGACGAGTTGGAAGCGCAGTTAGAAAAACTGGCCGCACAGCCTTCTGATGCCCGGGACTGGCGTGAAGCGCCGCTAGCCGACATTATCGCGTACATCATCCCTCGTTTTCACGATCGCCACCGCGAACAGCTGCCAGAGCTGATTCTAATGGCAGAAAAAGTCGAGCGCGTGCATCACGATAAAACCGACTGCCCGCACGGCCTCGCAAACCAACTGACCGCCATCTATAACGAACTGTCTCAGCACATGATGAAAGAAGAACGTATCCTCTTCCCGATGATCGGTCAGGGAATGGGGGCAAATGCCGCGGCGCCGATTTCAGTCATGGAGCATGAACACGATGACGCTGGACGTGATGTGGAAGTGGTCAAAGCACTGACCAACGGCGTCGTACCACCGGAAGGTGCCTGCAATACCTGGCGCGCGCTGTATTCCGGTATCAACGAGTTCATTACCGACCTGATGGAGCACATCCATCTGGAAAACAATTTGCTGTTCCCACGCGCGCTGCGCGGTGAGTAATGTCGTTTCAATAAAAAAAGAAAGTCAGTAAAAGCAAGAAAGGCGCTCAGTGAGCGCCTTTCTTTTGTCTGGAGATTACAGAATTTCCAGCAGTTCCACTTCAAAAATCAGCGCGCTGAACGGCGGAATGGATGCACCCGCGCCACGTTCGCCATACGCCAGATTGTGCGGAATATAGAGTTCCCACTTGGAACCGACAGGCATCAGCGTCAGCGCTTCAATCCAGCCTGGAATCACGCCGCTTACTGGGAATTCAGCAGGTTGACCACGCTGGACGGAGCTGTCGAACACGCTGCCGTCAATCAGACGACCCGTGTAATGTACACGTACGCGATCCTGACGAGCTGGGATCGCGCCTTCACCCTGCGTCAACACGCGGAATTGCAGACCCGATTCTGTGCTGTTCACGCCTTCTTTCTGCGCGTTTTCAGCGAGGAACTGCTGACCTTCTACCGCCAACACCTGTTGGCGCTCGCGGCGTACCGCATCAGCACGCTCGTGAATTTCACGCAGCGCACGATGAACCACATCCACAGGCACCGCAGTCGCATTACCTTCCAGCGCATCGCGTAGACCAGCAAGCAGAGCTTCTGGGATCAGACCTTCAAGACCCGATTCCTGTAACTGTTGACCAACCTGTAAGCCGATGCCGTAACTTGCCTGCGCTTCGACGCTATCAAAAGAAGGAGTTGTCATGGATGTTCCTTTTAATCTGTAAAAAACTGAAAGCGCAGCATAACAGCGACGGGGGTTGGGGTAAAATTCTGTGTACAAGTAATCACGTTAACCGCACGCCAGACAAGCCATTCTGGGAAGCTGTCCTATACGGGGAGTCCCGATGTTTCGGGCTTAGCGGTTATCTTAATCATCAACGCGTTAACTGGTCAGCTCATACAGATTATCGGTATACTGGGTTGCGTTATCATCCTGATACTGTTTTTATGCCGACGACGCTTTCCTACTGATGTAGCGTAGCCACTGGTATAGCGTTGTGAATAACATCGTTTTTTTATACTGAACTGTTTTTATATTAAACCGTAGTAAGAGAGGTCACCATGGGCAGAATTGCGCCCAGGAAGCGGAAAACCACCTGGGATTATCAAACGCTAGTACGCTTCTGCCAGCGAATCATCCAGCGGCACCCCTCACATGCTGTAGCCGTAGAAAACGACAGAGAACGCGAAGTGCAGGAACAACAGCCCTTTCCTTCCCTGCATGAGCGTGTTGGTGCCATACTACAGAAAGTCTGGCATCTGCCTGACGGTTACCACTGGATGGAACCGTTGCCGTTCCTCCACCGCCGTTGGATTTTAATCGCTATCGCCCTACTTCTGGTTGTTTTGCTCTGGCCTTACAGTACACAAAATCCGCAACTGCCTCGAACCATGTCGATTCCGCTGACCCAAGCCGATAATCAGGCTGCGATGCAGGCGGTGATTATTGAAAACCAGTCTACCGCGTCGCATCAACAACCAGCTACAACACCGTCCCCCACTCGCTCCTCAGCACCATGGCGACAATATGAGATTGCTTCAGGGCAAACGCTGGCTCAGCTGTTTCGTGATAACAATCTGCCCGTCAGCGATGTGTTTGCGATGGCACAGGTAGAGGGAAGGGATAAACCGCTCAGCAATTTACGGGCGGGTCAGGCAGTCAAATTACAGTTGAATGCGCAAGGCATGGTCGCAGAACTGGAGATCGAAACCACAGCGAACCAGACGATTCGGTTCACCCGCGGGGCGGACGGCGCCTTTACGCGTACTCGCTAATATTTCCCCATTCCTGAAATGCAAAACGCTGGCACAAGGCCAGCGTTTCACATGTTAACTAAAGTATTAATTCGACGATAAACGTGAATTATGCTTCAGCAACAACAACAACATTCAGCTCAGCAAAGACATCGCTGTGTACTTGGAAGCTGACTTCGTGCTCACCCAGAGTACGCAGAACGCCGTTCGGCAGGCGAACTTCGCTCTTAGCAATGTCAACACCGGCAGCCGTTACCGCATCAGCGATATCGCGAGTACCGATGGAACCGAACAGTTTACCTTCGTCGCCTGCTTTAGACGCGATAGTAACGCTACCCAGTTCTTTGATCTTAGCGGCGCGAGCTTCAGCAGCAGCCAGAACGTCAGCCAGTTTGGCTTCCAGTTCAGCACGGCGTGCTTCGAAGAACTCAACGTTTTTCTTGGTTGCAGGGACAGCTTTGCCCTGTGGAACCAAGAAGTTACGAGCGTAGCCCGCTTTAACGTTTACCTGATCACCCAGGCTGCCCAGGTTTGCTACTTTATCAAGCAGAATAACTTGCATTACTTTATCCTCTCAAAGTCTCGTTAATGGACAGTGGCCGATTACTGATGACGGTCAGTGTACGGCAACAAAGACAAGTAACGCGCACGCTTGATAGCGCGGGCCAGCTGACGCTGGTATTTTGCACGAGTACCGGTGATACGGCTCGGAACAATCTTGCCGCTTTCAGTGATATAGTTTTTCAGCGTAGCGATATCTTTATAATCAATCTCTACAACGCCTTCCGCGGTGAAACGGCAGAATTTGCGACGACGGAAATAACGTGCCATTTGGCTAGTCTCCAGAATCTATCAATTCAATCTGCTCGGCATGTAACACTATCTTGCTCAAGCCATTGCGCCCTTGATGGCAGCTAATGAACCCGTGCACGGTAAGTTGCGTGCCGACCGTTATACTGTGGGTAACTGTTTGTGACGAGCGTCCGCTGACAATCACGGGCATACGACACCATGCTTGCCGACTCAATCCAGCTTCCTCCTGTGTCGAGCGGTGCTCAAGCACAAACTGACAGTGAGGAATACCTGACGGGCTGACTTTACGAATGGGCGTCTTGCACACTGTGCCGGACAACACCAGACGATTTACCGTCACCACAACAATTACTCTTCAGAATCCCCTGCATCCACATCATCGCCAGCTTCAGCGAAATCTTCACGACGCTCACGGCGTTCGTCTTTCGCTTTCACCATTGGAGATGCTTCAGTTACCGCGTGCTTAACGCGCATAACCATGCTGCGGATAACGGCATCGTTAAAGCGGAAGTTTGTTTCCAGCTCATCGATCGCTTCCTGCGGCGCTTCAACGTTCAGCAGAACGTAGTGAGCTTTGTGCAGTTTGTTGATCGGGTAAGCCAGCTGACGGCGGCCCCAGTCTTCCAGACGGTGGATCGTGCCCTGCGCACCAGTGATGGTAGCAGTGTAGCGCTCGATCATGCCCGGAACCTGTTCGCTCTGGTCAGGATGAACCATAAATACGATTTCGTAATGACGCATCGAATTGCTCCTTACGGATTATTCAGCCTCCTGTCTGGGTCAACCGCGGCCCGTGGAGGCAAGGAACGTGTATGTGTGCGGCTGAAAAAATGACGCGTAAGTATAGTGCTCGACATTAAAGAACACAAGAAAGAAGCACAGACATTTTCTGCGTGGCGATATTTCAGCGTTCGGGGCGAGATGACAGCGTGCGCTGGAAGAAATCGGCGCCCGCCTGCAACGCCGTTGGCGTAATGCGGTGCCCTACACCCGGCTCGGTCAGATACGTCAGATTGGCCAGTTTATCACGCGCCTGTAATGCCTGATAAAGACGAACGCTTTCTGCCGCAGGCACGACGTCATCCGCTTCACCGTGCCATACCAGCAGCGGTCGATTGGACAGCGCGTCCAGACGCGTGCTGACATCATAATCCGCCAATTTGGTCGCTAATGCCTGCAACACCGCCTGATTTTCCTCACGATCGGCCGGAACTGGCGGAAACAGCGCCGACGACAGCGTCGAAAAATAGCCGGAGCCCATAAACGCTGCCACCGCAGTAATCCAGGGATAACGCGCCATACAGCCGAGCGCACTCATTCCACCGAGCGACGCCCCGCAAACGCCAATCTGCTCACCGTCGATCAAACCACGCCGACGATATTCCGCTACGTAGTCGGGGAATTCTTCAATATTCGCTTGCAGAATATCCCAGAAATAACGCAACCGTTGTGCCTCATCCCCGTTATAGCGCGCACCGTGCATCGCCGCATCGGGCAGTATCACCCGGAATCCGGCCTGTGCCAGCGCATAGCCAAAATACGAATACACCTCTTTGGATGAGGTGTAGCCATGAAAGAAAAAAATCGTCGGTAACGGTTGCTCTCTTTTCCCCGTCGGCACCGCGTGAATCACGTCAATACCACTACCGAGCTTATCCAATGACATGTCGACCATATTTCCCCTCATGTTCCGTTCTGCCGGCCTATTTTTATGTAGCTAAATTGTATTTAGTGGAAAATTTACTACCTTTTACGATAACCACTCTCACAGCAATGTCTTACCTCCGTGTCGTCATGATTTCGTGCTGATGTAACCGGCTTGTTTATGTAAATAAAAAAATCACATTGATTTAGATCAATAACAGAAATGAATGTTTACACTCCGTGATTAATTTTTTTTCATTTACTGCCGTTAACGCATGTGAATCAAGACTAAAAAATAACCTTTTTTATTATCAGAGACACATATATGTTGGGACTTTCTTTTAAACACTGGGGCTTGGGTATCAAGTTATCCGTCATCGCTTCACTCAGCGTGGCGATACTTTTTATTACGTTTACCCTATCCCTCACCCGCTCAGCAGGCAATCAGCTCAAAGCCCTGACCCTCAACGACATGCAGAGCCAAGTGGATGGCGTCACCGACATGATCAACATGTACGATACCGGTCTGCAAGCCGAGGTCAGCAACTATTCGCGTCTATTCGCGAGCTTCCTGCCAACACGATTTTCACTGGATACCGTTAACCGCACGTCTTTCGGCGCCACATCGCAGCCAACACTCAAGTCTGGCGATACGGTATTAAACCTCAACACCGACGTACCGGACGATTTTCTGAATCGTACCAACGCTGTTTCAACCATTTTTGCTCGTGATGGCGACGATTTCACACGCATCACCACGTCATTAAAAAAAGAAGATGGATCGCGCGCCATGGGCACCAAGCTCGCGCAGGACAGTCCAGCCTATGCGCTCGCCCTCAAAGGCGATACCTACAGCGGGTTAGCCACACTGTTCGGCAAACAGTACATTACCCAGTATCGGCCGATACGAGATAGTGACAATAAGGTCATCGGCATTCTGTTCGTCGGTGTCGACATCACGAAGCAGTTTACCGAGATGCAACAAACCATCCTGAACAAGAAGATGGGTGAGACAGGCCATTTCTTTATACTTAATGCCAAAAAGGGCAAGGACGCGGGTAATTACCTTTATCATCAAAGCAATGCCAACCAACGTCCTGACTGGTCGGAAGGGACTGTAGAAAAAATATTGGCGACAGGGAATGGAACGATCGAATACGACAACAACACGATGACAGGAGACGAAAAAACTCGAATCATGGTGTACCGTAGTATTCCCCAGTGGAACTGGATTGTTGCAGGTTCAGTGAGTAAAGAAAGTCTCATGGCAGAGATTAATCATACTCGTAACCTGTTTTTAGGTGGGGGGATTATTCTGGTTCTACTCTTTGCTACATTCTTCATCGTGTTGACACGCAAATGGCTAAGCCGCCCACTCATAGAAATCGTTAAAGTGGCGGAACAGTTTTCTGCGGGTAATCTTACGGCAACGCTATCCAGTCATCGTACCGACGAAGTCGGCCGCCTGATCGATGCCATTAATGGCATAGGACAAGGGCTGACGACCATCGTGTCACAGGTGAGAAATTCGGCCGAAGAAATCAGCGTCGCGACCGATGCACTGGCCGCCGATAGCGAAAATATCAGTGAACAAATTGCCCGCCAAGCTAGCAGCGTCGAAGAAACGTCTGCCAGTATGGAGCAGCTTTCCGCCAGCGTGAAACAGAATGCTGATAACGTTTCTGCCGCCAAAGCATTGGCAGAACAGAGTGCCGTCGCAGCACGGAACGGTAGCCAAACGGTCACGGATTCCGTTTCCACAATGAGTGACATCAAGAACTCCTCACAGCGAATTGCCGATATCACGACGGTAATCGAATCTATCGCGTTCCAGACCAATATTCTGGCGCTGAACGCGGCGGTTGAAGCCGCTCGCGCGGGTGAGCACGGCAGAGGCTTTGCCGTGGTTGCTGCGGAAGTGCGCGCGCTGGCACAGCGCAGTTCTGCCGCGGTGAAAGAGATCGAAACCCTGATTGATGAGTCGTTGGAGAGAATCGAAGCGGGTTACCATTTCTCAGAAAAAACGCAGGCGGTAATGGACGATTTGCGCAACCGTATCTTGCAGGTCAGTACCATCGTGAACGATATTGATATCGCCTCACGCGAGCAGTCCGCCGGGATTGGCCAAGTGAATATCGCGATTGTACAGATTGGTCAGGCAACGCAGGAAAACACCATTCTGGTCAACAACTCGGAAGACACCGCACAGGGTCTGCGCCAGAAAGGCCATCACCTCAGCGAACTGGTCAGCGTCTTCCGTATTTAACATTCACACAGCGGCCATCGTGTCACAGATATTGCACGATGGCCGCCGCTTGCGTATTATGCCAACGTTTTTTCC
>NZ_JACDRR010000006.1:0-255054 GCF_013449375.1 Pectobacterium sp. CFBP8739 | reverse complement strand
CCCCCCCCCCCCCCCAACTGACAAAGGAGACGACATCATGACGACCATTACTCTGATTCTTTGCAGGACATCTCGGGACTAATTCCGCATTCTTTTCCGCTTTGCGTTCCCCCCCAGCTGTAGCCTGCCTTACCCTATTTTTAAATTGATCAGCAGGATGATCTATGGGCAATGCTATTCGCTCTATTTCGGCGCGCGTCAGTGTGATCGCGACGGAAAATACTTGGATTGAAGATAAAGCAATCCAACAGCTTCACATTACATCACAACTTCCCGATATGGTTCGCGTGGCCGGCATGCCAGATTTGCATTCGGGACGCGGTTACCCTATTGGCGCCGCTTTTTTCTCACAGCAGCGCTTCTATCCGGCGCTAGTCGGAAACGACATCGGCTGCGGCATGGCGCTATGGCGCACGAGCCTGAACGCCAACAAAATCTCTCTGGATAAGCTGGAAAAGCGGCTTGGCAATATCGATGGACCACTGGAAGACGATATCGACATTCCCCCTTCGCTGGCGGATTTTCGCTATTCGCTGGGCACCATCGGTGGCGGTAATCATTTTGCGGAATTACAGCAGCTTGATGAAATCTATCAGGCAGATGCGCTACACGCTCTGCACATCGATCCTAAACAACTATTGTTGCTCGTTCACAGCGGCTCACGCGGATTAGGGCAAACCATACTGGAAGCTCACGTGCGGGAATTCGGCCATCAGGGGCTTGAAGCCAACACGCCTGCCGCAGAAGCCTATCTGGAACAACACCAGTTCGCGCTGATGTTTGCCACCCATAATCGGCGGCTGATCGCGCAGCGGATGCTGGATCGCTGGCATACGGAAGGCGATGCTGCATTGGACGTGAACCACAATCTGGTAACACCGACAACGATTGAAGGCATTTCCGGCTGGCTACACCGCAAAGGCGCAACGCCTGCCGACTGCGGCCCGGTCATCATTCCCGGCTCGCGCGGTGACTACAGCTATATTGTGCACCCCATTCCCCACGCTGACAGCCTGTACTCGCTGGCACATGGCGCGGGCAGAAAGTGGATGCGCACGGAGTGTAAAGATCGGCTGTCTTCACGTTACAGCGTTCAGCAACTGGCGCGAACCCGCTTCGGTAGCCGCGTGATTTGTCAGGACAGGCAGTTGATTTTTCAGGAAGCACCAGAAGCCTACAAACCGATAGACAGCGTGATCGGTGCGATGCAGCAAGCGGGATTAGTCACGCTGATTGCTCGCCTGAAGCCGGTACTCACCTACAAAACGCGCGGGGAGGATAAATGATATTATTTCAGCTTTCCGCCGCGCAGGGGCCAGACGAATGCATGCTGGCAACGGCAAAAGCGTTGCAGGCTCTGGTACAGGATGCCGCACGACAAGGTATTGACTGTGAAATTATCGAAACCGAAGCGGGGAAACGTTCCGGTACGCTGCGTTCCGCACTGGTGCTGTTAAACGGTGGCCAAGCGGAATCGCTGGCTGCTAGTTGGTGCGGTACGCTTCAGTGGATCTGCAATAGCCCCTGGCGTAAAGGTGGCGGACGCAAGAACTGGTTTATCGGCGTCGCGCGCTTTCATCAGGAACAGGCGTTTGCCGATAACGAGATTCGTTTTGAAACCACCAAATCCTCTGGCCCCGGCGGACAGCATGTGAATAAAACCGAGTCTGCCGTTCGCGCCACCCACGTCGCCAGCGGCATCACGGTGAAAGTGCAGAGTGAACGCAGCCAACACGCGAACAAGCGTCTGGCCTGTTATCTCATCGCCTACCGTCTGGAAGCGTTACAGCAACAGCAGCATGCCGAACTACGGGCACAGCGGCGTCTGTTCCACCACCAGATCGAACGCGGCAATCCGGTAAAAGTCTTCAAAGGCGAAGACTTTACGCTGGTTGCATCGCGCTAACCTCAACTCACAGTCGGGCACCGGTTGCCCGCCTGTTATTTCTTCTCGGAAATAGCCTTAAAGTATTGGGATAGGCTGAACGGTGCCTGTAAACCCGGCAGCTCACCGAGTCGATTAAGTTCATCGCGATGCGAGGCTACCCATTGCTGCTGCAAAGGCTTTAACGTTGTTGTTCGCGCCGCAATGAGCCTATCCAAAAACCCGCGTTCGCCCTCCACCGCCAAATGGAATGCTTTTATCGCCAATTTATCCACCTCACTTCCGGTACAGCGGTTCATCGCCTGTTCATTCAAATAAACAAGCGTAGTGGCTTTATCATCGTCGTTTAACGTCCAGAACCAGTCGTTTTCAGACGGCAACGCGACAGGGCTATCCTTCCCCCGCTCACGGCACTGCTGATAGATCGAATCTAATTCGTGTAATGAAGGTTCGGCATACGCACAGCCAGTAAACAACAGCAAAAAAGCAGCATTAGCGATACAACGCACAGATCAGACTCCTTCCCAAAATTGAACGGCTTCCCTCTTAAAGAGAATGCCATCGGCCCGACGATAGCGCTACACTTCCGCTATCGATTCCTATCAGGCTGAAACGATGAACATCGTGCGGATATTTTTCTTACCCCTAATACTGATGCTATCGGGCTGCCAGGTCATACAAGGTAAGCCTGTCGCGCCACCGCCGCCCGCGGAGAACGCGCTCGAAATTCGCTATGCGCAAACCAGCCAGTTGGAAAAAATGGGGACAATTTCGGTGAGCATGCGCGGAAACGCAGATGATGTCGATCGCGCCCTTCAACAAAAAGCCGATGCCTCCGGTGCGCGCTATTACGTGATTGTAATGAAATCCGAGGCCGCAACGCTCCCCGGCATGTGGTTCGCGCGTGCCGTGCTGTACCGCTGAATCTGCGGGACAGGTTGCCAAAAGGCGGTCAACGAGGATGGCGGACAAAAAAGCAGTCCACCATAAAAATACCGGGCAGATTCCCGGTATTGTCATGCAACATCACATTAATACGACATACACGCCGCATTCAGAATCCCGCCGCTGAGTGAGGCCGCGCAGAGAAAGGCACCAGAGGCAATATCGTTATTCTGGATATGCTGGCTGAGACGCGGCATATACAGACGGACAGCGAAATAAATCAGCAATTGCACCACCAGCGCCACCACACCCCAGGTAATGTAATCAATCAGACTCACGGAATTAATCGCCGCACTGGAAAGCGGGATAACATAACCAATTAACGCCCCACCAAACCCAATAGCCGCCGTAGCGTTATTTTCTTTAATCAGCGCCCACTCATCATGCGGCGTGATGCGGGTGTAGATAAATAGAAAGGCCAGTACCATGGCAAACCCGATAAAGAAATAGGAGGCAAAAGCAAGTAGCGACGTAACAATAGGCATAGCAACATTCCTTTTAAAGGAGACTCGTTGGCGCATCAGCAACGAATAAGGAGAAGTAAAGAAGAATTATATACCCTAAATAATTCGAGTTGCGTGAAGGCGGCAACCGCACGAATCCCCAAGAGCTTACACAAGTAAGTGACTGGGGTGAGTAAGGGCAGCCAACGCACAAGCAATTTGAAGTATGACGGGTATAGATGATTCTTGCATAGCAAAGCGTTTATACATGACTTTACGTGATAAACAATGCTGGTGTCCCCAGCGGAGCGCGTTATCCCCCGGCCATCATATCCACACGAGTTTCCTCACATTTTTTAAGAAAACGGATAAGCATTACGCCTGAAATGCCGATAACAGATAAGGCATTTTTTATCAGTTAGGTAGTGCCCGTTTCACATTCATCACCTGCTTTTTATGCAAACACACAACAACAACTAATCCGTTCCTGGTCTGCCATGACGGTAAATAATTAATGAACGAAAGGAAGAGGTTTATGCTGCGCTGGATGTCATTTCAAAACCTGTCTGTAACGCGCAAGTTATTGGTAGGGTTTGGTTTATTGCTCATCATGGGAGTGATTCTCTCTATGGTCGGCTTTTACGGATTACACAATAGCGATCAGTCGTTAAAACGCATCAGTCGTCTTGGCGCCATGTATGACAAAACCGTTGTCGCGCGGGAAGGCAACTTTGGCTATGCGTTGGAGCGTAAAGCGCAGTATCTGGAACAGCACGATAGTGCGATCGGTAGCATTAAGGAAGAACTCTCAGCACTTCTGAAAGCGATCGACACAGGTCATTGGCCAACCGAAGATAAAAGCGCGATTCAGGATATCAGCGCATCCCTCAACGCCTATATTTCACAGCGCCAGCAGGTTATGAGCCCAGATGTCAGCCAACAGCGGCTCAGTGAATTAAACGATCAAATGGCGGGGTTGCAGGAAAACATCAATAAACTTTACTTCACGGAAGAGAGCCGTGCGGGCCGTAACGTTATTAGCAGCGATATACAGCTAGGCGTGATCACACTTATCGCCATCATACTCGGCCTGACCACAGCGATCGTTATCTCACGACAGATTGTACGCCCGCTACATCAGGCGTTACACGCCACCCGCGCGATTGCGGAAGGCGACCTTACCGTACAGCTTCACAATGAACGCCGCGATGAGCTGGGCCAGTTGATTTCAGCCATGGGGCAGATGAACACCAACCTGCACAGCATGATTGATAAAATTCGCCTCAGCGCGAACCAGATTTCCTATGCCGCAGGGGAAATTACCGCTGGCAATGTCGATCTCTCCTCTCGCACCACGCAACAAGCCGCCGCGCTGGAAGAAACCGCCGCCAGTATGGAACAACTGACGTCAACGGTGAAACAGAATGCCGATAACGCCCATCAGGCTAACCGACTGGTGATGGATGCCTCCGATACCGCGAACCAAGGGGGAGAACAGGTTTCTAAAGCCGTCCACACCATGCACGATATTGCGCAAAGCTCCCACCGCATTGCTGAAATTACCTCAATGATCAACAGCATCGCGTTTCAAACCAACATCCTGGCGCTCAATGCCGCGGTAGAAGCGGCACGAGCTGGTGAACAAGGCCGCGGTTTCGCCGTTGTCGCCAGCGAAGTGCGCAATCTGGCACAGCGCAGCGCACAGGCCGCCAAAGAGATCGACACGCTCATTGCCGAGTCGGTTTCACAAATCAATAACGGGGCAGCTCTCGTTAACGGCGCGGGAAAAACGATGGAGGGGATTGTCCAGTCAGTGACGCAGGTTCACACCATCATGCAGGATATTACGACAGCCTCGGATGAACAGCATCGCGGTATCTCTCAGGTTGGTCAGGCTATTATAGAAATGGATCAGAACACGCAGCAAAACACCGTGCTGGTGGAACAGTCCTCTGCTGCCGCTCACTCGCTGGAGCAGCAAGCCATCGTGCTTTCTGACGCGGTTTCCGTTTTCCGGCTTTTACAGCCTTCACAACAAGGCATTCACAGACTGGCGAGCCCCGCTGCATAGCCCCAACGAAAAAGAGGTGCCCCAGGGCACCTCTTTACTCTCATTCGCGACACGGATTACGCGCGCTGGCGAACGGCTTCAAACAAGCACACGCCTGTAGCAACAGATACATTCAGGGAAGACACGCTGCCCGCCATCGGAATGCTGATCAATTCATCACAGTGCTCACGGGTCAGGCGACGCATGCCTTCTCCTTCCGCGCCCATCACCAGCGCCAGCGGCCCGGTCAGCTTGCTTTGGTACAGCGTATGATCCGCTTCACCCGCCGTGCCAACAATCCAGATATTACGCTCCTGCAACAGGCGCATGGTACGAGCCAGATTGGTCACGCTGATAACCGGTACGGTTTCCGCCGCACCACAAGCAACCTTCTTCACTGTCGCATTCAGTTGCGCAGAACGATCGCGCGGCACGATCACCGCATGCACACCGGCGCCGTCCGCATTACGCAAGCACGCGCCCAGGTTGTGGGGATCGGTCACGCCGTCCAATATCAGCAGGAAAGGCGTTTCCAGATTGTCTAACAATGCAGGCAGATCGTTTTCCTGATATTTCCGCCCTTCTTTGACTTTCGCTACGATCCCCTGATGCACCGCGTCATCAGCCTGCTTATCCAGCCATTGGCGATTCGCCACTTGAATGACGATGCCCTGCGCTTCCAGCTCTGCAATCACAGGCTGAAGGCGACGATCGTCGCGCCCTTTCAGAACAAAAACTTCCAGAAAACGCTGTGGATCGCGCTCAAGCAGTGCTTTAACCGCATGGATACCGTAAATAATTTCGCTCATTGATACTCTTCAAATTAACCATAACAGGCGGTGCCCGTTAATGTAGAGATAGCGGTTTGCCCCACGCCATCCTCCCCTTCACAGGGGAGGGAGCAGATAAGCTAACCTTACTCAGCAGACTTTTTCTTTGCTCGTTTCGCTTTGGTCGCGGCGGCGATTTTACGCGTTTTTTCCGCGTTCTTTTTCGCTTTATCGCGGTTCTTTTTCGGCTTGGCTTTTGGCTTATCCGATTTCGCGTTGCGGTCACCTTCTTTACGGAACGCGGCATCCGGTTCAAAGTTTGCTGGCGCTTTGCTGCCGCTGCGACGACGTCGAGCTGGCTTAGCCTCACGCGATTCCGGTTTCTTCGCGCGGTCGCGCGCGGTTTTCCCTTCACCACGGACCTTGCGCGTGCTGGAAATCAGCGCAAAATCAATGTTGCGCTCATCCATATGCACCGCCTCAACGCGAATTTCGACTTCATCACCCAGACGATAAACCTGCCCGCGCGATTCTCCGATCAGTCGCTGACCAATATTATCGTAGCGGTAGTAGTCATTATCCAGCGTGGAAACGTGCACCAGCCCATCAATAAACAGATCTTTCAGGCGCACGAAGAAGCCAAAACCGGTCACGCTGGAGATGATTCCCGTAAAGACCTCACCCACGTGATCCTGCATAAAGTCGCACTTCAGCCAGTCCGCAACGTCGCGCGTTGCTTCATCCGCACGGCGCTCCGTCATCGAACAATGCATGCCCAGCTGTAGCATCTCGTTAATATCGCTATGCCAGCCGCCCGTTGACGTCCAACGCTCATGGCGATTGCTCAGCAGATATTTAATCGCACGGTGCAGCGACAGATCGGGATAACGACGAATCGGCGACGTAAAGTGGCCGTAAGACGTTAATGCCAGACCGAAGTGGCCTCGGTTCTCTGGGTCATAAATCGCCTGTTTCATGGAACGCAGCAGCATGGTTTGCAGCATTTCCCGGTCAGGACGATCAGCCAACTCATTCATCAATTCAGCGTAGTCTTTCGGCTGCGGTTTCATTCCGCCTTTCAGCGTCAGCCCCAGCTCGCCCAGCACGCTGCGCAGGGCTAATACATGATCTTCGCTCGGCTGGTCGTGTACGCGGAACAGCGCAGGTTCTTCATTTTTCTCGACAAATCTCGCAGCGGAAATATTCGCCAGAATCATGCACTCTTCGATCAGTTTGTGGGCATCGTTACGCACCACGGCTTCCACACGGTCAATACGGCGTTCGGCGTTGAAAATGAACTTCGCTTCTTCCGTTTCAAACGCGATGCCGCCGCGCACTTCACGCGCATGCTCAAGCACCTTATACATGCGGTGCAGCTCTTCCAGCCCGCCCACCAGCGGTTTGTAGTGCTCACGCAGCTCGGCGTCGCCTTGCAGAATGTTCCACACTTTAGTGTAGGTCAGACGCGCGTGTGAACTCATCACCGCTTCATAGAACTTATAGGACGACAGCTTGCCCTGCGCCGAGATGGTCATTTCACACACCATACACAGACGATCGACCTGCGGGTTAAGCGAACATAGCCCGTTCGACAGCACTTCCGGCAGCATCGGAACTACCTGCGACGGGAAATATACCGAGGTGCCACGCGCACGCGCTTCGTGGTCAAGTGGCGTATTCGGCCGCACGTAATAGCTCACATCCGCGATGGCTACCCACAGTCGCCAACCACCGCCACGTTTCTTCTCACAGTACACTGCATCATCAAAATCGCGGGCATCTTCGCCGTCAATCGTGACCAGCGGCAGCTTACGCAGATCCACACGGCCTTTTTTCGCGGCTTCTGGCACCTCTTCAGCAAGATCTTTCACCTGCTCTTCCACTTTCGGCGGCCAGGTATGCGGAATATCGTGGGTGCGCAGGGCGATATCCACCGCCAGTCCGGTCCCCATATTGTCACCGAGAATCTCGACGATCTTACCGACCGCTTTCGTGCGGCGCGTGGCACGCTGCGTCAGCTCAACCACGACCACGAAGCCCATACGAGCGCCGTTAATTTCTTCTTTCGGGATCAGAATATCGAAGCTCAGGCGGCTGTCATCCGGTACAACGAACCCAACACCTGCATCGACAAAATAGCGGCCGACAATTTGCCCAGTACGCGGTTCCAGCACGCGCACAATGCGCCCTTCACGACGTCCTTTACGATCCGCGCCCAGCGGCTGTGCCAGCACGACATCGCCGTGAATCGCCCGTTTCATCTCTTCAGCCGACAGATACAGATCGTCTTTGCGGCCTTCCACACGTAGGAAGCCGAAGCCATCACGGTGACCGATAACCGTACCACGCAGCAGATCGAGTTTTTCCGGCAACGCATAGCACTGACGGCGGGTAAAAATCAACTGACCATCACGCTCCATCGCACGCAGGCGACGACGCAGCGCTTCGAGAGCATCTTCTCCGGTTAATTGCAGATCGGTGGCTAATTCTTCTCGGCTAATAGGAGTATCGCGCTTGGCAATGTGCGCCAAAATATATTCACGACTAGGAATGGGGGATTCGTATTTTTCTGCTTCTCGTTCTAGGAATGGATCTTGTGACATTGCGGTTCCTCCGTTGTCATCAGCAGGAGGCTGAACAAAATTCATTCAACCAACAATAATTTATAAAGCGGCGGGTTTTCGTTGACCATATCAGCCAGCGTGTATTGATCCAGCTCTTGCAGGAAATTTTGTACCGCCTGTTGAAGCACCTGCTTCAAGCGGCAGGCTGGCGTAATGTGGCAAAACTCATGGCTACAGTTGACCAATGTGAGCGGCTCCAGTTCGCGCACCACATCACCAATTCGGATGGTGTCTGCCGGTTTTCCAAGGCGGATGCCACCATTCTTACCGCGCACAGCCATCACCAACCCAGCACGACTAAGTTGATTGATAATTTTGACCATATGATTACGAGACACACCATACACTTCTGTTACCTCAGAAATGCTGGTCATTTTCCCGCTCGGCAGCGATGCCATGTAAATCAGCGCCCGCAAACCATAATCCGTAAAACTTGTTAACTGCACATAAACCTCGGATACCTCTGGGTATCATTAACCGGCGTATTAAGTACGCCCCTGAAAAACCAACGCTATTAACAGATAATAAACCAGGCGTAAACGCTACGGCTAATTATTTATCCCCTTATGTGTTAAGAGAAACCTGCGTTGAGAGAAACCGCCTGGCTACGCCCTTCCTCATATCCCTCACGTCTGCCATATCTTTTTAATTTTATCTCACCGCAACACAGATAACGTATGCTCTTTAGTTACGCGCACCAAATTAGTTACACACACCACACCCCCAATGATGACTGGTTTATCACCGACGAAGGCGGCGTAAGGAAAAGGACACCATGAGGTTGAAAAATATTTCTATTCGTACCGGCTTATTGACGTTATTGCTGCTCACTACCCTGTTGCTGCTTATCGTCAGCAGCATGGGCGTTGTCGCGATTAAGAAGGACAGAGAAACGCTGACCGCGCAAAACCAGATTCAGGGCATTGAACTGGGCAACCTGATGAGCGGCTATAACCAAACGCTCAGCGCACGTGCCTCGGCAACGCTCGCCGTCAGGAAGATCGAAATCGGTCTACTGGACGACGGGGCGAAGGAAACTGGGGTCGTAGAGAAGCATCTTCGCCAATCGCAGGAAGATATTGACCGCGTACTCCAATCAGCCAATGCCGATCCCAAACAGCAGGCGCTGGCGCAGGACGTATTGAAAACCTATCAGGCCTATTTTCAGCAGGGCATGGCTCCGATGCTAAGTGCACTGCAAAAGCAGTATACCGACGAATATTATGACGTTCTGGAAAAACAGCTCGGCCCGCTGAGCGAAGCCTTTGATTTATCAATCCAGAATTTCCGTCAGTATGCCCAACAGCTGTCCGAGCAGGGGCTGGCACAGTCTGAGAGCAACGAGCGCATCATGCTATTACTCATTGCCATCGCCTGCCTGCTGTCTATCACGCTGGTGGCATTAGCCTGGGTCGCACTGCGACACATGCTGCTCAAACCGTTGGATTATGCCATTGAGCAACTGGAGCAGGTGGCCGCTGGTAACCTGACCCGTCGCCTGATTCAAGGAGGAGACAACGAACTGGGGAGACTCAACGATGCCATCGGCCGCATGCAGGGTGCGCTACTGGAATCGGTGAGCCAGGTGCGTGATGCCAGCACGCAAATCGATCTCGGCAGCCGCGAACTCTTTGAAGAGAACACCCTACTTGCCCAACGCACCGACGAATCCGTTGCTGCACTGGAACAGACAGCAGCAAGCATGGAGCAACTCAGCGCGACGGTGAAGCTCAATGCCGACCATGCCGAACTCGCGCACCAACTCGCCAACAACGTCTCGAACACCAGCAGCCGCAGCAACGAATCCGTCTGTTACGTCATTGAAAAAATGCAGGAGATCGCCACCAGCGCCAAGCGTATCAATGACATTCTCAGTGTCATTGACGGCATCGCATTCCAGACCAACATTCTGGCGCTGAACGCCTCCGTTGAATCCGCTCGCGCAGGCGAACAAGGCAGAGGTTTTGCCGTCGTCGCCGGAGAAGTGCGTAATCTGGCGCAGCATAGCGCACAGGCGGCGAAAGAAATCCGCGCATTGATTTTGGATTCCCAAACGCGCGTGTCCGAAGGGCTTGAATTAGCCACTAAAGCCGGAGAAACCATGGATGAAGTGACCGACGAAATCATCCGTATTACGCAACTGATGCGAGATATTTCCACCGCCACGCAAGAACAGCATCGCGGTATTGAGCAGGTTAACGTCGCCTTCACACAGATCGATAAGGTCGCTCAGCACAACGCGCAGCTCGTCAAAGCCTCATCAGCGACTACACAGTCACTAGAGCAGCAGTCTCAGCAGCTCATGCGCTCCATGGCGCTGTTTCAGGTAGATCCTCGCCTTTCCTAATCTACGGTGTATTACACCGCCTGTGGTCGGCCTCCGCGCTGGCCACAGGCACCCTTCCGTCAATCCACTACTTACGCCATCCTATTTAAAAGACGAATAAATAATCGAACAAGTCAGGAACCCTCTTCACGCTTAACGCACTTATTTTATAGGTATACTTTCAGATAATTTGAGTATTATTTTTTTACCGCTATTCTCTGTTTTTGTACATAGGCGTATAAGTAGAGTGACAGCCTAAAAGCGACAAGAATAGTCGCGTAAATATATTGAATAAAAAGACAATGAAAAAAGCATCTTATTGATAACTGTAATCATGTGCGCCGACCATTAATTACATACCAATATAATATTCATTAATCAAATTAATAGCAGGCTATTTTATTAATTCGTCCCATTGATTTTCGCGTAAAAAAAGGGGGACTGCCGTTCGCCCGATAACACCACAGACGGCATCACGATAAAATCACACCTCTGACAACAGCGAATCAAGGATAAAGACAGAAAGAATATAGGCAGAGATAAACATGAATAATCAGTCAGTTGATTTGATTACCAGGTTTGACAGTGAAGCCAAACTGCATGCGCTTGATTCCATTTATGCCATTGCCGAATTCGATCTGGCAGGAAAACTGGTTGAAGCTAATCCTCTTTTTTGCAAAATGCTGGGCTATAAAAAAGAAGATATTATTCAGAAAAATCACATATTTTTTCTGCCAGAAGCCCAGCACCAAAAACACGATCATTTCTGGCACGATGTGGTGAAAGGAAATATCAACGCAGGGGAATTCCAGCGAAAAACGCAAAAAGGAGAAATTATTTGGCTCCATGCTGCTTATACGCCAATTATCGATAACAAAGGCCGACGTATTGGCATCATAAAACTGGCAACGGATATTACGCAGGAAAAACTCCTCGTATCAGAACATCGCGCACGACTGGATGCGATTGAGAGCGCGCAAGGCGTTATCGAGTTTGATCAAGACGGCTATATCACCCACGTCAACAAACACTACCTGATGCTAACGGGCTACGAAGAAAAAGAAATTCTCGGCCTGCACCATAAGTCACTCTGCGATCCTCTTTATACCGAACAACCCGACTATCAAACCTTCTGGGAAACCCTGCACCGCGGTCATCCCATCAGCGGACGCTTTCATCGACTGGGCAAGGACAGCCATTCATTCTGGATACAGGCGACCTACAGTCCGGTCATGGATAGCGACGGCAATGTGAGGAAAATCATTAAATACGCTCACAACATTACGCAGAATGTCGAAACCGAAAAAAAAGCCCACCAGCAAGGCATCATTCTCGATATCCTGCTCTCCGTTCACGACAGCTTTCTGCTCGACCATAATCTGCCCTCTGCCTGCGATAAAGTCTTTGAACGGCTGCTTGATGTCACCAACAGCACCTTCGGCTTCATTGCCACGTTGCAGGAAGACGAGGACGGTCAGTCGCTCTACCTTCCCGCCATATCCAATCTTGCCTGGGATAAAGATACGCTGGCCTGGTACAGAAACCAGCGCAGAACCCACGGCGGCCTGACGCTCCGTAAGCTGGATAATCTGTTTGGTCACGTGGTGACCCACAATACGGTGGTGTGTACCAATAACCTGCTGAGACAAAAGGCTGGTCGGGACCTCCCGCCTATCCATCCCGCACTCTATTCCCTATTGGGGATCCCAATCACTCACAACGGCAAAGCGATCGGAATGATCGCACTGGCTAACCGTCGGGAAGGTTATGATCAAACGATGATCGAGCTACTGGCTCCGCTGGTGAAAACGCTCGGCATTATCATTCGTGCCCGTACACGAGAAGATGAACGGGCACAGATAGAAGCCTCTCTGCGTTTTCACGCGGGGCATGATTTTCTTACCGGCCTACCCAATCGCAGCAGTTTCTTCGAACAAGCCAACGCCTTTTTTCTGCACAAGCAGCAACACCAGCAGACGGACAAAAGCTGTCTGGCGATTATTGATATCGATTTATTCAAAAACATCAACGATCAATACGGTCATCTGGCTGGCGATGCCGTCCTTAAAGAGCTGGCGATGCTCATGCGCATGTCTCTGCGTCAGGAAGATCTGGTCGCACGCCTCGGCGGTGAGGAGTTCATCATCCTGTTAAAAGATGTCTCTTACCAAACGGCAGTGGTAACCATTGAGCGTATTCGTAAAGCGATTGAGCAGCATACGTTGGAATACGATCGCCAGACTCTGCATTTCACGATCAGCGCAGGCATTGCCGCTTACCGTTCCGATCTTGCTTCCGTTGAGGACTGGATCCAGTTAGCCGATGCAAACCTCTATGCGGCTAAACGGCAAGGGCGCAACTGTGTGAAATAAGCCCATCCCGACAGCGCTGCTGGTAGCTTTGCTCGAACGTTTGCATTCCCGCCGCCGTTCCCGTTTGAATCAGGCCAGGAAGCTGATGCGTTTTCCCTTCCCGAATCAGGTTGCCGACTGCTGCCGTCGCCGTTAGCACTTCATAAAGTGCAATGCGACCGCCTTGCGCTGCGGGCAACAGCCTTTGCGTCACCACAGCCTGCAAGCAGGTGGCGAGCTGGCTGCGAACATAGGCTTTTTCTTCACCGGGAAAGACGTCAATCAGACGATCGACCGCCTGCGATGCGCTGCGCGTATGCAGCGTGGATAGCACCAGATGGCCGGTTTCCGCCGCCGTCAGCGCCAGCCGAATCGTCTCCGTATCACGAAGTTCCCCCAGCAGAATCACATCGGGATCTTCCCGCAATGCCGCCCGTAACGCCTGCGCAAAAGACGCGCTGTGCGCACCGATCTCTCGCTGTTGAATCAGGCAACGCCGGCTGACATGGATAAACTCGATCGGATCCTCCAGCGTAATCACATGGCGATCGCTGCGGTCGTTTAACGCCCCAAGCATGGCCGCCAGCGTCGTGGATTTGCCGCTCCCCGTCGCACCAGTAATCAGGATCAGTCCGTTCGGTTTCTCCAGCAGCATCGACAGAACGGGGGGCGCGTGTAGCCCATCCAATGACGGCTGAGCGGACGGGATAATACGCAGTGCCGCAGACAGCCCTTCCCGCTGGCGAAACACATTCACCCGCAGACGTTGCCCATCGGGCAGCATTAACGCGCCGTCCACCTGACCAAACTGCCGCAGTTGCTCTCGCTGCGCCGGTTCGAGCCAGGCATCGCACCATTGTGCCACCTGCTCCGGCGTTAAACGTGGTAAGGTATTTTCAGGCTGTAGCCGCCCATCCACACGTAACACTGGCGGGTGGCCGCTACAAAGGTGCAGATCCGAGGCATTATGTTTTACACTACGCACCATCCACTCATCCAATTCCATAGATAACCTCCTGAACAACCATGACGACAATCCAGCAGAATCTACAGGACATCCGGCAGCAAATCGCCACCGCCGCTGTGCATTGCGCGCGAGCACCAGAAGAAATTACGCTACTTGCAGTCAGTAAAACCAAACCTGTGAGCGCGATCGAAGAAGCTATCGCGGCAGGGCAAAAGGCATTTGGCGAGAACTATGTTCAGGAAGGCGTGGAGAAAATTCATTATTTCCAGGAAAACCACCCGACTACGCCGCTGGAATGGCACTTTATCGGTCCGTTACAGTCAAACAAAAGTCGACTGGTGGCTGAGAATTTCGACTGGTTTCATACCGTAGATCGTCTGCGCATCGCGCAGCGTCTGAGTGAACAACGTCCGGCCACGTTGCCACCGTTAAATGTTCTGTTGCAGATTAATATCAGCGGCGAACCGAGCAAATCCGGCATTATGGTCGATGAACTCGCAGAACTCGCCGCTGGCGTCGCCGCACTGCCCAACCTGCGCCTGCGTGGCCTGATGGCGATCCCGGCACCAGAAACCGATTATGAACAGCAGTTGGTCGTTTTCAAACAAATGGCAGCACTGTTCCAAACGTTGTCCGCAACTTATCCGCATATTGATACACTCTCTATGGGGATGACGGACGACATGCGCGCGGCGATTACCGCTGGCAGCACGCTGGTGCGTATTGGCACGGCAATCTTTGGCGCGCGGGACTATGCAGCAAAAGACTATGCAGCAAAAAGCGTATAACCAAACCATCAGCCAAAAGCGTATAAACCGCAGAGGCACGCCCTGAACGGCACGTCATCTTTGACAAACAGGTGAGCAACGAGGATGCAGATGCAGCAACGTAAAATAGCGTTTATTGGTGCCGGAAACATGGCACAGGCCATTATCGCCGGGTTAGTCAACGGCGGTTACCCCGCTCAACACATCAGCGTCTGCGCGCCTTCGGGTAAGAATCGCGATGCGCTGGCTGCACAATACGGCGTGATCAGCAGCGCAGACAATGTCTGTTGCGCGCAGGAAGCGGACGTTATTGTACTGGCCGTCAAACCGCAAATGATGGCGACAGTTTGCGAACCGCTGCATGAACACGTCAACTTCACGGGTAAATTGGTACTCTCGATTGCGGCAGGCATCAGCATTGCCCGTTTCCAGGCGCTGCTGGGAGCACCGCTGAATATCGTACGAATTATGCCAAATACGCCATCTCTGGTCGGAAAAGGCATGAGCGGAATGTATGCTCCCGCGTCCGTCAGTCAGGCGGATAAAGACTTCACCGCACAACTGATGCAAAGTGTCGGTAAGATTTGCTGGGTGGATAGCGAACCGGGCATTAACGGCGTGATCGCCGCCGCAGGCAGCGCCCCCGCCTATTTCTTCCTGTTTATGGAAGCGATGCAGCAGGAGGCTATTCGTCAGGGGTTCAGCCAGGAAACCGCTCGCCTGCTGGTGCAGCAGGCCGCTTCCGGTGCTGCCGCGCTGGTTGAAGCCAATCCCGATACGCCGCTGTCAACGCTGCGGGAAAATGTCACCTCCAAGGGCGGCACGACGGCAGAAGCGCTGCGGGTATTTAATGAACAGCAGTTGACGCAAACCGTGTCTGAGGCCATGCAGGCGGCAATTGCTCGCGCACAGGAAATGGAAACGCTTTTTTAACCAAAGCGGGTTCCCCGATTCTTTATCTTATAAGGAAAAGACGTACTTATGCTCACCCTGACTTTTCTGGTCAAAACGCTGGTTGACCTCTATGTAATGGTCCTGTTGCTGCGCATCTGGATGCAGTGGTCACGCAGCGATTTCTATAACCCGTTGTCGCAGTTTGTCGTCAAAATCACCCAGCCGATTGTCGGGCCGCTGCGCCGCATTTTGCCGTCATTAGGGCCGATTGATAGCGCCTCGCTGCTGCTGGCCTTTATTCTCACGACGATCAAATACCCGTTACTGCTGTTGATTCAGGTTGGCGCGATTTCCCTCAGCCCCATGAACCTGCTGGTCGGGCTCATTTCGCTGATTAAATCCGCGGGCTATCTGGTCTTCTGGGTCATCATCATCCGTTCCATTATGAGCTGGGTCAGTCAGGGCCGTAGCCCTATTGAGTATCTGCTGCATCAGTTGACTGAACCGCTCATGGCGCCACTTCGCCGCATTATTCCGGTCATGGGTGGCATTGATTTCTCTGCGATGGCCGTGATTTTGATTCTGTATATGCTCAACTATCTGGGCATGGATCTGTTCCCAGGGCTGTGGTTCCTGCTGTGAGTGCCATTACCCGCCACGGCGACGCGCTGGTGATTCGGCTGTATATTCAGCCGAAAGCCAGCCGGGATCAGATCGTGGGTTTACATGGCGACGAACTGAAAGTCGCCATCACCGCACCACCGGTGGATGGGCAGGCCAATGCCCATTTGACCAAATTCCTCGCCAAACAGTTTCGAGTCGCCAAGAGTCTGGTCGTGATTGAAAAAGGCGAACTCGGACGGCATAAACAGATTAGAATTACCCATCCGCAACACATCCCGGCTGACGTCGCGGGCTTCATTGAATAAACACGATTGAATAAACACGCAGGACAAGACGATGCAAAAAGTGGTTTTGGCTACCGGAAACCCCGGAAAAGTGCGCGAGCTCGCCAGCTTGCTGGCCGATTTCGGTCTGGATATTGTGGCGCAGACTGAACTGGGCGTGGATTCCGCCGAAGAAACCGGTCTGACTTTCATCGAAAACGCCATCCTGAAAGCACGTCATGCGGCGCACATCACAGGGCTACCGGCGATTGCCGATGATTCTGGTCTGGCTGTCGATGCGCTGGGCGGCGCGCCTGGCATTTACTCGGCCCGCTACGCGGGTGTGGATGCCAGCGACCAGCAGAATCTGGATAAGCTACTGCTGACACTAAAAGATGTGCCGGACGAACAGCGTCGTGCCAGCTTCCACTGCGTGTTGGTTTATCTGCGCCACGCTGAAGACCCAACGCCGATTGTCTGCCACGGTAGCTGGCAGGGTGTACTGACGCATGAAGCAGCAGGCAGCGGCGGCTTCGGCTATGACCCGATCTTCTTCGTGCCGGAGTTGGGTAAAACAGCAGCAGAACTGACGCGTGAAGAGAAGAACGCGCAGTCTCACCGCGGTCAGGCGCTGCGCCTGCTGCTGGATGCGCTACGCAATGCTTAAGCTTCCCCCGCTCAGCCTGTACATCCATATTCCGTGGTGCGTACAGAAATGTCCGTACTGCGATTTCAACTCTCACGCGCTGAAAGGCGACGTACCGCATCAGGAATATGTCGATCACCTGCTGGCGGATCTGGACGCCGATTTGCCGTTAGCGAGCGGTCGTGAACTGCACTCGATCTTTATCGGCGGCGGCACGCCTAGCCTGCTGAGCGCGGAAGCGATGCAGGCATTGCTCGACGGCGTTCGGGCGAGAATTCCGCTAACGCCGGATGCCGAAATTACGATGGAAGCCAATCCCGGAACGGTTGAAGCTGACCGCTTCAGTGGCTATCAGCGTGCAGGCATAAACCGAATATCTATTGGCGTGCAGAGTTTCGATCCGCAAAAGCTGACGCGCTTAGGGCGTATTCACGGCCCGGGCGAAGCCAAGCGTGCCGCGCATCTGGCGACCGGTCTGGGCTTACGCAGCTTTAATCTGGACCTGATGCACGGCTTGCCGGATCAATCGTTGGACGAAGCGCTGGACGATCTGCGTCAGGCCATTGCGCTCAATCCGCCGCATTTATCGTGGTATCAACTCACCATTGAACCGAATACGCTGTTCAGCTCGCGTCCGCCGACGCTACCGGACGATGACGCGCTGTGGGACATCTACGAGCAGGGTCACGCGTTACTGAGCGCCGCCGGTTACCAGCAGTATGAAACCTCTGCCTATGCCAAACCGGGCTACCAGTGTCAGCACAACCTAAATTACTGGCGCTTCGGTGATTATTTGGGGATTGGCTGTGGCGCGCACGGCAAGCTGACCTTCAGCGACGGGCGCATTCTGCGCACGGTCAAAGTCCGCCATCCGCGTGGCTATATGCAGGGCACCTATCTGGATAAACAACACGACGTCGCCAATGGCGATCGGCCATTTGAGTTTTTCATGAACCGCTTTCGCCTGCTAGAAGCCGCGCCGCGTGCAGATTTCACAGCGTACACCGGTTTGGAAGAACACAGCATCCGCTCGCAGTTGGATCAGGCGCTGGCGCAAGGCTACCTGACGGAAACCGCCACGCACTGGCAAATCACCGAACACGGCAAACTGTTCCTGAACTCCCTGCTGGAACTGTTTCTGGTGGAAGAAGAGTAATCATTCCGTGGGCAGGTTTACCACAGAAAACCTGCCCATTGCTTCCCACCCTCTTTCTCCTTTTGCAACGCTTACAGCTCCTTCATCAGTCGCAGGACATTGTGCGGCATCTTAAGTGGCTATGAGCCCTTTTCAGCGACCATAGGTTTCATTAGCTCAGACGTGAACTGACGGTTTTCGCTAATAGAACGCGATTAAATCTGACAGGCTGTAATGAACGAGGTGCTGACGTTTACACTCATGATCATCGCTTATGTACGCATTACGAACATAGCGCTGTAGTAATCATCGGTAGCAGCTCAACTTAGCCATGTACACTTGCTTTGTACTAAGATGCTTATCTAATAGATGATTTAAGAAATCGTCTCAAGACCAAGATGGATTTATCAACATGACTAGAACAGAAAGACTTCTCGAATTACTAGAGATATTAAGGGCACAAAGATATCCGATAACTGCATCCACACTCTCAGAAAAATTGGGAATAAGTGTGCGCTCTCTTTACAGAGATATAAAAACGCTACAGCATCAAGGAGTATGCATTGAAGGTGGTGCTGGAATTGGTTACATCGTTAAGTCTGACTTTCATTTGCCGCCCTTAAACCTTTCCCATGAGGAAATCAATGCCATTACACTTGGGTTAAATTGGGTGTCTCATAATACGGATTATCATTTCAAAATTACCGCAAAGAAGGCGCTTGCAAAAATACATTCTGTCATTCCCAGTGAATTAAAAAACCTTATTGAGAGTCAATCCTATCTGATCGGTCCTTCAGAAAAAAATGAGATTTTTTTTGAAGACATTCGCAATGCTATTAAAAAGCGAAAAAGAATAAAAATCACGTATTGTGACAAGAAGAATTCTTACTCTTTTCGAGTCATATGGCCCATCGGATTGGTATACATGGAGTCATGCTGGCTTTTGGTTGCATGGTGTGAGATGAGAAATGATTTTCGTCATTTTAGAACTGACAAAATTCAAGACATTGTGCAACTGGATTCCACATATAGTGAAGCAAGGGCAGTTTTATTGAAAAAATGGAGAGTAAAAGAAGGGATCCGTGAGGAGAAAGAATACTGACAAAAACTGTCACAGCTAATTTGTATACTACCCCAGGTGAAAGACTCAATTCTATTTCATAGGGGAAATCATGCATTTCAAGAATAAAGTTGCTGTCATAACAGGAAGTACCGCAGGTATAGGTGAGGCAGTCGCAGAGCAATTACACAAACATGGATCTAAGGTCGTTATTGTATCCCGTTCGTCAGAACAGGCTAAACAAAAAGCGAAACAATTATCTTCACAGGGACAACAAGCCGTAGGGATCGGATGTGATGTGTCACAGCCCGAACAAGTACGGCAAATGATAGATGATGTTATCAAACATTTCGGCAGACTTGATTATGCAGTAAATAATGCAGGTTTAACCGGTGAACATGGTAAAAATATAACTGAGCAGACAATTGAAAACTGGGATAAGGTTATTGCCACCTCATTGAGCGGCGTTTTTTACTGTCTAAAATATGAAATACCTCAGATGATGAAGTTTGGTGGCTCTATAGTTAATTTATCCGCAGTAAATGGTTTGGTTGGCATTCCTGGATTAGCACCTTACACCGTGGCTAAACATGGTATAATCGGTTTAACCCAAACCGCAGCGCTAGAGTTTGCATGTCAAGGCATTCGAATCAATGCAGTCGCTCCGGGCTATGTCCAAACCCCACGAATGAGTGAGTTCCCAGAAAATATCGTATGTAGTTTCGCAAATAGCCACCCTATGAAAAGAATGGCAAAAATGCGAGAAATAGCAGACTTCATATTGTTTTTGCTGTCAGATAATTCCGCGTTCTGTACCGGCGGAGTTTATCCAATCGATGGTGGCTATTTAGCCAAGTAAAATTTCCCTAAAGCCCTTTTAAACGCTAAGAATTGCCTCGCCAAAGTCGTAGGCTCGATGAAGTGTATAGTAAACGCTTCCATTATCGAGCCTGTGATGAAAGTATTTCCAGTATGGATTAATGTGAGGATTCATGATCGGCTCTCCATTGATTAGTACATCATCGACGTTAGAAAAGTCTGTTTTTGGCACAAAACCGCCCGTCAGATTAGGTTTAACTCTGTGCAGTAACCGTACCAACTCAGGCCAGAGCGGCTACATATAAGCCGCAACACAATCTCAAACAATATCAGCCGGTTCAGGCTAAACGAGGATTGAATTTTTACCTGCGGTTATGACACAGTAAAACCCTATCAAGGTCTTTCTATCAAACCCTGTTTATCAACAACCTGCTGGTAACGATGATGAAACGTATAACAACGATCATAGTGGCGTTGCTGGTCACAGCAACATTGAGCGGCTGTAACACCACGCGCGGCTTTGGCCAGGATGTGCAAAAACTCGGTAGCACCATTTCCCACGCTGCCAGCTAATCAGCTTTCAGATAGCAAAAAACCGGCCATACGTTAGCCGGTTTTTTTGTTTAAGCCACAATCCCAATAACTTCCGCTACATGCCCTCTCTAAAACGAATGAATTTCCAGAACAAACGACAACATTCTGGATTTAATCTTTTCATTTTTATGATGTTACACGCGTAAAGAATCACGCGGAGACGAACATGACCGCCGGATGAACGGCATGGATGCCGTGAAAGCCAGCGCCGCGTCGGGAGCGCGTCGCTGGTGGTCCGGCAGCGGGCATGAGCGTCGAAGGCACCGCGAAGCGGCGTGATTCCCCGCAAGAAGCCTGGGGTCACGGGGCAGCGGCGATTGAGCTGCACCGTGTCGGGCGCATACGACAATGGTTGCAAAAATAGCCTTAATCAACGCGCACGAAACATTTAGGGTACTGACAGAATGCTAAATCTAGGTTTTTAGGAATCCCTAATTTCAGAACGCCGACAGCATATCAATATGCGGAATGCCGTCTTCGTCATATTCCTCACCGGTCGCCACAAAGCCGAACGCACCGTAGAACGCTTGCAGGTGAGCCTGCGCGGACAGGAAAAGATGCTTTTGCGGCCAGTGGCGTGCACAGGCAATCAGCGCGTGCTCCATCAGTTGATGCCCCAGATGTTGCCCTCGAGCATGCGACGCGACAATCACACGGCCAATCGTCACCACATCGTTATTCGGATGGGGAGCGAGCAAGCGAGCATACGCAGCCAGTTTGCCGTCACGGTACGCCGCAATATGGCGATTGCCGTCCACCAGATCGCGACCATCAATATCCAAATAGGGACAGGTTTGCTCGACTACGAATACCTGATTGCGCAGCGCCAATATGTCATGCAGTGAATACACGTTAAGGTCTGCCACATCCCAGTCATGCCATATCAAACTCATACCTTTCCCCATTACACAATGTGTTCATTACACGATACGTTTATTCTTTACCTGCGCCGACGGAACGATCGTGGCGCTTAGCCAGAATCAGCCATGCCCACAGCAGCGCAATAGCCAGCGCAAACAAGACGCCAAAGCCAATCCCGATGGTGATAACCGACACGCCGAGTTTCACCACCAGAGAATAGAGCCCCAACATTAACAGCATAGCGCCGTTCTCACCCAAATTCTGCACGGCGATCGCATTCCCCGCACCGACGCTAGCCTTCCCACGCTCCTGCAACAACGCATTCAGCGGGACAATGAAGAACCCACCCAGCGCCCCCAGCAGAATCAGCAGGGAGTAGGCGCTCATGAGGTTGTGCTGGAGCGTAAAAATCACCACCACTACGCCGATTAGGAACCCCGCGGGCAGGCAGCGCCGCACGCTATCGAGCGTTACCAGCTTCGCAGCCGCCCCAGCCCCCACCACGATGCCCACGGCGACCATCGCGTTAAGCAGCGTTGGCGTGGCATTGTCGGTAATCCCAAGCGCATGCGGCACCCACAGCACCAGCAGAAAGCGCAGCGTCACGCCCGCGCCCCAGAACATACTGGTGCCGATCAGCGAGAGCCGGGCGTCGCCATCGCGCCACAGCACCCGACAGGCAGAAAAGAAGCTGCTCGCCATCTGCACCGGATGCCACGGCTGTCCTGGCCGCGCCGCGTTGAGACGAGGGATCAGCATGTTCGCTCCCAGCGCTATGCCGTAAGCCACCGCACAAACCGACAGCGCCCCGTAAATGTTCCAGTCCGCCAGCACGCCGCCAGCGACGGAACCAGTTAGGATCGCCGCAATTGTTGAGGCTTCCATCAGCCCATTGGCTTTGACCAACTGATCGCCACGCGTGATCTCACCCAAAATGCCGTATTTCGCTGGTGAATACGCGGCGGCACCAATCCCCACCAGCGTGTATCCCAGAAACGGATTACCGCCCACGCAAATCAGCAGCGCACCCGCCAGCTTCAGGGTATTGGCGAACATCATCACCTGCCCTTTGGAGAAGCTGTCCGCGATTTGCCCGACAAACGGTGCCAGAATGATGTACGCGGCGACAAACCCCATCTGCAAAAACGGCTGGCTCCAGTCGGGATACACCAGCTGTTTGATCAGCGCTAACGTGGCAAACAACAGCGCGTTATCGCCAAACGCGGAGAAGAATTGCGCGATAATCACCGCGCTCATACTGCGCGACAGCAAAGGCGTCGCGGGTTCAGTCTGTTGACTCATGCATTAAGCTCCGACGCGTTAGTGGCTGGTTCTTCGGCCATGTGGCGTAGCGTGACAAAGTCAGGCTTGCCGCTGCCGAGTAGCGGTAAGGCTTTCACATAGCGAATATCACGCGGCACCGCCAGTTCCGGTACGCCGCTGCTGCGAGCTTGTGCAAGCAATGCGTCACGGGTGATCTGGTTGTCCGTCGTAAACAGCACCAGCGCCTCGCCTTTACTGCTGTCACTTTTCGCACTGGCGGCATGCTGCGCTTCCGGCGACACCTTCGCAGCCAGTTGTTCTACGCTTTCGAGCGAGACCATCTCCCCCGCCAGTTTGGCAAAGCGCTTCACACGGCCGATAATGGTGCAGAACCCTTTTTCATCCAGTTCGACGATATCACCGGTGTCATACCAGCCCTGCTGCAACTCTCCCTGCGCATTTTCTGCCGCTGGCGTTTCCAGCACGCCGGGGTTTTCCACCCGTAGATAGCCTTTCATGATATTTGGCCCACGCAGTTGCAGGCGGCCACCGCGCGTAATGCCCGGCACCGTGATCAACCGCGATTCAATTTCCGGCAACAGCTTGCCGACGGAATGGATTTTCGTCGCCATCGGCACGTTGATCGCCACCACCGGCGCGCACTCGGTCACGCCGTAGCCTTCCAGAATGCGGATACCAAATTTGTCCTGCCAGGCCTGACGCGTGGTTTCAGACAGCTTTTCTGCCCCAGCAACCACATAGCGCAGGCGAGCAAAATCATACGGATGGGCAAAGCGCGCATAGTTGCCTAAAAACGTAGACGTACCAAACAGCACGGTGCAGTTCTGGTCGTAAACCAGCTCCGGCACGATGCGATAATGCAGCGGGCTGGGATAAAGGAACACGCGAGCGCCCGTCATCAGCGGCGTTAATAGCCCCACCGTCAGACCAAACGCATGGAACAGCGGCAGCGCAGACATAAAGCGGTCACGCGGCGTGAAGTCCGCCACGGTGCGAATCTGCTCAACATTCGCCAGCAGGCTGTCATGAGAATGCACGACGCCTTTCGGGTTTCCCTCGGAACCAGAGGTAAACAGCACGATGGCCGCATCATCGGGTTTTTGCGGCAGCATCGCGCGAGCTGGGAACAGCAGATGAAACAGGATCCACAGCTTATCAGCCAGCGTCACGGTGTCTTTCAAGTCTTCCAGATAGACCCAGTTGGCCTCGCTGACCTGCTTCGGCAAATCCGTCAGCTTGCCCTTTTCAAGAAACTGGCGAGACGTGACAATCGTTTTGATCCCCGCCGCTTTCATCGCGCTTTGTAGCCCTTTCGCGCCAGCGGTGTAGTTCAGCATGGCAGGAACGCGGTTACGCAGCGAGGCACCCAGAATGGATGCTGCGGTGATGGTCGCGTTGGGCAACAACATACCGACATGTTCATCCGCACGGGTGAAACGCTGCAAAATGCGCGATACGCCCAGCGATTTTTTCAATAAGCCCTGATAGCTGTCTTCCTTGAAGGAGATATCCGCAATGCTGGCAGAACGCCGTCCGTAACGGGTTCTCGCCGCCAGAAAGGCCTGATACAGCGTATGCTGTGGACGCGTGTCCATTCGCGCCTTCATCATAATCTGGTGCAAGTGTTCACCAGCCAGCGCACGGCGTTCTCTGGCACTGCTGGCTTCCGGCATCGGCAATGTGGTAGGTGGTAAATAGGTGATCGTGATTGGTGGGAAGCAGCGGCGTTTAAACACACCCGCCAACCGGCCAAACGGCGTGAACTCGGCGCCATCAATGCGCACGGGGATAATCGTCGCCCCGGATTTCGCCGCGACAAACGCCGCGCCGCTGTAAATTTTCATCAACGATCCGGTAACACTGATTCGCCCTTCGGGAAAAACCACGACAGGCTGACCACGATCGATCACCTTAATCAACGCTTTTATCGCCAACGGCTTGGTGGGATCTAACGGCACGAAATCGATATACGGCTTCAGCCAGCGCATAAACCAGCGTTCGGAAATGGAAGAGTACACCGCAAAGACGGGTTTTATCGGTAAGAATAACGCCAGCAAAACACCATCAAGGAAAGAGACGTGGTTAGGGGTGATGAGCAATTTGGCTTGCTGAAACTGGCTGCTGTCGCCCTCGATCCGGATGCGGTACAGACGCTGGAACACCCAACGTAACAGGGTATGAATCATGCCTTCTCCCAATAGACAGATAAACGGGCAGCTTGCCGAAGCGCAAAACCACCGAGCGATACGTCAAAATACTACATACCTATCATACTTCAAGTGACGGGTACGCGGCTGAACGTGAAGGTTGCCGTCGGCACAGCATTCACATCGCATGAAAATTGCGGGAGATAACAAAAACGGAAAATTCAGGCAAAAAAAAACCTACGCATCCGCGTAGGTTGGTGTAATCAAATGATTTCAATGTACAGAGCACATCGACATATCACCAATCAATACCTCTGGGACTTGTTACTCTAAGGATCGCCACTTATCTTCACCAGCGATGAATCGAAAGAGTTATCCTATAAGTGCAACCAACTGTAAAATTCTAGCGAATCATGTAAGGCAGCCGCCGTTTCACCCGACTTTCGCCGCATAAATCCCGCTATTTTCCCCGAAAGGTTCCTTTTCCCTCGGATGTCTGTTTTTCGCCCTTTTACCGTCCGATCACATTTCCTGACTTTTTATGGGTAAATGACTCTTTAAATACAGGGGCATTAGTCCACTTTTTCAGCAGAATCAATCAGAAAGTGAGGAGTAGGATCGCGGAGTCTGCATGGGGCAGACATTGAACTTAACCAGGTGTGTGTAACGAATAATGAAGAACTACAAAATAGGTACCCGACTGGCCGGCGGCTTTGGCCTGCTTATTGCCCTTTCTCTGGCCATGCTGACCAGCGGCATTTATCAACTCAACCAGGTGTCCCACAGTACGCAACAGATGATGCAAGAACCGCTGCGTAAGGAGCGGCTGGCATCAGACTGGCATGCCACGCTTGTCGCTGGCGTCCAACGCAGCATGGCGGTTGCCCGCAGCAATGACGATTCACTGGTTGAGCTGTTTGCGGCGGAAAACACGCGCGCTAGTAAAGAAAGCGGTAAACGGCAGGAGCAATTTGCCAGCCTGATTTCCACTCCCGAAGAAAAAGCCTTATTCGACAAAGTCGGCGAATACCGTCAGTCCTACATCAAAAAGCGCGATGCAATTATCGCGGAAAAAGGTGCAGGTAATTTCGATCGTGCCAGAACGCTCTTCGACAACGAATTCGTTCCGGCTTCCAACGGTTATCTGGCCAGCGTGGAAGCGCTGCGTGATCATCAGCGCGCCAGCATCGACCAAATGGGGCAAGACATTAACGCTGGCGCCAGCCGTGGCGACCTCATTCTCGCGGTGACCGGTGCGCTGAGCGCCATCATCGGCGTCCTGATCGCCTGGGTGCTCACACGCAGTATCGTGCAGCCGCTGGCGCGGGCAGTACGTGCGACACAAGCCGTCGCAGCGGGTGACCTGACGCATAACGTGCAGCCGGAAGGACGCGATGAAGCCGCCCAATTGCTGCACGCCCTGCAAGACATGACAGTGCGTCTACGTTCTATTGTTGGTGAAGTTCGTCAGGGCTCTGAATCTATCGCCGGCGCGTCTTCACAGCTTGCCGCAGGCAACATCGATCTATCCAGCCGCACGGAAGAACAGGCTAGTGCGCTACAGGAAACCGCCGCATCCATTGAGCAGTTGAGTTCGACGGTCAGGCAGAATGCCGATAACGCGCGTCAAGCCAACCAGTTGGCGCAGTCGACCACGCAGCAAGCACAGTCGGGCGGACAACTGGTCGCAGAAGTGGTGAAAACCATGGGCGCGATTGATTCTTCGTCGAAGAAGATCGTCGATATCATCGGCGTGATCGACAGCATTGCGTTCCAAACCAACATTCTGGCGTTGAATGCCGCCGTAGAAGCCGCGCGGGCAGGTGAACAAGGCCGTGGTTTCGCCGTGGTCGCCAGTGAAGTACGCAGTCTGGCGCAGCGTAGCGCCTCTGCCGCCAAAGAGATCAAAGAACTGATCGATCGTTCCGTTCAAACCGTGGAAGCAGGCAACCGGCTGGTGGTGCAAGCGGGCGCGTCAATACAGGATATCGTCAACGGCGTGCGCAAGGTCAGTGATTTGGTCGGCGAGATTAGCTCTGCCAGCAATGAGCAGACGATGGGCATTGAGCAAGTGAACGTCGCGGTAAACCAGATGGAAGTCACGACCCAGCAGAATGCGTCGCTGGTGAATGAAGCGTCAGCCGCCACGCAATCGCTCCAGCAGCAGGCCGCCCAGTTGGCCGAGACGGTCAGCCAGTTCCGTCTGGGTAACGATCACCAGGTCGCCCGTACGCCAGCGGCAGCGCCTTCGTTAGCCCTGCAACCGGCATTGGCCGCACCGGGTAAAAGTGCTACCACAGCGGGTGAAGGTGACTGGACCTCGTTCTGATGTCCGCAACTTCTCCGCATCTGCTGTCTCTTAGCCTGCATAGAAACACGACTAAGACGAAGGGACAGCCTACAGCGACTGGTGATACAGCCGGACGGTTTTATCTGGGTAGTCCACCCCATCGCCGATGTAACGCCAGCCGTGTTTTTCGTAATAGCCGCTAAAGGTGGCGTACAGATAGAGATCGTCAAAACCCTGACGGCGGCAGAAGTCCAGTACGTGCTGTTGCAGCGCCAGACCCAGCCCTTTGTCACGCTGGCTTTCTTCCACGTACAGCGATGCCAGCCAGGGCGTCAGATCCTGTCGGCTGATTAAATCGCAGCGCCATAATCCCACCGTCCCGACTAAGCGCTCGCCTTCCAGCGCGATAAACGTCAGTGGCAGCGCCGCTGGGTTCAGGCTATTACGCACTACGCTGGCAAAGAATTCACGGCTGTTCTCGCTGCCGAACGCCTGCCAAATCCAGTCAATCACCTGCTCTTGATGCTGAGGGTGATCCGCCAGATAAACAATTTTCACGCTAGACATGTCCGTCATGATTACACCAGTTTCCCCTGGAAGATCGGCACAGACTCAAACAAATAGCCGTCAAACTCCGGTGCATCAGCGTCAGAGATTTCCATCAACGTATTTTTAACGTTTTCGAGGTGCTGCCACATGGCCTGATAAGACCCTGACACATCACGACGCCGCAGCGCCGCCAGAATAGCCTGATGATCCGCCAGCCATTTCAGGCGATAACCCTGTGTCCCAACGTGGGTATAAAGCTGCTGCCAAAGCGCGTTATCGTCACGGCACGCCCAGATATTGCTGACCGTTTCCAGCAGCATCTGGTTTTGTGTCGCACCGGCAATTTGCAGGTGGAACAGGCGATCGAAATCGCCGCGGTAATCTTTTCCGGCAATCGCCGCTTGCTCTTGCTCCAGCGTCTTGCGCAGGTTTTCGATATCCGCCCGCGTCGCCATACGAGCTGCAAACGCAGCGATGTTGCTTTCGAGCAGTTGGCGAGCCTGTAGCATTTCAAACGCGCCGATATGGCTTTTAGCGCCGTCTGCCGCCTCGTCTTCATCGGGAATGCGCAGGACATAAACCCCCGATCCCTGACGAATATCGACCGTGCCTTCCAGTTCCAGCATCAGTAGCGCTTCGCGTACTATCGTCCGGCTAACGCCATAGGTTTCCGCAATATTTCGTTCAGGAGGAAGGCGCGATCCGACGGGATAATCCCCTGACTGAATCTTCTGACGTAAATCACAGCCGATTTCCTGATATTGCTTCTTCTCTTGCAGAACCACATCCTTCGCCACGCTTTCACCCTACATGCACTGTCGCCCTAGGTGCGGACGTCAGGCCCGCACCGAATATACCCAGCCACGTACTGACGTCGCGGCGGTGCGCTAGTCTACCAAACTCAGCGCCTGATCCAGCACTTTTGCGCCATTTAATGTGCCGTAGGCGACAGGGTCGATCACCGCGATAGGAATCTGGTAGCTATCCGTCAGCTTTTTATTTTCGTTAAGCTTGAAACGCACCTGCGGCCCCAGTAAAACGGCAATAATATCGCTGCTGAACTCCTGCAATTCATCCCGCAGGTTTTGTTCCGGGATGGCGTAAATTTTCAGTTCCATTCCCCGAGTTTCCGCTTCTTTCTCCATCTTGGTGACCACCAGTGAGGTCGACATGCCTGCCGAGCAAGCCAGTACGATTCTTTTCATATTCCGTTCCTCATTTTGGTTATCTGCACCTACTTCTCTTCATCATCCAGCGTCAATTCAAGCCGACGCGTGTCGTGTAGCTGGCGAAACCAGGCAGCGGATTTTTTCGGCCGCCGTTGCCGATCCTGCTCCAGATCGATTTCGATCAATCCGTAGCGATTTTTAAACGCGTTCATCGGCGAGACGTTGTCGGTAAACGCCCATAGCATGTAGCCGCGGCAGTTTGCGCCCTCTTCCTTCGCCTTCAGCGTCCAGTACAGGTGCTCAGCGATAAAGGCAATGCGGTAATCGTCCTGAATCACCCCCTTGTCGTCTTTAAAGCGCGATTCGTTCTCAATACCGATGCCATTTTCCGCCACAAACCACGGCGCATTGCCGTAGTCACGCTCCATGCGTTTCGCCATGTCGTAAATGATCTTGGGATTGATCTCCCAGCCGCGCGAGGTGTTCATACGACGCCCCGGCAGCTCAAAATGCTCGTAGTAATAGGCCGGATGGAACGGCGTCTCTTTGTTCCATTCGCGGCTGGGCGCTTTGACTCGGTGCGGGTAATACAGGTTGATCCCTACCTCATCGACAGTGTTATCCCGAATGATCGCCAGCTCGTCTTCCGTGTAATCCCACTTCACCTGATGCTGTGCCAGCAGCGCCACCAGCTCTGCCGGATACTCACCTTTCAACGCCGGATCGAGAAACACCCGGTTATAGAACAGATCGTAAAGGTGCGCCGCTTTCACATCGTGTTCCGCTCGGGATCGTGGATACGTCACTTCGGGATTGAGGATCACGCCGATCGAGCCGCCATCACGGTGATAGCCCTGCTGCCGAAACCGCTGCACCACTTTTGCCGTCGCCAGATTCTTATGGTGATTCCACTGCATCCAGGTGTGCGTGTTCTGTTCATAAGGGTAGCGTAGCGCGTCCAGATAAACGCGCGTCTGCACCACAATTGGCTCATTGAAGGTAAACCAGCGCTTCACTTTCCCGGCATAGCGGGCGAAAACCGCGTCGGCGTACAGCACAAACCACTCCACCACCTGCTTGGATGACCAGCCCTGATACTTCTCCAGCAGGCAGGCGGGCAGCTCGTAATGTTCGAGACAGATCATCGGCTCGATCCCCTGCCGGTGCATTTCATCCAGCAGGTTATCGATATAGGCGGCATACTCCTCATCGACGATGCCTTTCTCATAGTCCAGCATAAAGCGTGACCAGTTGATCGACGTACGATAGTGCGTCAGCCCCGCCAGTTTCATCAGTGCTACATCTTCCCGATAGCGATTAAAGAAGTCCGTCGCTTTTGCCGGGCCATAGCCGTTGTGCCAGACCTGACGATCCTGCTTGTACCAGAGATCCAGATAGGAATCCTGCCCTTCTTTCTTGCCGCTCCATCCTTCCGTTTGCCATGCCGATGCCGCCGCGCCCAGAATAAAATCAGGTGGAATAGTCAGTGCAACCTTACTCATGCATTACCTCTCTTCTCGTCCGTTTCAGGCTTTTTCCGCTGCGACCTGTTTTTCTGCTTCCAACTGCGCCAGCTCGGCACGACGGGACGCCACTTTGACAAACGGCAGATAGATCAACATCGCAACGATGATGCACACGATCTGTGTCGCGACGGCCCCCATCGATCCTGCCGTCGACAGCCAGGCGTTAATGATCGGCGGTGTCGTCCACGGCACCATCACCACCGCTTTACCCGCAAACCCCATGCTGGTCGCGAAATAGCCGATCGTCCCCGTCACTAACGGTGTGATAATGAAGGGAATAGCTAAAATCGGGTTGAGCATAATCGGCATACCAAAAATCACCGGCTCATTAATATTGAACACGCTGGGGCCGAAAGAAATTTTGGCGATCTCTTTCATCTCTTTGCGCTTGGATGCAATCATCACCGCCAGCAGCAGACCAATGGTCAGGCCGGAACCGCCGATGCTCATGTACACATCCCAAAATGGCATGGTGATAATGTTCGGGATCTCATGCCCCTGCTCGAACGCGGTCATGTTGACGGCAATCGCCCCCAGCAGTAGCGGCTCACGAATCGGTTTAATCATCTGGTTACCGTGGATGCCGATCACCCAGAACAACTGTGCGACAAACATCAGCACCAGTAAACCAGGTAGGCTTTGCACCACCGATTCCAGCGGCTGCTGCACGACTTTATAAACGGCGTCATACAGGTACATGCCCGTCACGCGGTGAAACACAAACCCGAAGGTGGCGATAGCGACAACCGTGATGATGGAAGGAAACAGCGCAGAAAAAGAGGCCGCAACGTTGGGCGGTACGCTGTCCGGCATTTTAATCTGCAATCGATCGACATTTTGCAGCTTGGTATACATCTCGACAGACAGGATGGCGATGAACATCCCCAGAAACAGGCTCTTCGTATCGGAGAACTGTTTCGCCAGCACGTCTTTCACCACCATCATCTGCCCGTTAACGGCCATTTCAATCGTGGTTGGCGTCACGGCAATAAAGCAGATCACCGCCAGCAAGCCGGGAAACAGCCCGCGTGAACCGTTAATCTTCCCGAGTTCGATACCAATCAGGAAAACGGCACCGATAGTCAGAAAGCTGAGCGTGGCATAGTTAATGCCGCTCATAATCGGTTTCAGTTCAGCCAGAAAAGAAAACATAGAAAAACTGGCCAGACCATTTTTCGGATCCATCACCATGTTGGAAATCAGAACGGAAAACGCCCCGACGATAATGACGGGCATCAGCGTAATAAAGGATGCCTTAATCGCCATAATATAACGCAGACTGTTAAATTTATTGGCAAAAGAGCCCAATGAATCAATCAGTTGGTCCTTAAATGACATAACACCACCTCTTTCATCATCATATTGTTATATCGCGTGTAACACGCGGGATGGCCGTTACGCGCAGGGTAAATGCAGGTACCGCGCTTTCGCGTTTGGCATACCAAAAATCAACCATAATGAATTATTTTTCTGTGACAGGATTCTCACAAGGCAATATTGGAATTCCAATATGATGAAAATGTGATTTTTGGCATACCATAAATGGTCAGTGGACGTAGAGCCGATCCCTGACAGCGAGAAGGAAATTGATGATGAAAGACACAGAGAACCTCCCTGCATTCGATATGGAACAAACCGTGATGGAGCTTCTGATTAATGCGGGTGAAGCGCGCTCAAACGCCATGATGGCGATTCAAGCTGCGCGTCAACGGGAATGGCAACAGGCTGACGACCTGCTCGCCGCGTCGCTCGAAGCCGCACGTGAGGCTCACCGTGTTCAAACACGGCTGATCGGTCTGGACGAAGGGGAAGGCAAAGTGCCCGTCAATCTGATCATGGTGCATGCGCAGGATCATCTGATGACCGCGATGCTATGCCGGGATTTAGCAGAAGAGATTGTCCTATTACGACGAGAAATGGCCACATCACAAAACTGACAAAAATTTGATTGAGAAACGAGCACCGGACGTTAAACCCAACAATAGGCCTGTGGTAGCATGTCCTATGATGTTCGTAACAGGGATGGACAGGCGCTTAGCCCGTCATCATACTCAATTAAGGTGCAGCCATGAAAACCATGCAGGAAGTGGCGAAACGTGCAGGGGTGTCTAAAGCGACCGTATCCCGCGTGCTCAACGACACCGGTCAGGTCAAGCAGGCAACACGCGATGCGGTATTTCGGGCAATGGACGAACTTGGCTACCGCCCTAACTTTCTGGCTCGTTCTCTGGCTCGCCGTACGTCAAACAGTATCGGTCTTGTTATCTCTAATTTCGACGGCCCTTACTTTGGCCGCCTGCTGCGCCGTGCTACGGATATCGCGGAAAGCCACGGTAAACACCTCATTGTGACCGATGGGCACGATACGCCGGAGGATGAGCAGCAAGCGGTGCAACTTCTGTCAGACAGGCAGTGCGATGCGATAATTCTCTATACCCGTTATATGTCCGAATCGGACCTCATGACGCTGCTCGACACGCTAACCATTCCGATGATCGTGATGAATCGCGATCTGCCTCAGGCGCGGGAGCGCTGCATTTTCTTCCGCCAGCAGCAGGCCGCGTTTGACGTGGTGAATTACCTGATCGAACAGGGTCACCGCGAGATCGCCTGCATCACCGCACCGATGCAAACGCCGACGGCACAGGCACGGCTCGCGGGCTATCAGCAGGCATTAACCACTCACCAGATCGTGTTTGAACCACTGCGTGTGGCGTATGGAACCAGCATGGTGGCCAGTGGCTATCAGGCCGCACGGCAGTTGCTGAACAGCGGCATGAGCTTTAGCGCACTGTTTGCCAGCAACGACCACATGGCCATTGGCGCGATGAAAGCATTGTACGAAGCGGGGAAAAAATTACCGCAGGATGTCTCCGTCTTCGGCTTTGACGACGAACCCTGCGCCACCTACCTGCACCCGTCACTCTCCACCGTCTACATGCCGATTGAAGAGATGGCCGCTACCGCGATTACGCAAGTGCTGGATCTGATCGCTGGCAAAGACGTCAAACCACTACAGCCCTTCACCGGAGAGCTAAAAATCCGCGAGTCGGTACAGAAAGGGCCGTATTACACAGCGTAACACTCACAGTAAAACCGCTCCCCGAGCAAGCAGCCTGCTCGGGGCCCCCTCTTTAGCTATGTTCAATGAACATCACCACACTCGTATGGGCTTCCAGCGCGTCAAACAGATGCGGGACGTCGGCAGAATAGCTGATGCAATCCCCTGTGCTTAGTTCAGCGTTCAGGGGAAAGGCAGACCACCTCACCCCAGACATGGCCAAATCAGGGTTATTAAAGCGCTTCCAGCGCCAGCAGCTCGTCTAGCGTCTGACGGCGGCGAATCAGGCGCGGTTCGCCATTTTCAAACAGCACTTCCGGCAGCAGCGGACGGCTGTTGTAGTTAGAGGACATCGATGCGCCATACGCGCCAGTGTCGTGGAAGACCAGATAGTCGCCCACCTGTGCATCCGGCAGCGGGAACGTCTCCACACCGCCACCCGCCTGCTGGGTAAACACATCACCGGATTCACACAGCGGCCCGGCAATCACGCTATCGCGCAGCGTGGACTGGCTGATATCGCGACCATCACCCGGCAGCAGAGAAACATGGTGATAGCTGCCGTACATCGCCGGACGCATCAGGTCGTTAAACCCGGCATCAACCAGCACAAAGTGACGGCTTCCCATGGATTTGACCGCCCGCACTTCCGCTACCAACACGCCAGATTCCGCGACCAGAAAACGTCCTGGCTCGATTTCCAGCGTCACCGGATGACCGAGATGCGCGGCAATTTTCTCACGCGCCGCGTTCCACAGTCCGTAATAGTGCTCGGTATCAATCGCTTCTTCGCCGTGGCGATACGGAATGGATAACCCGCCGCCTGCGGAAATCGCCTCAATATCCTGCCCCAGCTCAACAACCTGACGCACCATCGCTTCACACACCTGCTCCAGATGGCCATAATCCACACCGGAACCAATATGCATGTGGATGCCCACCAGGTTCAGCTGATAGCGCTGAATATGCGCCAGCGCCAGCGGCAAATCACCGTACCAGATACCGTGCTTGCTGTTTTCACCGCCAGTGTTGGTTTTCTGGCTGTGACCATGACCAAAGCCCGGATTCACGCGCAGCCATACCGGGTGCCCCGGCGACTGCTGACCCAGTTGTTCCAGCATGTCGACCGAACCAGCGTTCACCGGAATATTCAGTTCGGAAACGCGCTGTAACGTCGGACGATCCAGCAGATCGGCAGTAAACACGATCTCATGTGCCTGGGTGCCCGGCACAAACCCCGCAATCAGCGCACGCTCAATCTCTCCCAGCGATACCGAATCCACTTTCACACCCTGCTCACGCATCAGGCGCAAAATGTGCGTGTTGGAACACGCCTTCTGCGCGAAGCGGATCGTGTCGAACTGGCGCAGTTGGGCGATACGGTTAACGATGGTCTGCGCGTCATAGGCCCAGACTGGGCAACCAAAGCGGGCAGGCAGTTCACGCAGGCTTTGCGCATTCAGGGAATGGGTTATGTCATTCAGATCGTGAGGCATAAAAGTTACCGATTTACAGGGTTAAACGTGATTGAGAAACACTATAAAAATCCTCCAATGGGTAAACAAATATCGTTTTAAGCAGACTCTATTCATTTCTGATATGGTTTATCGCAACGGTAGTAATAAGAATGAAGGAGGCGATATGGCAGCAATATCCTTACGACACATTGAGATTTTCCATGCGGTCATGACGACTGGGAATCTGACAGAAGCGGCAGCGCTGCTGAACACCTCGCAGCCGACCGTCAGCCGCGAGCTGGCACGTTTTGAGAAACTAATTCAGATGACACTGTTCGAGCGGCTGCGCGGCAGGCTTTACCCCACCGCACAGGGGCTACAGCTGTTTGAAGAAGTCCAGCGTTCGTATTACGGGCTGGATCGCATTATCAACGCCGCCAGCGATATTCGCCGTTTTCAGCAGGCGCAACTTTCCGTTGCCTGTCTACCCGTGTTCTCACAGTCACTGCTGCCGGATGTCTGTAAGCCGCTGCTGGCACGCTATCCTCGGCTTAATTTGCACATCATTCCGCAAGAATCGCCGCTGCTGGAAGAGTGGTTGTCCGCCCAGCGCCACGATTTAGGCTTAACGGAAAACAGCCTCACGCCCGCAGGGACAGAGCGGCAAACGCTGATGTTACTCAATGAAGTGTGCGTGCTGCCTGCCGAGCATCTGCTGGCGCAAAAAACGGTGATCACACCGCAGGATTTTGCCGATGAGCCTTTTATCAGCCTGTCGAGCGCCGATAGCTATCGCCAGTTGCTGGATAAGCTGTTTCAGGAACAGGGCGTGTCGCGCCGGATGGTGCTGGAAACGCACAGCGCGGCATCGGTGTGTGCGATGGTGCGGGCAGGCATCGGGCTGTCTATCGTCAATCCGCTCACCGCCTTGGATTATGCCGCCTCCGGCGTGGTCGTGCGGCCTTTCAGCATCGATGTGCCCTTTACCGTTAGCCTGATTCGTCCGCTGCACCGCCCTGCGTCGGCGCTGGTCGATACCGTCATTGAGCAACTCAGGCAGTACGCTGCCAACGTGCCTTCACGTCTGGAGCAGGTTTTGCAGCGCTAATAACGTGATTCGCTTGTGATGAGTACCGTCACATTGCCGATGGCTGTGCCTGCGCCCGCCAGCGAGGATCGTGCGCAAACCAGTCCACCAGAAAATCCAGCAGGGTGCGCAGCGCGGCAGGCATCTGGCGGCGCGAGGTGTAAATACCGTAAATCCCCATCGCCTGCGGGCGGTATTCCGGCAACAGCGCCACTAATTGTCCACTAGCAAGATAAGGTGCCACAGAATAGCGCGGTTGCAGCGCAATCCCTGCCCCTTCCAGCGCGCCTGCCAGCAGCACCAGCGACTCATTGCCGCTCAGGTTACCACTAACGGGAATCGTAAATTTTTCATCACCGCGGGAAAAATGCCACAGGCTTTTGCCGAAATAGGTATAGGTCAGGCAGTTGTGAATCGAGAGATCGGTCAACTGTCTCGGAATACCGTGCTCATTCAGATAAGAAGGCGATGCACACAGCACCGACTCACAGCGTGAAAGCGGTCGGGCAATCAGATTGGGATCCAACTCGTTGGTAATGCGTAACGCCAGATCGATACGCTCCTCGACCAGATTCACCGTTCGGTTATTCATTTGCAGATCGATAGCAACACGAGGATGTCGTCGCAGGAACGTCGTGATCGCCATGCCGAGCGCCCCCTGCGCCAGCGACTGCGAACAACTGACGCGCAGCAAACCGCTTAGCGTGGCATCGTCGGTCTCGGTCTCGACGCGCATATCCGCCGTCAGCGCCAGCATCTCCCGACAGCGCACCAGTGTTTTTTCACCGGCATCCGTCAGGCTCAGTTTACGCGTGGTGCGGTGCAAGAGCCGCGCACCTGCCCATGCTTCCATTTCCGCCAGATAGCGCGTCACCATCGCCCGAGACATGTCCAGCGTCTCTGCAGCGGCGATCATGCTGCCGCGATCGATGATAGCCACGAACACTTCGGCTGCCGTAATACGATCCATTAATTAGTCCGTTTTATGCAACAAACAATTGCCTGATTTGCGGTTTTTCATACGATTAATGCAACATAACATGAACCCACTTTCTGTCATACCTGTTACCTGTGGAATATCACCATGTCTAAATCTATCGCTTTTACCGTGTCTTTACTCACTGCTTCGCTGGGCCTGGCTTCTGCTGCTCACGCCGCTGAATTAAAAATTGACGTATTTAATCCAGGTGAAGCCAGTGTATTCCCCGTTTCTTCTGAAATTATCAGCGGCGATAAAGAAGTCGCGCTGATCGATGCGCAGTTCCAGCGTAACGACGCCCAAACGCTGGTTGATCGCATTAAAGCCACCGGCAAAAAACTGACCACCGTTTATATTAGCCATTCCGATCCTGACTACTATTTCGGTCTGGACGTGATTAAAGCCGCCTTCCCAGATGCGAAAATTATTGCGACTCAAGCAACCATCGACGCGATCAACGCCAGCAAAGACGGCAAAGTGGCGCATTGGGGCCCCGTTCTGAAAGACAATGCGCCGAAAGAGATCGTGGTTCCTCAAGCACTGGAAGGCGATAGCTTTACCGTTGACGGCAAAAAACTGGAAGTGAAAGGACTGAAAGGGCCAACGCCAGATCGCACGTTCGTCTGGATCCCTTCTCTGAAAGCCGTGGTCGGCGGTATTCCGGTGTCTGCCAACATCCATGTCTGGCTTGCCGATACCCAAACGCCAGAATCTCGCATTCACTGGCGTGACACGCTGAAATCCATTGAAGCGCTGAAGCCAACCACCGTCGTGCCAGGCCACTTTATCGCGCCAACCGATTACACCTTGAAAAATGTGACGTTTACACTGCAATATCTGGATACAGTGGAAAAAGCACTGGCAAAAAGCAAAGATTCTGCCGAACTCATCGCTGCAATGAAAAAACACTACCCGACGCTGAAAGAAGAATCGGGTCTTGAATTGAGCGCCAAAGTCCTGAAAGGTGAAATGAAGTGGCCACAGTAAGACTGCATTATATTTACGATCCCTTGTGCGGCTGGTGCTACGGTGCCGCCCCACTCGCGCTGGCAGCACAGGAGATTGACGGGTTGGATCTGATCCTCCACGGCGGCGGAATGATGACGGGCAGCAATAGCCGTACCATCACCCCGGAGTGGCATGATTACGTGATTCCCCACGATCACCGCATTGCACAAATGACTGGGCAAACCTTCGGGGAAGCGTATTACGAAGGGCTGCTGCGCGATACCAGCGTCATACTGGATTCTGCGCCGCCGACGGCTGCCGTACTTGCTGCGGAAGCGATGGCTGACAAAGGCATGGAGATGTTGTACCAGATTGAGCAGGCGCACTACGTTTCCGGGCTCAAGATCGCCGATGCTGCCGTGCTGCGTCAATGTGCAGAAGAAATCGGCCTGGATGGCGACGCTTTCTGCACCGAGTTCGCCTTTATTCAGGCAGAAGCGCTGTCAAAACACATCAGCGCCAGCCGAGAATTACTGGCGAAAGTACGCGGGCAAGGCTTCCCCACATTTGCACTAGAAGATGCTAACGGGAATTTCCAGCAAATTCCCGCAGCAAACTACCTCGGTCAGGTCGATGCATGGCGCAAGGTGCTGACACAGATGGTCAATTACGCGACCGCATAAGCGTTCTCACCAACCTTCCTAAGGGAGCAAGCCACGGCCTGCTCCCTTTTTTTCATTCCCGATGCCGTCTGTATCTCATCCCTTTAAACCGCTAAAGTAGATCCTTCGTGACAAATAAACGCGCTACCGCGTTTATTCATCAATCCCGTTGAGAAGGAAGCAACATGTACGAACACTGGACTGTTTTTGAAACATGGCTGGAAGCACACTGGCCTGAAGGGCGCAACGGGCTTAATCCCCCCGCCACGGAACAAGAGATCGGCGCGCTTGAACACGCGCTTGGCATCTCTCTGCCTGAGGACTATAAAGCCTGTCTGCGTATTCATAACGGGCAAGATACCTATTCCGGCGGCCTTTTCGAGAACGCAGAATTCTTATCCACGCACGCGGTACGTGAACAATGGGAAATCTGGCAGTCGCTGCTTAGCGATGGGCAATTTGAGGGCATCCAGTCCAGCCCGGAAGACGGAATCAAGGCCGACTGGTGGAATACAAAATGGATTCCCTTCACCCACAACGGCGGCGGCGATCACTATTGCCTCGATCTCGATCCGGCCCCCGGTGGCCAGCATGGCCAGATTATTACCATGTGGCACGACATGGACGAGAGAGAGAAACTGTCTTCCTCATTCGCACACTGGTTTCAGAGCTATGTCTCCGACGTGATTGCCGGAAAATACGTTTACTCCGATGAGTACGGTGGGCTGACACCGATTGATGAGCTGTAAATGCGTAAAGCAGTCAATAACGGGAGCGATTTACCATGAAATTAAGCCACAGCTTTAGCCGTGCATTAAGAACGTTTGCCTATTTCATGGCTAGCGGCACCCAAAATACGCTGGAAGGCATTGATTACCTTTCACTGTACGGTGAAGAGCCCAGCGCGTTTGAACAGGTCTTCGCTATCTACGCCAATGTGCTAGAGCTGGATGAGGACGGCAACGTACTGAACGCCAAATATGCCGAAAAACGCGCCACAGACTATTTACAGCAATACTGCGACTCTAGTTTTACCGTCGAGCCGCCTTATGAAGACTGGGAAGTCGAGCTGCATTGATTTTCCCTGAAGGTTCAACGTCTTCAACGACCGTTTCTCACTACAAATGTGCACACTCTCTCTTTTTTAGTCAGGAATAAGATTATAAAGGGATTGGTATATACTAGTAGAGCAGGTTGATTGCGTGCAGGGTTGGCTTGGAGGGCGTTGGCTTTGTGGACAAATATCTCTCAAAAACACCATACGATAGCCCGCAGTTGGTTATCCGGTAAGTGGTTTGTCATCACCTTTTTTGCTTGCCTCGGATTGACGCTACTTCTGGCGTGGGGGCAGTACCATGCTAATCACACTAGCGCTGAGAATGCCGTCAAAGAGTATGCCCAACGCCTAGAGCATGATGTGCTCGAACGTATAACCCTTTATCAATATGGGTTACGGGGAGCCAGAGGGGCCATCCTGACGAGCGGTGCGGATCGCATTACACGCAAGTCCTTTCAGATCTACAGTGAAACTCGGGACATCGATACTGAGTTCCCAGGGGCTCGCGGATTTGGCTTTATTCGTCGTGTTGAGCAGGCTAATGAGGCTGACTTTGTGGCGAGCGCTCGCCAAGATGGTTGGCCAGCCTATGCCATAAGGCAATTTGCGCCACATGATGGCGAACGCTTTGCTATCCAATATATCGAACCCGTTGAACGCAATATTCAGGCTATAGGGCTAGATATCGCATCAGAAGCCAATAGACGCAATGCAGCCCTCGCCGCTATCGACACTGGCAAGGTGCAACTGACTGCGCCCATCACCCTTGTGCAAGCGACCGGCGCGCCGACCCAATCGTTTCTCATCCTTCTGGCTATCTATCAACACGCGACGATTCCTGAAACGTTAGCAGAGAAACGCCAACAAGCCATTGGCTGGAGTTACGCTCCGCTGCTCATGAGTGAAGTGCTGTCTGACTTGCCAATCAAGGATGAAAGTTTATTACTCGCTATCAAAGATGTCACCGATCCCACCCAGCCAGTGTCATTTTATAACTCTTCATCGTCTCAAAAAAGTGAATGGCTATATCAGCAAAAAAACCAGCAACACGTCTTTGGCCGAACATGGGAATTTGATGTTGCCGCTTCATCTGGATTTGTTGCAGGGCTGCACCAAGTAAAACCCGAAATGATTTTGGGTGTGGGCGTGATAGCCAGCATCGTCATGGGACTGCTTGCCATGACGCTAGCGGCAAACTTACAAGGCAGACGTGCCATTGATCTAGAGCGTGCGCGTACGGCAAACATCGTAGATAACACGTCGGATGCGATCATTGGTCAAGGCGTTGATGGCAATGTGATTCACTGGAATAAAGCCGCTTTCGAGTTGTTCGGCTTTGAAGAGAAAGAAGCACTTGGCCAGCCATTATCCATTTTAATTATTCCAGATGAGATGCTTGAGAGAGACCGGCTGATATTTCCTGAAGTGATGAAGGGTAATACCGTTCGTATTAACGAAGCGACGTACCGCAAGAAAAATAACGATTCTGTCGAGGTTTCTGTCACCGCGAATGCCATTAAAAATGAATATGGACATGTCATTGGGGTCGCGAAGATCATTCACGACATCAGTTATCATAAAACGGCGGAGCGCCAGTTAAAGGAATTCAACCTTTCTCTTGAACAACAGGTCGTTGAGCGAACGTCAGAGCTAGACAGCGCGCGTAATATTCTTCGCACGGTGCTCGATGCGGTACCGTTAATGATTGGTTACTGGGATAGGAACCTGATCAATAAAGTGGCAAACCAGGCTTACTACGATTGGTTTGGGCTAGAAGCAAGGGAAATGCCAGGTAAAACCCTTCCTGAGTTACTGGGATCTCAGCAATTTGCTCAGGAGCATCAAGCTGTTGAACTCGTATTAGCGGGTATGCCGCAAAGGCTTGAGCAAATCATGCCCAAGCCTGATGGCAGTGGTGATATTCATGCCTTGGTTTATTACTTGCCAGATAGGGAGAAAGGGGAAGTAAAAGGGTTTTACTCCGTCATCCATGATGTCACTGAATTGGTGGAAAACCGTCTGGCGTTGGCTGATGCAATTCGGGAAAACGAGGCGTTACTCAGCACCATTAACACCCAAATGCTTTACTCAGCTACTGACATCAATGGCCGCATTATCGATGTCAACGAACGTTTCTGCGAGCAAACGGGATATCGTCGTGATGAACTAATAGGGCAAGACCATCGCTTGCTTCATTCTGGAGAACACGACCCCGCTTTTTGGCGACAGATGTGGCAGCAAGTTTTAGCGGGAAACGCCTGGCATGGTGAAGTGTGCAACCGTGGTAAAGATGAACGGTTACATTGGTTTGATACCGTCATTGCGCCTTTTCATGACAGTATTGGCAATATCGAACGGTTGGTTGCACTGCGTACCGATATCAGTGACCGTAAAGCGGCAGAATCAGAACGTCATCGCGTTAATTTGTTGCTTAGCAATGTGCTCAAAGCAGCGTCTGAGTTCGCCATTATAGCAACAGATACACAGGGCAATATCACCATTTTTAACGCGGGGGCAGAGCGAATTTTGCACTACCCAGCTGATGAAATGCTAGGACAATCGCCACTAAAACTCTTTAGCCATGAGCAAGTTAACGAACGTGCTGAGAAACTTAGCACATTACACAAAACCAGCATCACGGGATTCGATGCGTTAACTTACCGTTCTAAGATCGAAACGGCTGAACGTAGTGACTGGAATTGGTATCGTCGCGACGGTGCCGTCGTGCAAGTGTCTCTCGTTGTGACGTCGATCAGAGATGAACGCCGTCATATAGAAGGCTATCTCATGGTGGCTCAAGACATCGGGAGACAAAAGGAGTTCGAACGTAATTTAATGGCTGCAAAGCATGCTGCCGAGCAAGCGGCAAATGCTAAGGGCCAATTCTTAGCGAATATGAGTCATGAAATACGCACGCCCATGAATGCGGTATTAGGCATGTTGCAGTTAGTCCAGCAGACGCATCTCAACCCTCGTCAAAGTGATTATGTAGGGAAAGCGTTTTCTGCTGCTAAATCTTTATTGGGTGTGTTGAACGATATTCTCGACTTTTCTAAGATTGATGCGGGAAAACTGAATCTCGACCCCCATCCTTTCCGTCTCGAAGACTTAATGCGTGATTTAGCCGTAGTGCTGTCAGGCAACGTGGGAAGCAAGCCCGTAGAGTTGCTGTATAACATCGATGCCCGTATCCCTAGCGAAATCGTCGGTGATGCTATGCGGATGCAGCAGGTCTTGATCAACTTGGCAGGTAACGCCATTAAATTTACTGAGAAGGGGCATGTACTCGTCCAGGTTGCGGAACTGATGCGCGACAGCGATAACATCAAAATTCGCTTTCGTGTCGAAGATACAGGGATCGGTATCAGCAAAGAGCAGCAAGCATACATTTTTGACAGCTTTACCCAAGCAGAAGCCTCCACTACACGAAGATTTGGTGGCACAGGCCTCGGCTTAGTGATCTGCAAACGGCTCCTGTCTCTTATGGGGAGTGAACTGTGTATGGATAGCACGCCTGGTCAGGGGAGTTGCTTCTGGTTTGACATTCAATTCCCCGTCTCAGACAAAAAACCGCTCGTAATTTGGCCAGATAAAAACCACCCAAGAGTCATGATCGTTGATGACAGCGCCCTCGTGCGCGAGCTTATTGTTGCGCTAGGGACTGACCTTGGCTGGAGAATGCAGGCAGCGGCCAGTGGGAGTGATGCACTGGCTCTGCTCGCTACAGCTTTCAAGCAGGAACCTGAAGATGCCTTCAACGTCGTGTTATTAGACTGGCAAATGCCTGACATAGATGGCATCAGTGTGGCTCGACAGATCCGTAATAGCTATGCTGATAAGGCGCCTACCGTGGTCATGCTGAGTGCCTTTGGGCATCAGGTATTCCTTGATGAGCAAAATAAGGGCCATACTCCTTTCGATTCTTTCTTGCTTAAACCGGTTACGCCAGCCCAGTTGGCGGCAGTGGTTTCTGCAAGCCTGAATGAGGATGATCGAAAACCGCAGTCCGTTATCGTCCCCCTATCGCAGCGACTGCAAGGCATGACCTTGTTGGTTGTGGAAGATAATGCGTTGAATAGAGAAGTCGTCGAAGCGCTCTTAACCGCAGAAGGTGCAACCGTGGTACTCGCTCATGATGGTCGAGCTGGCGTGGATATCATACGGGCAGCGCGTCAAGATTTTGATGCCGTACTCATGGACATGCAAATGCCGATTATGGATGGCCTAGAGGCCACTAGGTTGATTCGCGCCGACGGGAGATTTAATAGCTTACCCATTATAGCCATGACCGCTAACGCCAGTGCCAGCGATCGCCAGCAATGTCAGCAGGCAGGAATGAACGACCACGTAGGTAAGCCCTTCGTCTTCGAACAATTAATCTCTGTACTACTTAATACAACCTGTCACCAGCGAGAGGGGCTCCCGAACGATGGCAGTTCAGGTGTTGACAATAGTTTAGGTATCGACAGCAGTTCAAGCATCGAGAATATTTCAGGTAAAAGCATCGAGTTAGTATTAAAAAGATTTGGCGGTAAGGTAGGGTTGTATAAACGCAGCCTAGCACGATTCAAATCAGAGGGAGCAGAACTGCTGAATCACTTACGTCAGAGCTTGCATAACAACAATGTCTCAGGCTGCCATATCGCCCTTCACAGTCTCAAGGGGCTATCCGCAACCCTTGGTGCCGAAGCTCTGGCTGCTCAGGCTGCGTCTTTGGAAGCATTGTTCAAGGACAAGCCTGTTAATCCTTCCGATCTTCATACACTGGTTGATGAAAGCCATCTCAATGCACTCCAGTTATTACTGAATTCCCAATATGATGCGTTATCCTCTACGTTGAATGAGTGGAGCGACTCACGGGATGTAGGTAACGACGTAGTACAAGACATGGCGGTACCAATACACGAGTTATTGATGGAGATCTCGGTACTGCTTGAGCAACGTAATCTCAAGGTGCTGAGTATGTTATCGAATATCCGTGACCATGCTGAGGCCAAAGGCCCATTATATGATGCTCTTCGTCAGCAGATTGATGCGCTAGACTTTGAATCAGCATTGGCAACAACGCGTTGCTTACTTAGCCAATGACATGATGGGGAACACGTATGCCATATATTGCTCAGTTAATTTCTAATAATCTGCCTCGTGGTCGATTGCTTGTTGTGGACGACCAACCCACTAACATTTGGCTCATCTATGAGACATTTCAACAGCAATATGACATTTTCATGGCGACTAATGGGGAAGATGCGATCAATCAAGTGAAGTCAAATCAGCCAGATTTGATTCTGCTTGATGTGGTGATGCCAGGTATTGACGGCTATGAAGTGTGCCGACGTCTTAAATCTGATCCAATGACAGCAGGGATTCCGGTTATCTTTGTCACCGCTCAGCGTAGTGAATATGACGAAGTGCGCGGTTTTGAAATAGGTGCTGTCGATTTCATCACCAAACCTGTCAACCCCGTTATCGTCAAGGCGAGGGTGACTACCCATATGGCACTGAAACGTCAAAGCGATTTGCTACGTTCTATTGCGATGTTGGATGGTTTGACAGGGGTCGCCAACCGTCGCAAATTTGATGAAACACTTGGCCATCTTTGGTTCCAATGCCAGAGGGACAAAAAACCGATGTCGTTAATCATCTTGGATGTCGATTATTTCAAACGCTACAACGATACTTATGGTCACCAAAGTGGCGATGATTGTTTACGTTCACTGGCCAACGAGTTTCGTCGAGCCTTACAGCGGCCACAAGATCTTATTGCTCGAATTGGTGGTGAAGAGTTTGCCTGTATCCTACCTTGGACAGATGCTATCGGCGCGATGGCGATTGCCGAGCGTATTAAAAATGCAGTACATGAACTGTCACTTGAACATAAAGCCTCCCCGATTGGACAGATAGTCACCGTTAGCATGGGGCTCGTCACTCGTATACCCGAGCCCGACATGGACAGTAACGAATTGATCGCGCTGGCAGACCAGGCCCTTTATCGCCAGAAAGCCAACGGGCGTGATGGCTTTTGTGTTATTTGATAACGGGTAAACGGTATTTGGGCAGTACGGTGAACCACGTGACTGCCCGTAAGCAACTGTTGAGTCATCCCATCAGATAACCTTGCAAACGATTACCGCGATGCGCGCCCTGTGTTATAGTCGCGCCCGCAAAGATAGCCTCAGACAACACCGCCAGACACACGAAACGATAACTGACAAATCATGACCGACGTAAAATCAGGTACACACCATACGGTATCAGCCGACTCCCGCGCTTCTCGCCTTAACCGCTTCTCCATCGCGCCGATGCTCGACTGGACCGACCGCCATTGTCGTTACTTTCTGCGCCAGTTGACTAGCCAGACATTGATGTATACCGAAATGGTCACGACGGGCGCGATTCTGCATGGCAAAGGCGACTATCTGGCCTACAGCGAGGAAGAACATCCGCTGGCACTACAACTCGGTGGGAGCGATCCACAAGCGCTGGCGCAATGTGCCAAACTGGCAGAACAGCGTGGCTATAATGAAGTTAACCTGAACGTCGGCTGTCCGTCCGATCGCGTACAGAATGGCCGTTTCGGTGCCTGCCTGATGGGCGAAGCGGCGCTGGTGGCAGACTGCATCAAAGCGATGAAAGACAGTACCTCGATCCCGATTACGGTGAAAACCCGCATCGGCATTGACGATCAAGACAGCTATGCATTCCTGTGCGACTTTATTCAAACCGTCGCCGAACGCGGCGAGTGCGATACCTTTATTGTCCACGCACGCAAAGCCTGGTTATCAGGCCTTAGCCCGAAAGAGAATCGTGAAATTCCGCCGCTGGATTATCCGCGCGTTTATCAGCTCAAGCGCGATTTCCCCGCACTCACCCTTGCCATCAACGGCGGCGTCAAAACACTGGAAGAAGCCAAAACGCATTTGCAGCATCTGGACGGGGTGATGATGGGGCGTGAGGCCTACCAGAATCCCGGTATTCTGGCGCAGGTTGACCGCGAACTGTTTGGCATTGATGCCGCCACGCCGGATCTGGCTGGCGTGGTACGTGCCATGTACCCTTATATCGAACGCGAACTCTCCGGCGGCGCAGCATTAGGCCACATCACGCGCCACATGCTCGGCATGTTTCAGGGCATCCCCGGCGCGCGCCAGTGGCGACGCTACCTGAGTGAAAACGCCCACAAACCCGGTGCCGATGCGGCGGTGGTAGAACGTGCGCTGGCACTGGTTAATCTGGTTTAAAAAACACTAATAGTTAGTCTTTTTCATCAATATTCTTTCTTTTCTCTTCCCAGCGCCGCTGATAAATCAATCACTTAACAGCGGCGCATCTTGGCACAATTCTTGTAATTGCTTGTGTAGCACGCAGAGCTATCTTTTTCTCTTCCCTGCGTCAGATGCGGTTTAACAGCTACAGGAGCGCACCATGTTGGAAATTTTCTTCGTTATTGGCTTTTTTATCATGCTGATGTTGACGGGCGTGTCACTGCTGGGCGTGATTGCCGCGCTGTTTGTGGCGTCCATTTTTATGCTGATTGGCGGGCTGTTTAGTGTGGCGATAAAGGTGTTGCCGTGGTTAATTTTAGCCGTTGTGGCGGTGTGGCTGTGGCGCAAATTTAGCGGGCGCCCCGTCTACAATTCGCACCGCTATACCTATCGAAAATACACTTATCGCCAACGCAACGGGAATGAGTGGTAATGCCAGAAAGGGAAAATCTGGGTTACGCGACAATGAGTTACGCGCAAAAATGACGGAAAAGGCCGTATTTACCAGCGACTTATTTTAGTACGGTCTGTTTTAATACGGCCTGTTTAATACAAAAGTGTGCGCCAGCAGATATTTTTTCCCTGATGTGGCTGCTAGGATGACGCCACAGTTTTACGCCTGAGTGTCATTTAAAAGGTGAAATTAAGCTGGGTAAATAAAATAGGGTGGCAAAAAGCCACACGATTTCATCGTCGTCAGGGAAATAATAGCCGCACAGCGGCACCTTCGTGACGATCACTACGCTGTACCCTACATACAGTTTGATGAAATTAGCGTAATGGCACAGGCCTCCCGATGGGAGGCCTTCTGCTTTTCAGAAGCGGACATTAGGGAATCAGCAGGCATGACCCTTGTGTGCCACGACTTTCCAGCGCCCGATGCGCCGCTTGCGCCTCCGACAGTACAAATTTCTGGCTCTGTGGCACCTCCACCGTAATCGCTCCGCTGGCGATCAGTGAAAAGAGTTCATTGCTGGCCTGTTCCAGTTCGGCACGGTTGGTGACGTAACCAAACAGCGACGGACGCGTGACGTACAGCGAGCCTTTCTGGTTCAGAATCCCCAGATTGACGCCAGTAACCGGCCCAGATGCATTGCCGAAGCTGACCATCAATCCACGGCGACGCAGGCTATCGAGCGAGGCTTCCCAGGTATCTTTCCCGACCGAGTCATACACGACGTTGACCTTCTGCCCATCGGTCAACTCCGCAACACGCTGCGCAATATTCTCGGTACGGTAATTGATGGTCGCCCAAGCACCCGCCTGCTTTGCCCGCTCCGCTTTCTCATCGGAGCCCACTGTTCCAATCAACTTCGCCCCCAGCGCTTTCGCCCACTGGCAGGCGATCAGCCCAACGCCGCCCGCCGCCGCATGGAACAGGAAGACTTCATTCGATTTGATCTCATACGTCTGACGCAGCAGGTAGTAAACCGTCAGCCCTTTCAGGAAAGAGGCCGCCGCCTGCTCAAAGCTGATAGCGTCCGGCAGCAGCGCAACCTTCTCCGCCACCACGTTATGTACCTCGCTATACGCCCCCAGCCCGGACTGCGCATACACGACGCGATCGCCGACTTTCAGCACGTTCACCCCTGCCCCGACTTTCGTCACGACGCCCGCCGCTTCGGTTCCCAGCCCAGACGGTAAATCCGGCACCGGATACAAACCGCTGCGAATATAGGTATCGATAAAATTAATACCGATGGCGCGGTTCTCCACCTGAACCTCTCCCGCTGCGGGTTCGGCAAGCGTGAAATCCACATATTGCAGAACCTCCGGGCCACCATAAGCCCGGAACTGAACGCGTTTTGCCATGTTATCTCCTTAATCGTGACTGGTTCATCGTTTCACCATTATAGGTATCCGATTGTGTTATTTCGGACGTGTGGCATATACAATGCCCCCTAATCCAATGGCAAATCAACCGGTAAAGAACTCGTTTCATGGCAGAGAAAAGACCCACCAATAAATCGAATGAACCCCGTGACCGCCAGATGGAAGGTCTGAAACTTCCGCCACATTCGCTGGAAGCGGAGCAATCGGTATTGGGTGGCCTGATGCTCGACAATGAGCGCTGGGATAATGTCGCCGAGCGTGTTGTCGCGAACGACTTCTATAACCGCGCCCACCGCCTGATCTTCACCGAGATGCAGCGCCTGCTCGAAATGAGCAAACCGATCGACCTGATTACGCTGTCCGAATCGCTTGAGCTGCAAGGTTCGCTGGAATCCGCCGGTGGCTTTGCCTATCTGGCCGAATTGGCAAAAAACACCCCTAGCGCCGCGAACATCGGGGCTTATGCCGACATCGTGCGCGAGCGCGCCGTGGTGCGTGAAATGATCTCCGTCGCCAATGAGATCGCCGATGCGGGCTACGATCCGCAGGGCCGCAGCAGTGAGGATCTGCTCGATCTGGCGGAATCCCGCGTCTTCCAGATCGCCGAAAACCGCGCCAGCAAAGATGAAGGCCCGAAAAGTATTGACCGTATTCTGGAAGATACCGTTTCCCGTATCGAGCAGTTGTATCAGCGCCCGCACGACGGCGTAACCGGCGTCTCTACCGGCTATCAGGATCTGGATAAAAAGACCGCAGGCTTGCAAAAATCTGACCTGATCATCGTCGCGGCGCGTCCCTCGATGGGGAAAACCACCTTCGCAATGAACCTGTGTGAAAACGCGGCGATGATGCAGGACAAACCCGTGCTGATCTTCAGTCTGGAGATGCCCGGCGAGCAGATCATGATGCGTATGTTGGCTTCCTTGTCCCGCGTGGATCAGACCCGCATTCGTACCGGCCAGTTGGACGATGAAGACTGGGCGCGTATTTCCAGCACCATGGGGATCCTGCTGGAAAAACGCAACATGTACATCGATGATTCCTCCGGCCTGACGCCAACCGAAGTGCGTTCCCGCGCCCGCCGCGTATTCCGCGAACATGACGGCCTGAGCCTGATCATGATCGACTACCTGCAATTGATGCGCGTGCCGTCGCTGTCCGACAACCGTACGCTGGAAATTGCGGAAATCTCCCGCTCGCTCAAAGCGCTGGCAAAAGAATTGCAGGTTCCGGTTGTCGCCTTGTCGCAGCTTAACCGTAGTCTGGAACAGCGCGCCGATAAGCGCCCAGTTAACTCGGATCTGCGTGAGTCTGGCTCTATTGAGCAGGATGCCGACCTGATTATGTTTATCTATCGTGATGAGGTTTATCACGAAAACAGCGATCTGAAAGGCATCGCTGAAATCATTTTGGGGAAACAGCGTAACGGTCCAATTGGTTCCGTGCGTTTGACCTTTAACGGGCAGTGGTCGCGCTTTGATAACTATGCCGGCCCACAATATGACGATGAATAACGCAGCGCTCAGCAATGACAACACTGCACTAAGGAACAAGAATGAAAACGGCAACAGCCGTCATTAACCGGCGTGCTCTGCGCCACAACCTGCAACGTATCCGCCAGCTCGCGCCTGGCAGCCAGGTCGTTGCTATCGTGAAAGCCAACGCTTACGGCCACGGTATGATCGAAGCGGCCCATACCTTTTGTGACGCGGACTGTTACGGCGTCGCACGGCTCTCCGAAGCGCTGACGCTACGCGCCGCGGGCATCACCAAGCCCATCGTCCTGCTGGAAGGTTTTTTCTCCGCCGACGATCTCCCGCTGCTGGTAGAGCACCAGCTAGAAACCGCCGTTCACAGCCCTGAACAGCTCGTCGCACTAGAACAGGCCACGCTGTCGCAACCGCTACGCGTGTGGATGAAGCTCGATACCGGCATGCACCGGCTTGGCGTTCTGCCGGAACACGCCGACGCGTTTTGGCAGCGCCTGACCGCATGTCGCAATGTGGTTCAGCCGGTCAATATCATGAGCCACTTTTCCCGCGCCGATGAGCCCGAAGCCAGCACCACCGAACGCCAGTTAGCGTGCTTCGATGCCTTTACACAGGATAAGCCCGGCGCGCAGTCCATCGCGGCTTCCGGCGGCATTCTGCTGTGGCCGCAGTCGCATCGCGATCGCGTCCGCCCCGGCATTATTCTCTATGGCGTGTCGCCACTGGATAACGAAGACGCCGCGCATTTCGGCTTCCAGCCTGCGATGACCTTTACCTCTCACCTGATCGCCGTGCGTGAACACCACGCGGGTGAAGCGGTCGGTTACGGCGGCACCTGGACCAGCCCACGCAATACCCGCCTGGGTGTGGTCGCCGTCGGCTACGGCGATGGCTACCCGCGCTGTGCGCCAGCCGGCACGCCCGTACTCATCAACGGCCGTGAAGTGCCGCTTTCCGGTCGCGTGTCGATGGATATGATCACGGTGGATTTAGGGCCCGATGCGCAGGATAAGGTCGGCGATGAGGTCATCCTTTGGGGGCCGACGCTACCGGTTGAACGCATTGCCGCGCATACCGGTGCCAGCGCCTACGAACTGATCACGCGCTTAACACAGCGCACCGTATTGGAATACGTCGACGGTGAGTAAAAACGGACTGACTGATTTTTATCGGCAGGCTCACAGCCTGCCGGCTTTCAGAGAGGTTATCTACTATGCGGCAAGCTGGCTTGCCGTATCCGCGATTCTGGCGCTGTTTGCCTTCATTAATTTCTCAACCCTGAAACCGACGGATGTCGGTGGCACGCTGTTTGGCGGCATGTTTAGCGCGATGTTCGATCTGATTTACTGGTCTTGCGCGGCATCGGGATTCTGCTTTCTGGCGCTCTTTCGGCTCTCGGGATGGCGTGTTGCCTGGGTGCTTGCAGGACTGGTGCAAATCGGCATCAGCGCCCTGTGGCGGGTTCAATATTGGCAGGAGTATGAAAACGACAATCTGATACTTTCACCCACGCCCGGCGAACTGTATGTTTCCATGCTGGTGGGCGCAGGCATGGCCGCTATCGGCATCGTGAAATATCGACACGCGCGGCGCAACTCGGTTGCCACGCATCCAACCTATGCGAAAGCGGTCGCTGCATTGCTACTGATCGCGCTTTATCTCGCGATCCCGCTGCATCTCTACCTACGTGAACCCCTTCCCTACTGCGCCTTTAGCCCTGACGGGCAGCAACTCACCGCCTGTCTGGGAGAAGAGGATGAACGGATCATTGTAAAATAAGTTATGCCCAATACTGGCCGTCACGCCGGTTAATATTGGGCACCATGCACGATTAATTCACATTAGCAGTCAATGTTGCCGAATTACTCTTCTTCTTTTTCACAACGTAGCTCACGCCTAACGCCAATAGCCAAAAAGGGATCAGCAGCACCGAAATCTGAATACCCGGCGTCATCGCCATAATGACCAGAATCCCCGCCAGAAACAGCAGGCAAATGACGTTCGTCACGGGGTAACCCAGACTTTTAAAGCGCGTTTCCTGCCGTGATTGCTTTTTCGCGGCGCGGAACTTCAGGTGAGTAATGCAAATCATCGCCCAGTTGATAACCAGAGCAGATACCACCAACGCCATCAGCAGCTCAAAGGCTTTACCCGGCATCAGGTAGTTGATGAGCACACATCCTGCCGTCGCTAAAGCAGAGACGCCAAGTGCCGCCAGCGGGATACCGCGCTGATTGACCTTCAACAGCGCACGCGGAGCGTTCCCTTGCTTAGCCAACCCAAACAACATGCGACTATTGCAGTACACACAGCTGTTATAAACCGATAACGCAGCAGACAGCACCACCAGGTTCAGCACGGTCGCGACAACGTCGCTATCCAAAGCATGAAAAATCATGACGAATGGGCTACCGCCTTCAACCACTTTCCCCCACGGGTACAGTGATAACAGCACCGCCAGCGCGCCAACATAAAACAGAAGAATGCGGTAAATAACCTGATTCGTCGCGCGCGGAATGCTGTTTTGCGGATCGTCCGCCTCAGCCGCGGTGATCCCCACCAGTTCCAGCCCGCCGAAAGAGAACATGATCACCGCCATCGCCATCACCATGCCACTCACACCGTTCGGGAAAAAGCCGCCGTGTTGCCACAGATTCGCGACGCTAGCGTCTGGGCCACCTGCACCGCTGAACAGCAAATAGCCTCCAAAAGCGATCATCCCCATAATCGCCGCCACCTTTATGATCGAGAACCAGAATTCCATTTCACCATATACCTTAACGCTGGTCAGGTTGATCGCATTGATCAGCAAGAAGAAGATCCCAGCAGAGACCCAGGTTGGTACATCCGGCCACCAATATTGGATATAAATTCCAACCGCCGTTAACTCGGCCATACTCACCAGAACATACAGCACCCAGTAGTTCCAGCCGGACATGAAGCCAGCAAAATTACTCCAATACTTATAGGCAAAGTGACTAAATGAGCCTGCAACAGGTTCTTCAACCACCATTTCACCCAGTTGACGCATAATAAAAAACGCGATGATCCCAGCAATGGCATAACCCAGTAACACCGATGGCCCAGCCATTTTGATCGGCTGCGCGATCCCTAAAAATAATCCGGTTCCGACTGCGCCCCCCAGTGCTATCAGTTGAATATGACGATTCTTCAGACCTCTTTTCAACTGTCTTTCTGCATGTTCTGTATCCATGATTTTCCCCGTCAGCAATAAAATTTGAACCGAGAGGGTTTAGCAACTATCAGGCCAGATAACCGTCCTTAGCCTGTAGACAGACTCACTATTGCTAGTAACACAATGAAAATTTTCATAATTTATTTATGACAGCATTTTCACACATCACGCATTTAATCCAAAAAACACCCACATTTAGTGCGTATGAAAGACACTCGTGCACGAAATTCAATCATTCATCCCTCTTCGATGCATGAACATGACCTATCATGGTGCACACGGATGAAAAGGTGCCTTGCTACGATAAAAAACTCATAGGCAACGCGCCCTAAAAAACTGGTAGTCTGTTTGGCTCACTGCCTGACACTGTTTAGGGAACGCGATGTACACCATTGATGATTTCGATCTGAAAATTCTGACGCTGCTACAAACTAACGGCCGCCTGACCAATCAGGAACTCAGCGAGCTGGTCGGGCTCTCCGCCTCACAATGCTCCCGCCGCCGCATCGCGCTGGAACAGGCGCAGTTGATTCTCGGCTATCATGCCCGCCTGTCGCCGAACGCGGTCGGACTGGAGTGTCTGGGATTAATTGAAGTGCGGTTGATCAACCACACCAGCGAATACGTTGAGCGCTTTCACCAAATGCTGGGAGAGGTGGACGCCATTATCGACGCGTATAAAACTACGGGCGATGCCGATTATCTGTTAAAAGTCGCCGTGGCGGATCTGCCTGGGCTCAGCACGCTGATTAGCCAGATTCTGTCGCAGAACAAGAGCGTCGCGCACCTGAAAACCTCTGTGGTATTAAACCGCCTCAAAGAAAACGGTTTAATGATGCCGGAACTGCCTGCGTTGCCCTGAATGAGGGCAATCGCCTCTATTTGGTGCAAAAAAGGAATGATTCACGCAAAAAAATCAAATTAAATGCATGAATCACCCAAATAAAGAATAAAATCGCATGAATCACGCATTATTTTCATTCATATAATTCAATACGTTGCTCTTATCAGTGACGATATTACATACAGACCCACCGCTAATTTTCACTATCTGGTGCGATTCTTGCTTTGGTAAGCACATGTTTTTACGACAGTCTATTGAGTGCTCACCATGGATAACGTTATTCCCACACAAAAACTCTCACACACGCTGCTGGAAGATATTCTGGCGATACTGATCGGCACGCTGATGGTGTCATTTGGCGTCATTCTGCTACGTCAGGCAGGTGCACTCACTGGCGGCACCGCAGGCATGGCTTTCCTTATCCACTATCTGACCAACGTCTCCTTTGGCGTCGCCTTTTTCCTGCTGAACCTGCCTTTTTATTATCTGGCTTTACGCCGCATGGGCTGGGCATTCACGGTGAAAACCTTCTGCGCCGTCGGGCTGGTTTCTCTGTTTTCCGACCTGCACCCGATGTTCGTTCATTTCGATCAGCTCAACCCGTTCTACGCCACGCTGTTCGGCAATATCATCACCGGTATCGGCTTCGTGGTGCTGTTTCGTCATAAGGCCAGCCTCGGCGGTGTGAATATTCTGGCGCTCTATCTTCAGGACAAATACGGCCTACGGGCAGGAAAACTCCAGATGGGCGTTGACGTTGTGATTGTGCTGACTTCCCTGTTCGTGGTAAGCATACCGATGTTGATTGCTTCGATTCTGGGGGCAACCATTCTGAACCTGATTATCGCGATGAATCATCGCCCCGGCCGTTACGCGGCCTGATTGTCCCCCACCGTCGTCGGGGTTGCGGTACCCATAAAAATGACACACTCAGGAGAGCTATACTGTGTTTCAAAACGTTGATACCTATGCCGGAGATCCTATCCTGTCTCTGATGGAAAAATTCAAACAGGATCCAAGAGCAGATAAGATCAATTTAAGTATCGGGCTCTACTACAACGAGCAGAATATTATCCCGCAGCTGCGCTCCGTCAGCGCGGCAGAAAGTAGCCTGAAACAGCCAGCGCAGAGCGCAAGCTCTTATCTGCCGATGGAAGGGTTACAGCCTTACCGTACTGCGATCCAACACCTGTTATTTGGTGAAAACCACGCGGCGCTGGAAGCGGGTCGCATCGCCACCATCCAAACGTTGGGCGGTTCCGGTGCGCTGAAAGTGGGTGCGGATTTCCTGAAACGTTACTTCCCGGATTCAGAAGTATGGGTCAGCGATCCAACATGGGAAAACCATATTGCGATTTTTGAGGGCGCGGGCTTTAACGTTCACACCTACCCGTATTTCGATGGCGAAAGCCTGGGCGTGAAATTTGACGCCATGCTTGCCACGCTGCAAACGCTGCCAGCGCGCAGCATCGTGCTGCTGCACCCGTGCTGCCACAACCCAACAGGGTCAGACCTCACCACCGAGCAGTGGGATCGCGTCATTGAGGTCATCATCCAGCGTGAGCTGATTCCGTTTATGGACATCGCCTATCAAGGCTTTGGCCTCGGAATCGAACAGGATGCCTATGCGATTCGCGCCGTTGCCAGCGCGGGCGTTCCGGCACTCATCGCCAACTCGTTCTCCAAAATTTTCTCACTGTATAGCGAGCGCGTCGGCGGCCTTTCCGTGGTGTGTGACGATGCCGACAGCGCACAGCGCGTGCTGGGTCAGTTAAAAGCGACCGTCCGCCGCAACTACTCTTCCCCGCCGAATTTCGGCGCACAGGTGGTTTCTAAAGTCCTGAACGACGCACAGTTGAACGCTGACTGGAAAGCGGAAGTCGAAGAGATGCGCACCCGCATTCTGAGCATGCGTCAGGAGCTGGTGTCGGCACTGAAAAACGCGCTGCCTAACCGCAACTTCGACTACCTGCTCACTCAGCGCGGCATGTTCAGCTACACCGGATTCAGCCCAGAACAGGTGGATCGTCTGCGTGAAGAATTCGGCGTCTACCTGATCGCCAGTGGTCGTATGTGTATGGCGGGGCTGAACCACAGCAACGTCCAACGCGTCGCTGCGGCCTTCGCCGCGATTCAGTAAATCGTAAAATGACAACGCCACGGGGTTAACCGACTCACCGTTGTGAACTCGCTTAACTCAGTGGCTTGTGTGATAAAAATTTCATGACCCAACTACGCTACCTGAACGGTTACCCTCCGGCGATTGTTGCCCAAGTTCAAACGCTCCTCGATCAAGGCAAACTTGGCCCCTGGCTGGAAAAAAAATACCCTGACCGCCATCCGATCCAGAGTGACAAATCGCTCTATCAGTTTGTCGCCGAGCTGAAACAACGCTATCTGAAAAACGCCCCCGCAATATCAAAGGTGCTCTACGACAACAAACAGAATCCGATAAAAGGAACGCTGGGAACTAATACCTTTGTAGCACGCGTACAGGGCGGAAAATTAAAATCCAATAACGAAATCCGAATAGCGACGCTATTTCGTGATGGGCCGGAAGATTTCCTGCGGATGATCGTGATACACGAACTCGCCCACCTCAAAGAAAAAGACCACAACAAGGCTTTCTACCAACTTTGTTGCCACATGGATTCTGATTATCACCAGCTGGAATTTGATATGCGACTCTGGCTCAACTGGCGAGAAATAAGTGCGGGTTAGGATCTACGTTCCCTGCAAAAGGGAAAGCGGGTTAGTCAGAAAAACAGAGTAAATGTGATTTTATTTTAATACGTTGATTTTTATTATTTCATATCGCGTAAAAATAACGCTGAGGTGAACGAAACCGCCGGGTGAGCGGCAGGACGCCGCGAAAGTCAGCGCCGCGTCGGGAACGCGTCGCTGGCGGCCCGACTGCGGAGTCGATCGCCGAAGGCACCGCGAAGAGGCGGTATTTCCCGCGAGAAGCCAGGGGCCACGGGGTGATGGCGATTGAACACCCCGTGTCGGGCGCATGCGACTCACGTTGCAAATAATCGCATTCGTCAACGCGCACGAAACCTTCGGTCTGCGGGCATAAATCACGATCTCGCTGATTTATATGTCGATGTGACATTTTATTTTTACCGCGTCAATTCCGCTGGGCAGCTAGAGCTTTATTATGAAGTCACCTTAACCGATGCAAGTATTGTCGACGTCACCTGTGTCTATCCACACGTCATCGATAACAACGACATCATGCCGTATGAAAAAGTCCAGCTAAAATATAAAACCATCGCATGGAACCACAAAATCGCAGGAACCTCGGGTTACAGCATTTGGGAGGAAATGAGTCTCTAAGATTTATGACCTTTGATAACAAGCGCATCTTATCAGGTGTGCTTGTTATTCATTACAAAGAGCGATATTTTTTACATACTTATTGGGATCCATTCATGATATTTTCGGACATATTTCATAACCATAACTTCTAAAGTTAAAAGATATGTACATAGATGCAACAAAACTAATAACAACACCAATAAAAAACAAATAACCGCACACATTTGCAAATATTCCATGCATTCCTATAGGTTTGTTTTTTATTGCCATATAAAACCCTAAATACGAGAAATAGAATAGCAAAGGAGAACCAAATACCATTAACCCAACCTTCCATGAAAACACGATCACATCGTTTAACTGTAAAACATCCAAATATGAATTAAAAGAAAACCAACCAGTAAAGCATGTCAATAGAAAAATAAAAACTGCAAAAGCGCCAACTAATGGCCTATTTATCTTGACCAAGAATATATCCACCCTAAGCTTAAAAAATAAAAAATCATCAGGTAATTGTTTACCATTCATCACAAAGAGAAATATCTTTCACATACTTACTGGGAGATATCCATGAGTTATTAGGACAGATTTTATAATCTTGATCATTAAGATTATATGATATATAAATTGATGAAAAAAAACTAACAACCGCACCAAATATAGTCACAATAGCTAATGAGTTAGCTAGTTTATTATTCATTTTAGGTACTTCATTTTTTATAGCTGAATAAAATGCCAAATATGAAAAATAAAACAACAAAGGTGATCCAAACACCATTAAACCAAGTTTCCATGAAAAAATGATCACATCACTTTTTTGTAAAAAACTCAAATATCCATTGAAGGAAATCCAGCTAATAAAACATGAAATACAAAAAAGAAAAACTGCAAAAGCGCCAACTAATGGCCTGTTTACCTTAACCACGGCTGTACCTCCCCCAAGCATGAAAGAATTGATCGGGATGGTATGGGGTATATTGTTTTTATGTGATTTTAAATTTTTTATTATCGTCTCACTTATTTTATATTCGTTATCCAACCAAAGTAACGCAAAACTGATACCTAATCCCAATATAAATATACCAAAAGAAATAGCAATAACACTACCTCCTGCAACCATAAGCCCAGTAGCTGCTATTTTTGCTCCCCAAGCAACCCCAACCGATATAGCCAGTTTTGCCGCATCCATCGTTAAATTAACAAAAAAATCGGTTAGTGCGTATTCGTCTTTCACCATCAACTCAATGGCTCGATAAGCGCCTGAAAATACAATACAGAACCTTGCTCCAGTCGCAATACCGCTTTCAATGCCTTTCGTACCAATCTCCATATCGAGTATTTTTTGGTTACCGACTAAATATCGGGTGGCATCTAAATATTTTCTTACTCCCGGATAACCAGACAGTTTTATGTATTTGCTACCATTTTTTCCGACATATTCCGTTGCCGTTACGCCAAACCCTCTCATCTCCATCACGATTTTGCTTACAGATACCGCTTCTGCAATATTTCCAGCAAACGATGAAACCGGATCAGTGCAGCCAAATATTGCTGTTTTCCAAGAGTCATGAGGATTGGGCGTACATAACGTCTTTAAAAAATACGTCGCTTCCTGCGCAGTCAATATGGCATGAATGTTATCGTTATTTATTTCATTGAGTTGAGCATGTAATTTCTGATAATTAATATCTGCATGCTGCTTTTTGAAATCAAGATGATCCTCTAACCGATAGTCATCATCCACAAACGTTTTTAAAACCGGATCGTATTTCACAGTCACCTCACTCCCTTGAATTTGACTTAAGCCAACGAACTATTTCCCTGTAAGGCCACTTTAACGGAAAAATGATGATTTTTAAATGTTAATAACGTTCAATCCGCAATTTTTCATTCCCCATAAAGAAACCCGTTACTTAAAAATGTTACGAGAAAGGGGAATCAAAAATACGTTATTTAAAGGCGATAACGCATCAAAACCTGCCGATAGTGCTACCTCGATAATAGCCAGACCACAGCGTTTAAGAACGTGGATGAACTACCTGTCCGGCAGTGAACGATCGATGTGGCCACTGACGGCGGCAGCTATCATTTCTAAGCTGCCTACACGGCAGCTTAGAAAGCTACGGCCAAGTCTGAGGCGATCAATTCAGCGTTCACTGCCGCACAGGCAGTTCGGTATTTATCGGGATGCGTCGCTGGACTATTCCCCGTTGAGCGTGACTACCAGCGAGCGGCTGCCGCCGTGGTTGCGGTGTTCGCACAGGTAGATGCCCTGCCAGGTGCCGATGTTCAGGCGTCCGTTGGTGATGGGGATTGTCAGGCTGTTTCCGAGCAGGCTACCTTTCAGGTGCGCGGGCATGTCGTCGCTACCTTCATACGTATGGCGGTAGTACGGTTCATCCTCCGGCACTAAGCGATTAAAGAAACTCTCGAAATCCTGCCGCACCGTAGGGTCGGCATTCTCATTAATCGTTAGCGCCGCCGAGGTGTGCTTGATGAACACCTGCATCAGCCCAACATTTATCTGGCGCAGTCCAGTAACCTGCGCCAGTATTTCGTCGGTCACCAGATGGAAGCCTCTGCTTTTCGGCTTCAGGCGGATTTCATATTGCGTCCACATTGCCGCCTCCTGCTATCAGGCTTCACGTGCCAGAATCGGTCGCAGGAAGCGCGCAGTGTGAGACTGTTCGCACTCCGCCACCGTTTCCGGCGTGCCGGAGACCAGAATTTCCCCGCCGCCGCTGCCGCCTTCCGGCCCTAAGTCGACAATCCAGTCTGCCGTTTTAATCACATCCAGATTGTGTTCAATCACCACGATGGTATTGCCCTGATCGCGTAGCTGATGCAGAACGGTAAGAAGCTGCTGAATATCGGCAAAGTGCAGGCCGGTTGTAGGTTCGTCGAGAATATACAGCGTCTGCCCAGTGCCACGTTTCGACAGCTCGCGCGACAGTTTCACACGCTGCGCTTCCCCGCCGGACAGCGTGGTGGCCGACTGCCCAAGGCGAATGTAGGACAGGCCGACGTCGATCAGCGTTTGCAGTTTCCGCGCCAGCGCCGGAATGGCATCAAAGAACTCTCGCGCTTCTTCGATGGTCATATCCAGCACTTCATGAATGCCTTTTCCTTTGTATTGAATTTCCAGCGTTTCACGGTTATAGCGCTTGCCTTTGCACTGGTCGCACGGCACATAAACATCCGGCAGGAAGTGCATTTCGACCTTAATCACACCGTCGCCCTGACAGGCTTCGCAGCGTCCGCCGCGCACGTTAAAACTGAAACGGCCAGGATTGTAGCCACGGGTACGGGCTTCCGGCACGCCAGCAAACAGCTCACGAATCGGCGTGAAAATACCGGTATAGGTGGCTGGGTTAGAACGCGGCGTGCGGCCAATCGGGCTTTGATCGATATCGATCACCTTGTCGAAATGCTCCAGTCCCTGGATCTCGCGGTGAGCAGCGGGTTCCGCCAGCGTCGCGCCATTCAACTGACGCTGCGCCAGTGGGAACAAGGTATCGTTGATGAGGGTGGATTTGCCCGATCCCGACACGCCGGTGATGCAGGTAAATAGCCCAACCGGTAGCGTCAGCGTGACGTCTTTCAGGTTATTGCCTTTCGCGCCAATCAGCTTGAGCACTTTGGTGGGATCCGCAGGCACACGCTGTTTCGGGATGTCAATCTTGCGTTTGCCGCTGAGGAACTGCCCCGTCAACGAATCCGGCACTGCCATGATCTCTTCCATCGTGCCTTCTGCAACAATCTGTCCACCGTGCACGCCCGCACCGGGACCGATATCAATCACATGATCAGCGGCGCGAATCGCGTCTTCATCATGCTCAACCACAATGACGGTATTGCCCAGATTACGCAGATGAATCAGGGTTTCCAGCAGGCGCTCATTGTCACGCTGATGCAGGCCGATGGATGGCTCATCCAACACGTACATCACGCCAACCAGCCCGGCACCGATCTGGCTCGCCAGACGAATGCGCTGCGCCTCGCCGCCGGACAGCGTTTCCGCCGAACGGGAGAGCGACAAATAGTTCAGCCCGACATTCACCAGAAACTTCAGCCGATCGCCAATCTCTTTCAGCACTTTCTCGGCGATTTGGGCGCGTTGCCCGCTGAGCTTCATATTCTGGAAGAATGTCATCGCATGGCCGATGCTCATATCGGAAATCTGCGGCAGTGTCGTCTGTTCAACAAACACGTTGCGCGCTTCTTCACGCAGGCGCGTTCCGCCGCAGCTGGCGCAAGAACGGTTGCTAATGAATTTCGCCAGCTCTTCGCGCACCGCCGTGGATTCCGTCTCTTTATAACGGCGTTCCATGTTGTGCAACACGCCTTCGAACGGATGGCGGCGTACCGAGGTATCGCCGCGATCGTTGATATATTTGAATTCGACGTTCTCTTTACCGGAGCCGTACAGAATGACTTTCTGAACTGCCGCACTTAGGCTTTCAAACGGGGCATCGACGTCAAATTTGTAGTGCTCCGCCAGTGAGCGCAGCATTTGGAAATAGTAGAAGTTACGGCGATCCCAGCCGCGAATCGCGCCGCCAGCCAGCGACAGCTCAGCGTTTTGCACCACGCGAGCCGGATCGAAGAACTGCTGCACACCCAGACCATCACAGCTTGGGCACGCGCCCGCTGGGTTGTTGAACGAGAACATGCGCGGTTCCAGCTCATGCATGCTGTAGCCACACACCGGGCAGGCAAAGTTCGCCGAGAACAGCAGTTCTGGCTGCGTCGGATCGTCCATATCCGCCACCACCACGCTACCACCGGACAGATCCAGCGCGGTTTCAAACGACTCTGCCAGCCGCTGCGCCAAATCGTCGCGCACTTTAAACCGGTCAACGACGACTTCGATGGTGTGCTTTTTCTGTAATTCCAGCTTCGGCGGATCGGACAGATCGCACACTTCTCCATCGATACGGGCGCGGATATAGCCCTGTGACGCCAAGTTTTCCAGCGTCTTGCTGTGTTCGCCTTTGCGATCTTTCACAATCGGCGCCAGCAGCATCAGGCGCTTGCCTTCCGGCTGTGCCAGTACGTTGTCTACCATCTGGCTGACCGTCTGTGCATCCAGCGGCACATCGTGATCCGGGCAGCGCGGTTCCCCCACGCGAGCAAACAGCAAACGCAGGTAGTCATGAATTTCGGTAATCGTCCCGACCGTAGAACGCGGGTTATGCGAGGTGGATTTCTGTTCGATAGAGATGGCGGGCGACAGCCCTTCTATATGATCGACGTCCGGTTTTTCCATCAGCGACAAAAACTGACGAGCGTAGGCGGAGAGAGATTCCACATAGCGCCGCTGCCCTTCGGCATACAGCGTGTCAAACGCCAGCGATGACTTACCCGAGCCCGACAAACCGGTGATTACGATCAGCTTGTCACGAGGGATTATCAGGTTGATATTCTTGAGATTGTGGGTACGAGCACCACGAACTTCGATCTTATCCATTCACACACTTCCCGGAATAAAAACGGTTTGTCATCGCCTCTCGAAGGGAGAGAACCGGTACGAAACGAGCAATTATGGCATAAAAAAAACGCCGGACGCGTTTTTTAACGTCGCTTGCGACGGCAAGATAGGGTGGCAAGCAGGGATAGCTTGCCATAAAAAAAGCTGAATGGATATCCAGTATTAAACCCGTTTACTTTGCAAACGTTGCAAATCTTACTTTCATTTCTGAAGCCATTTCGCAGGTATGACAGAGAGTTTTCCACATGGTAAGATTGATCGTTTAGACTTAGAAAATAAATCTACCGATTCATCAGGAGACGAGCATGGCCAGCAGAGGCGTTAATAAAGTGATTCTTGTCGGGAATCTGGGTCAAGACCCGGAAGTCCGCTATATGCCGAATGGTGGTGCAGTTGCCAACATCACGCTGGCGACGTCAGAAAGCTGGCGTGACAAGCAAACCGGTGAGCAGAAAGAGAAGACCGAATGGCACCGTGTCGTGCTGTTCGGCAAATTGGCAGAAGTCGCAGGCGAATACCTGCGTAAAGGCTCTCAGGTCTACATTGAAGGCGCACTGCAAACCCGTAAATGGGCCGACCAGGCTGGCGTAGAGCGCTACACCACCGAAGTCGTCGTTAACGTCGGCGGCACCATGCAGATGCTGGGTGGACGCCAGGGCGGAGGCGCACCAGCAGGTGGCGCTCAGCAACAAGGCGGTTGGGGTCAACCTCAGCAGCCGCAGGGTGGCAATCAGTTCAGCGGCGGCGCGCAATCTCAACAGCGTCCGGCACAGAACAGCGCTCCAGCACAAAGCAACGAACCGCCAATGGATTTCGACGACGACATTCCGTTCTGAGATTGACCTTAGAGTTATTTGTAAAGTTCAAGTCTGTAAGCCCCGTGAGTCGGGGCTTTTCTTTTTATAGAAGATGCAAAAAACAATGAACATAAACAATAGCCTCACTCCAATACATACACTCCCACTTATTCTTATCCAAAATAGCGGGGGAAGAAGCAGCCAGACTCAAGAAAGGAAAAAAATTGATATCTCTGAGTTTCCAGATGGAGTAGGAGCATATGTTATCCGATACTTGGACTATTCTATTCCTCGGTTTATCAAAGCCAGCCCTATATTAAAAATAGGTTGTACAACAGATAGCTTTAAAGGACGTTTCAAGAACTACAACCATCAATCGGACATGACCCTTCCCGATGTCAACTTATATGAACAGCTTAAGATCAGATCACAAAAAACCAATGTGAGAATAATGCACTTTCTTGCCCACAATAAACATCAAGATGAAATCGTTATCGATTTTTATTTATCCACACCAGATAACGAAAAATCGCCAAAAACGTTAGAACATGAACTCATCAGAAATTATCTGGAGATTCATGGCGAATTGCCACCACTTAATTTTGGCATGAAATAATATTCTCATCGATATAATTCTTTCGTCATTCCCCCACCCGCCGCACCGATTCCCTAACCACCACCTGCCCAGCCAGTTCAGTACGCTGGGCGATACCCAGCGCCTGTGAGGGCGTCATTTGCTGCGCCAGCAGCTGTAGCGCGGCGCGGGCGATGGTCTCAAATGGCAAATGCACCGTGGTGAGCGAAACCGGCAGCATGTCGAACGGCAGGATGTCGTCCATTCCCATCACCGAAATGTCTTCCGGCACCCGCAGTCCGTGCTGATACAACGCATCAATCACGCCGATAGCCTGATTATCCGCCGCGCAGAAGATCGCAGTGACGCCCAGCCTGTCGGGGTTAGCCGTCAGCCAGCGCAGCAGTGCATCACGCGCGGTACGCGGATGGAAATCCGGCAGCGAGAGGATCAGATCCTCATCCACCGCAATCCCCGCCTGCATGAGCGCATCCCGATAGCCTCGCTCGCGCTGTTTGATCGTCATACGCGACGTCCAGGTCAGGTGCAGGATCCGCGTATGCCCTTGCTCGATCAGGTAACGCACCGCCGCGGCTGCCGCATAGTGGTTAGCGGGCGTGACGCTGCTCAGCCGCATTGAGGGATCTTCACCGTTGATCAGCACGGCCGGAATGCCGCTTTCCGCGACAGCGTTCAGCAGCGTCGGGTGATCGTCATTCACAATCAGAATGCCGCTCTCTTTTCCGCCCTGAAGCTCACGCAGCAACTGCTGTTCGTTAATGGTGTCGTGCTCCCCCAAAAACGGACGCAGTTGGATGTTTCGTTGCAGACAGAGCGTTTTCAGGGCATTAATCAGCGTCAGCGACACCAGATTGTATTCGCTCTCCAACATTAGATTACGCGGCGTCGCGAGCAGAATGTGGCGCAGTGGTTCCGTCTGCGTGACGGTCGCTTTGGCCACTTTATGCAGCGGATAGCCCTGTTCGGTGGCGATCGCCATAATGTGCTGCCTGACTTTGGCACTGATCGGCGCCGTGCCGTTCAGCGCACGGGAAACCGTGCTGATGGAAACCCCCGCGCGGTCAGCAATATCCTTGAGTGTCGCCATTATTTCATCCCCGTGTTGGCAATCCCCGTCGTGATGTATTTTTGTAGGAAGACGAACACCGCCGTCACCGGCAGAAGCGAGAGCATCGTCATCGCCAGTATATAATGCCACTGCACCGAGAACTGCCCCTGAAACGCATTCAGGCCAATTTGCAGCGTAAAATTATCCTGACTGGAGAGGACGATCAACGGCCAGAGGAAATCGTTCCAGCGCCAGATCACCGAAAAGATCGCCAGCACCGCCAGCGCGGGTGCGGTTAACGGCAGGATGATCTTCCAGTAAATACGGAACTCGCTGGCGGCATCGATACGCGCCGCCTCGATCAGCTCATCGGGGATCGTCAGCATATATTGCCGCAACAGGAATACGCCGGTCGGTGTCGCCACCGTGGGAATAATCACGCCCCACAGGTTATCGCCCATGTTCAGACCAATCACCACCAGAAACGTCGGCACCATCACCACCGACAGCGGAATCATCATGGTGGAGAGAAACAACGTCAGCACCGTACCGCGCCCGCGAAACTCGTATTTCGATAGCGCAAAGGCAGCCATCGAACTGAGCAACAGCGTCAGCAGCGTCGCCATAACCGTTACGAATACCGTGTTTTTCAGGTACGTCGTGAAATGGAACTTCGTCAGCGGCGTGGCGTAGTTATCCATCTCCAGATGCAGCGCTTTCATCGGCACCAGATCTTTGGTCGGCACACGTACCACCTCACTCGGCGCATCCGGGTTAACCAACTGTGCGATCAGGCCGATGCGTCGCACCAGCGCCATGGTTTTCGCTTCGCCGTCGTCCTGCTTAACCTGCCACAGCTCCAGCGGCTTCGGGTACTCTGGCAGCGTGACGGTATCCGCCGCCTGCGGTAGAAAACTCGGTGGAAAACGGTTGATCTCCGCGGGGGTTTTGAACGACGACATCGCCGCCCACATCACCGGAATCAGCACCAGCAGCGTGCCGACCACCAGCCAGACCCAGCTCATGATATCCGTAATATGAATGCGCCCCGGATGACGGGTACGGGTGAGAAATGCGATTATTTTCATCATGGCTCCCGTTATTATTTCCCTTCCAGCCGACGCGTCAGCAGGAACTGCAACGCCGTCAGAATCATCAGCACCACGCCCATCAACACCGAGGCCGCCGAGGCCAGCCCGTAGAGCGACGCGTTTGACGAAAAGGCCGTCTGGTAGATGTACTGCACGATAAAGCTGTTGGCCGTACCAGGGCCGCCGCCGTTGGTGAGCACCCAGGCTTCATCGAAGATCTGCACGCTGTTGATAGTCAACAGAATCACCACCACCAGAATGTTCGGTGCCAGCAGCGGCAGCGTCAGGCGATAGAAACCACGCCAGCGCGAGGTGCCATCCACCGCCGCAGCCTCATAAATATCACGCGGGATCGCCTGCAATCCAGCCAGCAGGATCAGGGTATAAAACCCGACGTGAAACCAGACGGAGACAAACACCACCCAGAAGCGCGACAGCGTCGGGTCGAGCAGGAAGGTAATCGGCTGTCCCCCCAGCGACGACAGCACCAGATTCAGCAAGCCGTTGCGGTTCAGGAACCACTGCCAGATCAGGCCCACCACCACCGGCGACAGCAGCACCGGATAGAAGAACATGGCGCGGAAAAAGCCACGGGCGATAATCTTGCGGTTGAGGATCAGCGCCGTCACCAACGCCACCAGCAGCGTGCAGAGCACGTTGAAAAAGGTGAACGACACCGTGTTGTAGACGCCAGTCCAGAACAGATCCTGTTCACAGGTGGATGGCTCGGCATAATTGCCGCAGCTCAGCAGCGTGGAAAAGTTATCCACGCCCACGTAAGGGCGCTCCCACAGCAGGATATTGGTGCCGCCGGTAAAGGCATAGCACACCGCCAGCAGAATCGGAATAAAGACAAAAACGGCGAACAGCAGCATATTCGGCGCGATAAAAAACCACGGCATCACGTTGCGACCACCGAGTTTTTGTAGCAGATTCACCGCTTTTTCCACTGGCGTTACCAGCTTATCGATCAGCGATCCTGCGGGCAGTAAGGCAATTTTTTTCATGTCGTCCTCTCCCGTCGCGATAGTTAGTGCTCGGTACAGCGCGGTAATGTGTCATCCGTTTTGCTGTCGAACAGATGGCAATACGTCGGCGGGAAGCGGACGAACACCGATTCACCCGCCGCGAACTCGCGGTGCTGCGCCAGATGGACGATCATCTCATCATCAATGCCGCTCATTCGCCCGTAGATGAAAGTTTCATGCCCCATCATCTCGCAACGATCGACGCACAGCGCCATGCCCTCGCCGTCCTCTACCAGTTCACAGTGTGAAGGACGAATGCCGAGCGTGACGTTCTGACCGACCGTGCCAATAAACGGCAGCGCCAGACGATTGCCGGACGGGCACTGTACCTCGACGCCGTCCGCACGAGTGGCGACGATCTGCGCGGGGAACATGTTCATGCGCGGTGAGCCAATGAAGCCCGCGACAAATTTGTTTTTCGGCCGATTAAACAGTTCCAACGGCGTGCCAACCTGCTCGATACGCCCCGCGTTCAGCACCACAATGCGCTGCGCCATCGTCATCGCTTCCACCTGATCATGGGTCACGTAAATCATGGTGGTGCGCAGCTTCTGGTGCAAACGGGACAGCTCGCCGCGCGTCTGCACGCGCAGCTTGGCGTCCAGATTGGAGAGCGGCTCATCAAACAGGAACAGATCGGGTTCACGCACGATGGCGCGACCAATGGCAACACGCTGTTGCTGCCCACCCGACAGCGCGCGTGGCTTGCGATCCAGATAGGGTTCCAGCCCCAACATACGCGCCGCTTCATCAATACGGCTGTTAATTTCCGCTTTAGGGAAGTGCAGGTTTTCCAGCCCAAACGCGAGGTTCTTACGTACCGACAGGTGCGGATAGAGCGCGTATGACTGGAACACCATCGCAATCTTGCGCTCCGCTGGCGTGAGGTCATTCACCTTGCGCTGGTCGATCCACAGTTCACCGCTGGTGATTTCTTCCAGTCCGGCAATCATGCGTAGCAGCGTGGATTTCCCACAGCCCGACGGGCCGACAAAAACCATGAATTCGCCGTCATGAATCGTTAAGTCCACGCCTTTGATGATGTTCACCGCACCATAACTTTTGTGGACGTTTTTTAGTTCCAGACTCGCCATTGTCAGCCCTCGCAAACAGAATCTAACTGTGCCAATAACATCAGCATGACCAGCGCCTGCCCGTAAGGCACGGCAACATTGGGAATATCGCGATAGAACTGTAAGTCGTGTCCCATCGCCGTGCCGTCCGAGACACCCTGCACCACGCCCTGTGCGTCAATCTGCGCCACCACGGCGGCATAGCCTTTTTCCAGCACGTCCTGCGGGAAATCGCGCAACATGCCCAGCCGACGTGCCGTCAGAATACCGGCGATGAACCCCGCGCTGGCGGAGGTCTCCAGCGGCGAATCTGGGTCATCCAGCAGCGTGTGCCACAGGCCAGAATCGTGCTGACAGCGTGCCAGCGTGGTCGTTTGCTGCTCCAGAATCGCTTCCAGCGTGCGCAGAACTGGCGTGGACAATGCATCGTCCGCCAGCACCCGCATTTCCGGCAGCACCAGCGTGATCCAGGCGTTGCCGCGTCCCCAGAACGCATTGGCATAATGGTGGCGACCGACGAACGTCCAGCCGTGATACCACAGCCCACTGCGCACATCGGCCAGATAGCGCGCATGGGTGAGCAACTGGTATTCCGCTTCTTCGATCAGATCGCGGCGAGAGAGCAATTTCCCCGCGACCACCAGAAACAGGCCAGCCATGAACAGCGTGTCATCCCACAACTGCCCGGTGTTCGGGCGCTCTTTCACCGTGTGTTGGAAGCCGCCGTCCTCGGTTTTCGGCAGTGAGTGCAGCAGCCAGTCCGCCCAGTCGCTCACAGTTTCACGCCACTGCGCAGGGGCATCCGGCTTGTCCTGACACAGCAAGGCCAGCACCAGCATCGGTGCCGTCGAGTTGATCTGGCGCGGCGGCAGCCCGGCATCCAGCTTTTGCTGATACCAGTTCGCCAACGTCGTCAGCATGGTGTCGTCCTGCGTCAAATGCGCCAACTTCCAGAAGCCGTACAGCCCGACGCCAACTTCCCAGTCCCACTCTTCGAATTGAATCGTCAGCCCGGCATCCGGCGTGTCGTCCTGCGTCACGCTGTCGATTGCTTTCAGGCGGCAAAATGCCCGCGCCACCTGCGCCAACAGCGCTTCGGTTTGTTGTCGGTTAAGTGAACCTGTCTGCATGTCATGGGTTTCCTGTGTTGAACTGCGGGACGACCGGGACATCGTCGGGAAAAATGAAAGGCTGCTGCGCCACGCTGAATCCTGCCGTGTGGCTAAAGGCCAGTTCGCCGTAATCGGGATCGTCGATACGTACGCCGTCACGGTCCTGTATCAGCGAACACCCGCGGAAACGGGCAACGAATGCGACGAAACCTTCGGCACCATCGCCGCTGTCTACGGCAACGAACCACACGTTCTGCTCGCCATATACCCGTAGTTCGCCTTCCGCCTGCTGGCCTGCGCTCGCAAACGGCTGCAATCCGGCGGGATTATGGAAGGCGGCATAGCCATTGCCGCCGCGTACGAAGCACCAGACGTCTTCAACGATGACGTCATCCAGTGCGGTTTGCGGCAGATAGAGGTGTGTCCACGGGCGGACATCCTGTTGCAAATCGAACACCATCAGCGCCCGATTACGATGCTGCATCAGGTGCGGCAAACGTCCGTTGCCCGCCCAGTAAGAAGGACGGTGTACGCCGTCAGGGCGATCCTCACCGGGGTGGTTCACCCACAGGCGGGCGGCATAGTGCGTACCTAGCCGCACATCCAGCAGATGCTGCTGGTGTCCTAGCTGGCTGGGGTGATGATCGAAAACGGAAGAAAAGGCGACATCGCGCTGCTTCCAGGCGATGATGCGGGCGCTGCGGTTCAGCCCTTGCACCCAGCGAGCTTCTGCCCCGTGCGGCAGTGACCAGTGCGCAATCCGATCCGTCGTTTCCGGCGGCTGATAGTCGCTCAGGCACAGCAGCGGCAGCGCGGCGCAGTGCGGAATCAGCCAGCCCTCGCCCCACATCAGCGCACACAGGCCAGACAGTTCGGTCAACATGCCGGAGCGCAGCTCTTTATCGTAGGCGCGTCCCATGGTGCCAACCGCGACACCGTTCTGATGTACCCACGCCGTCATCAGCATGATGCGGTCGATTACCACGCGGGATTTCTCGCGCAGATCGGCATCCTGTGCCAGCTCGTACAGCGCCACCAGCCCAATCAGGTCGATGGGGTAATAAGCCGCCGAATTCCACTCCACCAGCCCATGTTCCAGAATGGAATCAAACCAGCGCGTCAGGCGTTCGTGGGCAATCGTCTTCTGCTCCAGCCCGCGACGACCGCTGCACGGGAAGGTGTCATCAGGGAGGTTTTGTCCGGCCAGATACTGAGCAACGTGGAAGCACAGGCAGTGGTTTTCGCTCCAGAACCACATGGTGTCGTTGCCCGGTTCATCAACCCAGTAGCGGAAACCGAGAATCGCGCTGCGCACGCGCCGCCAGTCCTGCGGCGGCAACTGCTGCCCCTGATAGCGCTGCCACAGCCAAATCAGCGGCACCAACTGGAAATCGGCACAGTCTTCGCGGCGGCTGATCTTTTGCAGCGCGCTATTGAGAATCGGCGCAGCAGCCTTGCTGCCCTCGCCCGTCGCGACAATCGACAGCAGCCGCCCGAGGCGCTCAAAGCCGTGCAGCGCGGTATGGCGCAGCACCGCTTCACGCCGCGCGGCCAGCGTCGGTAACGCAGGCATCGTTTGCGATGGCAAGCGCCCGAAACTGAGCGTTCGCGTCAGCGTAACGCCATTGCAGGTCGCGGCACAGACCAGATCGTAGTAACCCACCAGAACCGCTGGCAGATCCACCTGCCAGCCGAGATTACCCACAGGCAGCGTTTGTTTTTGCTGCCATGCGGGGACGGATTCGTTGACGTTGCCAATCAAGCGATGCGCCATCGTCACGGATTCCGGCAGCGGCTGCGCGCTATTGAGCACCAGCACAGGCGGTTGGATCAGGTTATTTTCCAGCGTCAGCCCATTCACCCAGCTATCCAGAGCGGCCAGCTGTGCGCTGAGCGCCACGTCGTCATCAAGCTGCCAGAAGAGCGTGTCGTCCCCCTGATAGCACAGGCTGAACAGGTAGTCGGTATCGCGCTCGCACAGCTCTTCGCTATGTACCACCAGCGTGTTCATCCCGGCTTTCAGTGGCAGCGTGATCGCACAGGTTTGTTCGGTATTGCGGGTAAAGGGCGTAAAGCGGGTAATCGGCTCGCCGTTCAGCCACAGCGTAACGCCGCCGCAGGTGCTGAGCGTAAAGGGTGCCGCCTGCGCGCTATCACTGTGAATCACGCAGCGGGAAAAGCGCTGAACGTGCACCGGACACGGCCAGAAATCGCTGAAATTCACGCTGCGGCTTTCATCGCCGCCGCTCCACATCAGCGGGAAACGTAAATCGTCCGGCAGCGCCACCTCACGCTTTGCCTCTTCCTGCAAAAAACGCACGCGACAGGGCAGCACACCGACATCGACAAAGCCGTTAATAAAGCGGTAATTCACCTTATCCGGCAACGTATCCGGCTCGGCGAAATAACGTTTTTCCGTCAATTCGGTAATTAAAAACCGATTAATGACGCCGTTCTTCTTTAATTTCCAACCGATATTCATACGGAATCCTGTTTACGGCTTTGACAAATAAAATAAAGAAAATGTATGGCTGCACGTATTTGCACTTTCGCTGTGCGTACGCTGCCAATATTTAGGGCAGCGAGTCATTTACTGCACTGTAATATCGCAATAAGTATGCAAATTTGCACAAAATTGTCATTTGCATTCATTTATTGACATTTCGCATTAATAAATAAGATTATCACGTTTATATATGTGACTAATATCACAAAAATGCTTTATTTAAATCAACATTTAAAATATCTTTAACCTGCTTCACATAAATCAATCAGGGTTCTGTCCATGATTGCATGATGAAAATGACAGATGAATGCAAATTTGCATTAATAAGAAAACGGAATAACTCACAGCAAGAAAATAACCCCCGTTAACCGCGACAGGGGATTTACGTCATTAATCAAACATGAGATGTGCTCATCAACGGAGAGGTTTATGATGCGTTCCAACACCGCGTTATTTTTTTCCGCCCTTGCACTGGGGTTATTCAGCAACAGCGTGTTAGCCGCTAAAACGCAAATAACATTTTTATATAGTGACGACGATCCCGAATTAGTGCATTTCATGGAACAGAAAGTAAAAGCGTTCTCCCAAAGCAATGAGCGCATTGATGTGAATTTTGTCAGCACCGGCTATAACGCGCTGCAAACGCAGTTGCCGATGCAGTTGGCGGCGGGCTTAGGCCCGGATATTGCCAAAACCACGCAAATGGGGCTGCTCGGCTATACGCTGGATTTGCGCCCTTACCTGAAAGACCCCGCCGCCTTTGAGAAACGCTACAGCGCTGGCATCGAAAAAATCATGCGCGTGAAAGGCGTGCACAAAGCGGATGCGCTGCCGGGCTTTGTCGCGTCTTGGACCGCCGATCTGCCGTTCGTTAACGTGACACTGTTTGAACAGGCGGGCGTGCCCCTGCCACAACCGGGCTACACGATTGATGACTTGATGAAAGCCTCGAAGCGGGTCGCAGAAAAAACCGGCGTGCATATCCCCTTCACCATCGACCGCAGCGGTTTCCGCTTCTCCGGCCCTGCTTACTCTTACGGCGCACGTTACGATAAAGACGGGCTGATCAACTTCCCAGACGCCGCCGCACAACAGTGGATTAAAGATCTGAAACGCTGGTCGGATGAAGGCGTATTCCCGCGTGAAATGTGGGGCGCAGCAGGCGGTGGTCAGTACAAGAGCATGGCGGACGATTTCGTGAACGGCAACATCGTGACCTACTTCTCCGGCAACTGGCTGTTGAACCAGTTCAGTAAGCAAATTGGCGACGGTTTTGACTGGAAAGTGCTGCCTGCGCCGTGCAAAGAGAAATGCATCTCGATGGGCGGTGCGACCTTCATCATGCCGTTTACCACCACCAAGCACCCGCAAGAAGTCGCCGAATTCATGGAGTGGCTGGGCAGCGAACCGCTACAACGTGAGATTGCCGAACGCTTCAATATCATCGTCGGCGCGGATATTACCGATCTGCACTACCAGACTAAAGATAAACACGTGATCGACGGCCTGAACACCGCGCGCGAAGAGATCAAAAAGATCCCGTCTTACGTCTTTGATTGGGAACGTATGGAAAGTCTGGGTGCGAACGAGCTGTACCCGATCATTCTGACGCGCTTTACCCAATACCTGAACGATCAGGTGTCGTTTGATGAGTATCTGCGCCTGACGTCAAACGATGTGAAGCGCCTCAACGAAACGATCGCGACCAATCAACAACAGCGGAAAAACGCACCGTGAAATGGCAACTGAGGGCGATCGACATCGATGGCGATCGTCCCTTTGATCGTATTAGCGAAAGCACGATATGCGAACAGCGCTGGCCGGGACAACATCGCTATTTGCTCGTCACTGGCGGCTTTACCCGGCTGCTGCACTGGCATGACGGCCTTCTGACCTGTCGCGGCGGCGACTGCTTTCCTATCGGCACCCCGGCCAGTCTGTCGCGGCTGGGGCTGTGGGCGGTACAGGAGATGCTTCAGGCCGTGGAAGGCATCACGCCACTTACGCCGTTCAGTGACACGCTGTTCCTGCACTTCAATAAACAGGTCGATCGGGTCATCGACTGGTCAAAACAGGCGCAGGCCGCTGATTACACCACGCTCGGGCACGTTGTGCTGGCGCATCCACAGGATGCACTGTCGGTGCAGTTGCTGACCCGCTGCGCTGGCGAGCTGGCTCTGCTGCTCAACAACCTGCCGGACTCACAGACTGAACCCGTCAGCCTCAGCGGCGATCTGGCGGTGGCCTGCCTTCCCTATCTGGATTCTGGAGCGCACGCATCATGACGACATGGTTCTATGCCGGTGTAGATGGCGGCGGCACAGGCTGTCGGGCACGTATTTATCAGGCCGACGGTACGCCGCTCGGTCAGGGACACGGCGGTCGTGCCAATCTGCTGCTCGGCGTGGAAAGCGTGCGCCAGTCGGTGGACGATGCCATCACGCAGGCGTTGAAGCACAGCGGGCTATCGCCGGATGACGCATACCAGCTGAAAGTCGGGCTGGCACTCGCCAGCGCAGAACACCGCGCCGCCTACGAGGCGTTTCTGGCGTTGCCACATCCTTACGCGACGCAGGTGCTCAACACCGATGCGCTGGGTGCCTGTCTGGCCGTTAATCAAGGGAAAGACGCAGCCGTGGTCATTGCCGGAACCGGCTCCTGCGGGCTGGCGTGGCAGAACCAGACGATTACCGCCTACGGCGGCCATGAATTCCCGATTTCCGATCAGGGCAGCGGCGCACGCCTCGGGCTGGCGGCGTTGCAACACACCTATAATGTGCTGCAAGGCTGGTGCGCGCCGTCTGCGCTCAGTCAGCGTATCGACGATTTCTTTTCCGCCAGTACAGCGCCCGCGCAAGCCGCCAACACGCTTGAGGCATTCCAGACGTTTAGCCAGCAGGCGAAACCGGGCGACTATGCACAGTTCGCCCGCCACGTATTTGACTGCGCTCAGCAGGACGATGCCGTTTCTCATGCGCTGCTAGCGCAGACAGCCAGCGAAATCAGCCTGCTATTGGCCGCCGTGGCACGCCACGCAACACCTCGCCTGTCGCTCATGGGCAGCATCGGCCTGCATATTCGGCCCTGGCTGCCAGACGAGTGGCAATCCCACCTCGCCGCCCCGATGGGCGATGCGCTCGATGGCGCACGATTGATTGCCTGTCATGATTATGCGTTATACCGCTAGTCCTTTGGGTTCGACCAGCAGCCCCACCTATGGAGATTAATCATGGAACCACTCACTCGCAGAACCTTCGTCAAGCTCGGTGCTGGCAGCGCCATTACGCTGGCTGGCGGTTTTTTTCATGCTAACGCCGAATCAGCAGCGCCCGCTAGTCCGCTGCGCATTGCCATTATTTCGGATGTCCACGTCCACAATATCTACGGCAACTACGATTTTGACGGCCTGCCCGATGCGCAGACCGGAAAGAAGCTGACCATTCGCACCCTGAAAGATTCGGTGAATTCGACCCGTATCTTCAATGAGCCCTACTTTGCGCTGCTCGCCGCGCTGGACGAACTGGCAAAACAGCAGGTGAAATACGTGGTGCTGTCCGGCGATTATTCAGATGACGGCCAACAGCCTACCGTTGAAGGCATTGCCGCCATCCTGACGCAGTATGAACAGCGCCACGGCATGCGCTTCTTCGCCACGCCGGGCAACCATGATGTCAATCGTCCACAGGGCGATGATTCGTGGCAAAGGATGCTCAACGCCGACGGCAGCAGCACCATGCTGAGCAGCAAGCCCGGCGTTAAGCTTGGCGACGCGCAGTCGCTGATTGTCACGGCTAAGATGCAGGCACTCGGCTATGAACGCGGCCTGCCGCTGATGAAGCCGTTTGGTTTCTTTAAACGCGACGACTTCCTGCACTGGGAAACGCCGTTTGGCGACAGTGACGAACTCAGTAAACGCCAGTATCTCGCCCGTTCACCGGACGGCAGCAAGCAGTGGGACATTGTGGACGCGTCCTATCTGGTGGAGCCGGAAGCGGGACTGTGGCTGCTTTCCATCGATGCCAACGTGTATCAGGTCAAAGACGGCCCGGAGAAACGTGAAGGGATTGAAGGCTATTCCACCAGCAGCAACACGGGCTGGAACGCCTTGCTGACCGAGAAACCGTTCATGCTGCCGTGGGTGAAATCGGTGGTACAGCGGGCGAAAGCGCAGAATAAGAAGCTGCTGGTGTTCTCACACTATCCGCTGGTCGATTTCCTCGACGGCACGGTGGAGGACGAAAAACAGCTGTTTGGCAGCAACAGCTTCATTAAACGCACGCCACGGCCGGAGGTTGCCGAGCAGGCGCTGGCGGCTGGAATCCGCCTGCACTTCAGCGGCCACCTGCACGTCAATGACACTGGCGTGTATCGCGGTTCACAGGGGACACTAGTGAATGTGGCGGTGCCGTCGCTGGCCGCTTACCCGCCCGCGATGAAACTGGCGACGCTGCATAGCGATCGCGTCGATATCGACACGCTGGTTCTGCGCAACGTGCCGCAGTTCAACCATCTGTTCCCGTTTTATCAGAAAGAGCTGGAGCGCACCGGTGAGCCGCTGGGCGACATTCTGAAAAGCCGCGATTATTACGACTTCCTGCACCATCATCTGGCGCTGCTGGTACGCCAGCGTTTTCTGGTGAAAGACTGGCCGGAAGATTTATCGCCTCTCATCAATACGCTGAACTGCGGCGATCTGCTGTGGATCGCCCAGCAGCAGGATCCACTCAGCGCCAAAACGCTGCCTGACGCCGCTGAGCGCAAACCAAAGGCGGTAGCAGGCACAGATGGGTTACAGGATATTTCACTGCTCACGCTGGTGACCGACTGGTATTGCCTGCGCAACGGCAGCGATCTCGCCTGGCAGGATATTCCGGCAGCGCGGGTGAAGCAGTACCGCGCCCTGCTGGCGGCCTACACGCCAACAGCTACGCTACCGCCGGACAGCCTGCAATACCGCTTCGGCCTAATGCTAAAAATCCTCGCCGGTTACATCAACGATGAGCCTGCAACTCGCTTTGTGGTTGATATGCAGGGGAATTTCATCACAGTGTGATGTGTTCATGGAATTGGCTTTTAGTCACATGGGTTATGGTTATGCAGATGCGAGAGCGTTTCGTGCGCTTCGAACATTGTTCTTTTCATGCTACGTCGTAGCACGCGCCCGACATAGGGGGCTACGCCAGCCCCCTATGAACCTCGGCTTTTTGGCGGAAATTATGCCGCTAAAGCGGTGCCTTCGTCGGTATCAGGCTTAGAGGACCGCTTGCGACACGCTCCCGACGTGGCGCAAGCTTGAGCCGCGTCCATGCGGCTCATCCTAAGCCTGCTATCTCCTCAGCATAATTTTTTACGCCGTGAAAAGAAGTGCCATCGCGATATGAGTTGGCTGGGGTTTGTCAGCAGTGCGACGCACGAAATATTCCCCCAAACCAAACCTAATCGACTTACATACTTTCTTACCTATTACCCCTATCGTCATCGATAAAAATCGGTATGTTATAATATAACAAATTAGCTTTTTACCGATGATAATGACAAGTTTTTACTCCCTCTCCGCGCTTAAGCGCGTGTTACTGGTTTCCCTGCTGTTGGTGCTGTTGTGGCTATTGGTCGGGTGGGCGGTGGTGTTGCCATGATTGCCCTACAGGAACTGGCCATTGGCTATCGTCGTCAGCCGCCTCTCGCGACAATCAGCGGATGTTTCCATCAGGGTTCGCTGACGGCGATTATCGGCGCAAACGGCTGCGGAAAATCCACATTACTGAAAACGCTGGCTGGCCTGCTGCCACCGCTTTCCGGCTCATTCCGCCTCGGCGATGACAGCAAAGATAATGCCATCGGCTATTTGCCGCAGCTCTCTGAATTCGATCGGCAGTTCCCTATCAGCGTACGCGATCTGGTACTCATGGGGTCATTGCCCCATCGCGGCTTGCTGCGGAGTATCAACGCCAACTGGCATAGAAAAGCGACCGATGCGCTCGACGCCGTCTCCATGGCGGATTTCGCCGATCGGCATATTGGCGTCCTGTCCGGTGGGCAGCTACAGCGCGTGCTCTTCGCGCGGCTACTGCTGACACAGGCTCCCATCATTCTGCTGGATGAACCTTTTACCGGCATCGATAGCCAAACCACGCAGGCGCTTTTACAGACAATCGAGCAGCTTCACGCCGAAGGAAGAACCATTCTGGCCGTTTTGCACGATCTGGAACTGGTCAGTCAGCACTTCCCGAACATCTTGCATCTCACTCCGGACGGCCATCGCTGGGGAGATGCTCAGCCCATACTACATAGCCTGCGCAAGGCCGACAGCGATACGCCAACGCTCAGGATCGTCACGTCATGATGTTATTTCACCTGATCACCTCTCCTTTTGCCGAATTCGGTTTTATGCGTCGTGCGCTGGTCGGCTGTCTGGTCATCACGCTAAGCGCCGCGCCGCTGGGCTGTTTCCTGCTGCTGCGGCGCATGAGCCTGATTGGCGATGCACTGTCGCACGCGGTCTTACCCGGTGTCGCCATCGGCTATCTCATCTCCGGGATGTCGCTGCTGGCGATGGGAATCGGCGGCTTTATCGCCGGACTGGCCGTCGCCATGCTCTCCGGCTTCGTCACCCGCCACACGGAATTAAAAGAGGACGCCAGCTTTGCCGGATTTTACCTCGGCTCGCTGGCGCTCGGCGTCACGCTGGTGTCACTGCGCGGATCCAGCGTCGATCTGCTGCATGTGCTGTTCGGGTCGATCCTCGCAGTGGATCGCGCCGCGCTGATCGACATTGCGCTGATCGGATCGACCTCTTTGCTGGTGCTGGCTGTGCTCTATCGGGCGCTGGTGATTGAATCGTTTGATGTGACCTTCCTGCGCATCAGTTCAGGCCGCTATCGGGCGTTGATCCATGGCCTATTTCTGTCGCTGGTGGTGCTGAATCTGGTCGCCGGGTTCCAGCTGCTAGGCACACTGATGACGGTCGGCATGATGATGCTACCTGCCGCCAGCGCACGCTTCTGGACGCAGCGTCTGCCCGTCATGCTCGGCATTGCGGTGCTACAGGGAATGGCCGCCAGCCTAATCGGCCTGCTGTGGTCTTACTATGCCGAACTGCCCGCTGGCCCCGCCATCATCCTGACGATGACGCTGTTTTTCTGTTTCTCGGTCTGTGTTGGTCACCACGGTGGGCTGTTACGCCAGCGTCGTTGACCGATGAATCTCGTTGTTTGTAACTTTCTGTGAGGGAAAAATGAAACGTTCACTGTTAGCTATCGCGTTATCCGGCCTGCTGCTTAGCCCATTGGCGATGGCAAAGAATCTTGATGTGGTTGCCAGCTTTTCCGTACTTGGCGATATGGTGAGCCATATCGGCGGCGATCGTGTGACCGTGACCGATCTGGTGAAACCGAATGGCGATCCGCATGAGTTTGAACCGTCGCCGAAAGACAGCAAAACGCTGGCTCACGCCGATCTGGTTTTCGTTAACGGGCTGGGGCTGGAAGGGTGGATCGATCGACTGGTCACCGCATCCGGTTACCGTGGCGACGTCGTGACAGCCTCAAACGGCATTGCCACCCGCACCATGGTGGAAGATGGCAAAACGGAAACCGATCCCCATGCCTGGAACAGCATGAGCAACGGTGTGGTCTACGCGCACAACATCGTCAACGCGCTGGTGAAAGCCGACCCAGCGAATGCCGATTACTATCGTCAGCAGGGCGACGCCTACATCAGGCAGCTACAGGATCTGGACAGCTACGCGAAGAAAACCTTTGCCGCTATTCCACCAGAAAAGCGTAAGGTGCTGACTAGCCATGACGCGTTTGGCTATTTCAGCCAGGCCTACGGCGTGAAGTTCCTGTCGCCGGTAGGCTACTCGACCGAAACGGAAGCCAGCAGCAAAAAAGTGGCCTCGCTGATTAAGCAAATTAAACAAGAGAAAGTGAAAAGCTACTTCATTGAAAACCAGACCGATGCACGTCTGGTGAAACAAATCGCCGATGCCAGCGGCGCGCAGCCCGGTGGTGAACTGTACCCGGAAGCCCTGACCGACGCTTCTGGCCCTGCCGCAACGTATACCGCGGCGTTTAAGCACAACGTCGATACCCTCGCGGCCAGCATGAAGTAGATACGTAAGATTTAGCCAGCACACAGGGGAAAAGGAAAGACAGCGCCACGGATGGCACCTCCCTCGCTTACACCAGCGTCAGATTGAACGTTTTACCTTTCAGTTGCTCCTGCACCTCGGGCGCGAGCGCATTGTCGGTGATGATGTCGGTCAGTTCAGATAGCGGCATGACGCAGAACAGCGAATAGGCGCCGTATTTACTGCTGTCCGCCAGCAGTATCCGGCGGCTAGCATTTACGCCGAGATCTTGCTTCACGCCCGCTTTTTCTTCCGTCGGCGTAGTGATCCCTTTATCCAGACTCCATGAGTTGCAACTGATAAACGCGATATCGGGATAGATGCTGCGTAACAGACGGCGACCGTGCTCACCAATGCAGGACTGGCTGCTGTCATCAATACGCCCACCGATAATCGTCACTTCGATCTGCTTAAATTCAGACAGGAACAGCGCAATTTGCAAATCGGCAGTAATCACGCGCAGCGGCAAATGCGTCAGGTGACGCGCCAATTCCAGCATGGTCGTTCCTGCATCCAGCACCACTGCGCTGCCCGGTTTAACCAGCGTTGCGGCATAGCGCGCTATCGCTTGCTTCTCCTGAAGGCTGCGCTGTAATTTTTCATTCGTGGTCGGCTGGGAAGGAATAAAACGATTGAGCGTCACGCCGCCATGACTGCGACTAATCACGCCCTGCTCATCCAACTTGATTAAATCACGGCGGATCGTCGCTGGGGAAGCGTCGATCACGGACACCAACTCATCTACCGTCACCAGATTATGGCTTTTCAGATAATCCATAATCTGATCAAGACGGCTCTGGCCTCGTACTTTATCCCCGCTCATGCGGAAAGCATCGGTTAATGTAGGATCCACGGCGATATCCATCTTGCTGTCATAAAGTTACTGTAAATTGTTGGTTGCAGGATACCAGAAACCTTCCCGAACGCGGGAAGGAAGATATCCTGCAATGCGCGCTGTATCGCGTTTTATTCGCTTACAAAACCCATGCATCAACGGTGATAAGTTACCGTCAATCAGGCCAGTTGCATCGCGAGTTGGATAGAGATCGCCATACTTTCAGACTTCGCTTTCCCCGTCCAGGCAATGTCAAACGCCGTGCCGTGGTCAGCAGAGGTGCGGATGAATGGCAATCCGGCAGTGATATTCACCCCATCATAGAAACCCAGCAGCTTGAGCGGAATGTGTCCCTGATCGTGATACATCGCCACGACCATATCGTACTGGCCTTCATACGCCTGCAAATAGACGGTATCCGGTGGGCACGGACCATAAACATCAATGCCTTTGGCCTTCATAGCTTCAACCGATGGCGACACGATGGTGATCTCTTCGTCACCAAACAGGCCGTTCTCGCCCGCGTGCGGGTTAACCCCGGCAACAGCGATACGCGGGTGGGTAAAACCGACGCGTTTGAGGAAAACATCCGCCATCTCGATCACCGTTTCCACGCGATCGCGGTTCAGCGTATCCAGGAATTTACGCAGCGCGATGTGCGTTGAAACATGAATAACCTTCAACTTATCGGTATACAGCACCATCGCGTAGTCACGGCTGTTGGTCAGCTTAGCCAGCAGCTCGGTGTGACCCGGATAAATATGCCCCGCCGAGTGCAGCGCCTCTTTATTCAGCGGCGCGGTCGCAATCGCGTGGACTTCACCCGCCATCGCCAGCGCCGTCGCTTTCTTGATGCAGCGATAAGCCAAATCGCCCGCCTGTGCCTGAACGACACCAGGCTCCAGCGCCTGAGGATTTTCCAGCGGCTCATCAATGATGTTGATGACGCCCGGCGCGAAGACCGCGTCAGCCGGCTTATCAATGATTTTCAGCTCTACGGCGGGCACCACATTCAGCGCCAGAATACGTCGCATCGTCTGTACGCAGCCCACCACCACGGCAGGCGCGCCGGAAAGCTCGCCTTCGGCCAGAGACTTGATAATAATTTCCGGTCCAATCCCCGCCGGATCACCCATGGTTACCGCAATAATTTTACTCACTGACCTTCTCCTCAATAAAACGTAAAACGTCGAGCAAAGTAGTTTCGTTGCCAAAACCCCCCGCTTTAGTCATCACAGGGGTCGTGCCGACAACGCTGTTCAGCAGATATCCCCAGGGCACACAGGATGCGATTTGCCCTTTAATCTGAAAGCCGGTCGCGCCCAGTGCGGTTGCCACAGCAATCGCAATGTCACCACCGGATAAATACAGCCCCCCCAGCAAACACCGGTTCGTTCTGTCCGCTGTCAAGCTGTCTAGCGCCTGAACAATGCTGCGCGTAAGTTCCCCCAGATAGTGGCTGATCGTTTCGCCAAGCTGCTGTCGGCTAAGCCCAAGCTGCTGGCACCGCGCATCGATTTCGAAGCGCTGATTGTCGTTGTGACAGGTACGAATAATGCAATGGTGGCCGTTCATCAGCGCGGTTACCGCCTCTTCACACTGGGAGGCCATGACGGTGGATGAATGGGGTGAAAAGAGCGCGTTGATATCGATCTCAACCAGCGTGACATCGCTGCGCAATCTAACGGTCGCAATCTGTTTTTGAGCGATATCGCTCATTGACCCGACGACAGCCAGCAGCGGCTTCTCCGTTTTGCGCGTAAAATCCTGCACGTTTGCCAGCGCTTCGCTCAGGCCAGCCGAACCGACCAGCAAGGGGCGAAACGGTAACGCCCTAGCGGCGTCAACGATATGCGCCAGATCGTCCTGCACATCCGTATCCAGAATAATCAGACGTACGCCCTCGTCCGCCAACTGCTGTAAACGCTGGACTAAATTGGCCCGACGGACGTCATCAAGGTGTATTTCCGCCACCGGTAACGCGGTTTGCTCGGCCAGACGGGCCGCGATAGAAGCCGAGGCCACCGGCGTTTTGGGATCGCTGGCAAACTCCGTGTTGGTAAGCAAACGACCATTTACCCAGACCTCGCCTTTGCGGGTCACACGTCCCAGCGTCGGCGACGCAGCGGCAATCAGCGCGACGGGCACGGCTGCCGCAGACAACGCCGCAGCAATTTCCGCGCCTAGATTTCCACGCAGCGTCGAGTCAATCTTCTTGATAATCCAGCCTTGCCCGCCTGCGGCCTGCCAGGCTGCAACCGCTTCTGCGGTACGTTGAGACGCTATATCATCACGCGCCGCACGGCTATCTGTGTTGATTACCACCGCATCGTCCAGTAAATCCGCATGCAGTTTATTAACGTCAAAGACGACGCTAACCCGCGCGCCATGCTGCGCCAAACCGACGCCCGCATCATTGGCACCCGTAAAGTCATCAGCGACCACTAATACCTGTTCTGCTGATTGCTGCACGTTCGACATACTCCATCCCCGGTTCATGATTACCTGATGATGATTATATTGAATCACGTTTGATTATATGTGAGCAATATCAAATTATTTAAAAGGAATTTCACCTATAAATTATCACCACGATGTGGCAAATGGCGTTTAGACGCGATGGGAATCACGTCATTTGACTGAAAGTAATCACCATCGCAACGATTATCATCATAGCGATAACGCTCTGGCGAAAGAGAAAAGGCAAGGTAATAAGCATGAATATCAATAGCACTATCCTCAGCGGTTACCGGGTACTTCAGGACATTAGTCACCTGTTGGCAGGGAAACAGCACGTTTTATTTGTCACCGACAAAAACATCGTCGGGCTGCCTGACGTTCAGGCGCTGATCGCACAAGTTAAGCAAGCCGTTCCGCAGGTTCTGTTGGTTGATCATGTCCCTGCCGAGCCAAGCCAGCACGACGTTGCCCAAATACTGAGTCAGCTCACACAAACCCAGACCGATCTGGTGATCGGCGTCGGTGGCGGTAGTGTGCTGGATGTCGCCAAACTGCTTTCCGTACTGTGCGCGGGCGATGACACCGTTACGCTGGATAGCCTGCTGGCAGGGGAAAAACCGACGCGCCGCACAACATCCCTGCTCATCCCGACCACCGCAGGAACCGGTTCAGAAGCCACGCCGAATGCCATTCTGGCGATCCCAGAAAAAGAGACCAAAGTCGGCATTATTACGCCGGTGATGCTGCCGGACTACGTTGCGCTGGTGCCGGAGCTGACCATCAGCATGCCGTCACATATCGCCGCTTCAACCGGTATTGATGCGCTCTGCCACTTGATTGAGTGTTTCACCTCAACGATTGCCAACCCGGTCAGCGATAACTACGCGCTGATTGGCCTGAAAAAGCTGTTTGCCAACCTCGAAACCTCCGTGCGCGAGCCGAGCAACATGGAAGCCAAGCTGAACATGCTGTGGGCGTCCTACTACGGCGGTGCCGCCATTGCCCACTCCGGTACGCATCTGGTGCACGCCATGTCTTACCCGCTGGGCGGCAAGTACCACATCCCACACGGCGTGGCGAACGCTATCCTGCTCGCCCCTTGCATGCGTTTCGTGCAGGACGCCGCACAGGACAAATTCGCCCAGGCGTATGACCTTCTGCCGGATGCCGATCTGACGCTGAGTACCGCGGAAAAAGCGCAGGCGCTGGTGACCTACTTCAGTGAGTTGGTTAAACGCCTCAACCTGCCCAACACCTTACAGCAGCTCGGCGTGGAAAAAGATCACCTGCCGTATCTGGTTGATGCCGCGTTACAGGTTCAGCGCCTGATGAAAAACGTGCCAACACAGGTCAGCGCCGACGATGTTCGTGAGGTTTACCTGACCCTGTTTTAACCATACGCGATCGTTTAAGCATCGAGATATACGGGGCGACCACAGGGGTGAGGCGTCCCTGCGGGAACCTCCCACTGTGTTTCCCCTAAAAACGGGCTTAAGTGAACAGCATTAGGCTTTAAACAGCGCGGTTTTGAATAGAACGGTTTTAAGTTTTCATCTTTTTGATTACGTGTCACGAGGAAGAACAATGAGTAAAAATATTACTGGCGTCCTGACCGCCATCGTCACGCCGTTTGATAACCAGGGCGAATTTAACCCCGCTGCCATGCGTCTTCAGGTGCAGCGCCAGATGCGCTACGGCAACGGTATTTTTTGTAACGGCACCAACGGTGAGTTTTTCGTACTGCACACCGATGAAAAAGTCGCCGTTACTGAAACCTGCGTTGATGAAGTCGCCGGAAAAGTGCCGGTTGTCGGCCACATCGGTGAAATCTCCACGCGGGAAACCATCAAGCTCGGCAAGCGCATCGCCGCGCTGGGTGTTGATGCCGTTTCGGTCATCACCCCGTATTTCATCCCACTCAAACAGGAAGAACTGATCGCCCACTACACCGCCGTCGCCGATGCGCTGACTGTGCCGGTATTTCTCTACAACATTCCTGCACGCACGGGGAATACGCTGGCGCCGGAAACCGTCCGCACGCTGGCGGATCACCCGAACATCATCGGCATCAAAGACAGCGCAGGCAGCTATGAAAGCCTGAGTGGTTATGTGCAAGCGGTGAAAGGTGTGCAGGGCTTTAACGTATTGAATGGCCCAGACTCGCTCATTCACCAGGGCTTTGTTGACGGCTGCTCCGCCTGTATTTCCGGGCTGGCTAACGTGGCACCGGAACTGATCAGCCAGATTTGGCATCGTTTCCACGCCGGTGACATTGAAGGCTCCCGTCAGGCACAAGAACAGGTTGCCGAACTGCGTAAGACACTGTACGCCATCGCGTTCTCACCGGCTGTGGTGAAAAAAGCGCTGGCGATCATGGGTGAAGATGTCGGCGTCAGCCGCTATCCGATCCAGTTTTCCGCACAGGATGAAGACAACATCCGTAACATCCTTAATCAATTCTCGCAGTAACAGAGAAATATCAATTTCCATTTAAGGCCGAGAAGATATGAACCATTTTAACGTTACCGATACCCTCATCATCATTGGGATGATTGTGTTTTATATCGCATTCACCTCATGGTTAACGCTCAAATTACGCAGTAAATCAAGTACCGAGTTCATGGAAGGGTCACGCGCGCTACCGGCGTTTATTGTCGGTATCCTGCTGATGACCGAATTCATCGGCGCCAAATCGACGGTCGGTACGGCACAGTCTGCCTTTGAGAACGGCATCGCCGCCTCCTGGTCAGTCATTGGCGCCGCCATCGGCTTCCTGCTGTTCGGGATGATTTTGGTTAAGAAAATCTACAATACAGGAAAGGTCACCATCTCTGGCGCCATCGCCGAGAAGTACGGCACCAGCACCAAGAACATCATTTCGATCATCATGATCTATGCGCTGTTGCTGGTAAACGTGGGCAACTACGTCAGCGGTGCGGCAGCCATCTCCACCGTACTGCACATCTCCCTGCCAGTTGCCGCGCTGATCACCGCGATTGTGAGTACCTTCTACTTCTATTTTGGCGGTTTAAAAGGCGTGGCTTATGTCACGTTGATCCACAGCGCCGTGAAGTACGTTGGTGTGATGATTATTCTGTACGTTGCATTGAAAATGACCGGCGGCTTCAAGCCAATGATCGAACAAATGCCGGATTACTACTGGTCGTGGGACGGTAAAATCGGTGCCAGCACCATCTTCGCTTGGTTGATCGGGACTATCGGTTCTATCTTCTGTACCCAGTTCGTTATTCAGGCCATTTCTGCAACCAAAGATGCAAAGTCAGCAAAACGTGCAACCTGGGTCGCCTTCCTCTTCTGTATGCCGATTGCACTGGCTATCGCGATTATCGGTGTTGCAGCGAAGTTTGCTCACCCAGAAATCAAAAGCCTCTATGCGATGCCGATTTTCCTACAGGATATGAATCCATGGGTTGCCGGTCTGGTTACCACATCACTGGTTGCGTCTATCTTCATCAGCGTCAGTACCGTCGCACTGGCAATTGCGTCACTGATTGTTAAAGACTTCTATGTTCCGTATTACAACCCAACGCCAGAAAAAGAGATGAAGATGACGCGCGTATTCTCGCTCATCATCGGATTCCTGCCATTGATCTTCGTTTTACTGGTCCCTGAAGTTCTGAAACTGTCATTCTTTACCCGTGCAATCCGCCTTTCTATCTCGGTGGTCGCCATTATTGCCTTCTATTTGCCGTTCTTTAACAGCACAAGAGGAGCCAACGCCAGCCTGATATCAGCCTGCGTCGTCACGTCCGTCTGGTACATCCTCGGTAACCCGTACGGCATCGATAATATGTACGTCGCGTTGGCCACGCCAGCGATCGTCATGCTGATCGACCGTATGATTCCGAACAAAGCACACAAAATTAAAGTTTCTCAAACTGAAAATAAATCAGGAGCCTGAGTCATGAGTAGCGAAACCATTACCGTGGAACGTAGCGGAAAAGTTCATCACGCAGAAGGCGATGCCGCGCGTCTGGATGCCTACATTCCATCGGAATGCCCGCAGAATCATGCGGCCAACCTGCTCCATCTGCCGAACGGCGATGTGTTGTGCGTCTGGTTCGGCGGCACACAGGAAGGGATTGCGGATATCTCTATCTACCTATCCCGTCTGGTGAAAGGCAGTGATAGCTGGAGTCAAGCCGTTAAGCTATCTGAAGATGCCACGCGTTCCGAGCAGAACCCAGTTCTGTTCCTCGCACCGGACAACGTGCTATGGCTGCTGTACACCGCGCAGAAATCCGGTAATCAGGACACCGCGATTGTGCGCTACCGTCAGTCTACGGATTTCGGTGCGACCTGGGGTGAAATTGGCACGCTGCTCGATCAGCCGGGGACGTTCATCCGCCAACCCATCACCGTATTGGCAAACGGTGACTGGCTGCTGCCGGTGTTCTACTGCCGCGTGCAGCCAGGTGAGAAGTGGGTCGGCAACGATGATGACAGCGCCGTGAAAATCTCCAGCGATCAGGGCAAGACCTGGCAGGAATATCCGGTGCCAAACAGCACGGGCTGCGTGCATATGAACATTACCCCGTTGCAGGACGGCACGCTGCTAGCGCTGTACCGCAGCCGCTGGGCGGATTTCATCTACCAAAGTCGTTCAACGGATGGCGGTAAAACCTGGTCAGATCCCGTGCCGACCGAGTTACCGAACAACAACTCGTCCATTCAGGTGACGACGCTGCAAAACGGCCATTTGGCGCTAGTGTTTAACCATATGAGCGCCGCCGATGCCACCGAACGCCGTCTGTCGCTGTACGATGAAATCGAGGATGAAGAGGACAAAGCCAGCAATGCCAAAATGCCGGAAGTGCAAGCTGGCTCTCGTAGCGCCTTCTGGGGGGCACCACGCGCCCCGATGACGCTCGCCATTTCGGAAGATGGCGGTAAAAGCTGGCCGTGGCAGCGCAATATCGAAGTGGGTGACGGTTACTGCATGACCAATAACTCCACAGAGAAGCTGAACCGCGAATTCTCTTACCCCAGCGTCAAACAGGCGCAGGACGGTAAGCTGCACGTGGCCTTCACCTACTTCCGTCAGGCGATCAAGCACGTCGTGGTGAGTGAGGAGTGGGTCAAAGCGAACTAAACCGCGCGGCTTTTTTCTCTTTCTCAGCGGGGGCTCTCCCCCGCTATACCTAGGACTCGATTATGATTGCAGGAAACCTCAACGCCCTCAAACTCGCCACGCTGCCCGATGCGCTGTGGGCCATTCTATCCGCGTCGGGCATGTCGCTGGCTGAGCTGAATGCGTTACCTGAAGGCCGCTATCAGCCGGAAGGGGCCGAATGGTTCTACAACATCGGCACCGTGAACACCGCACCGCGCGCTACTCGACATACTGAATTTCACAGTAACTACCTCGATATTCAACTGATTCTGGAAGGCGAGGAAATTATCGGTTACGGTCTGCATGATGTGCATGGTCAGCCCGCGACCGAGCGTAAACCGGATCTCTACATTTTGGATAACCCACAGGTGCCGCACCAGATCCATCTGCGGGCAGGCGACTTCGTCACGTTCTATCCGGGTGAACCCCATCAGGCGCTGTGTGCTATTAACGACAGCCCTGCTCCGGTCAAAAAAGCCGTGTTTAAAATCCCCGTCACGTTGTTAATGCCGATCGTTTAAAGATCGAGATACCGGGGGCTACCACGGTGCGAGGTATCCCTGCGGGAACCTCATCACCGTGTTTCCCCCTATAAAATGCAAACGCATTTTAAATGCCACTTGTAGCAGCCCGTCAGGGCGAGCGCAGGAACTGGGCGAGTAAATCCATGTTTAAGTGAACAGCATTACGTCACGTTGTTGTAATAAGAATGGTTGTAATAAGAACGGTTGAATATTAAGGAGACGTATTTCATGTCAGCGACAGCCCCTAAACACGCCCTGATTACCGGTAGCAGCTCAGGGATCGGTGCCGCCATCGCACAAAAATTACTGGCGGAAGGCTGGCGGGTAACCGGCCTGTCGCGCAAACCGGGTGACTATTCACATCCACACTTTACCCACTGCGCAGTGGATATCATGGATACCCCCGCGCTGACAGCCATTCTGGACGAGATTGCGCAGGTTGATGCCGTCATTCATGCCGCAGGCATTATGAAAGCCGCCCCGCTCGGTCAGCTTTCGCTGGAAGATGGTGAAATGCTATGGCGATTGCATATCAACGCGGCGCAGGTGCTCGCAGACCGTCTGGTCGATAAGTTGCCGCAAGGCGGGCGCATCGTGCTGCTGGGCAGCCGCACATCGAGCGGCTCCGCAGGGCGCAGCCAGTACGTCACGACGAAATCCGCGATGATCGGCATGGCAAGAAGCTGGGCAGCGGAACTGGCTCCGCGTGGCATTACGGTAAACATCGTCGCGCCAGGTGCCACAGAAACCCCGATGCTAACGATGCCGGGACGCCAAAGCTCACCGCCGAAGCTGCCACCGATTGGGCGCTTCATCCAGCCACAGGAAGTGGCCGATCTGGTGGCTTATCTGCTCTCTCCTTCCGCTTCAGCCATTACCGGCCAGCAGTTGGTGATATGCGGCGGTGCCTCGCTGTAATTCATCAAGATTGCCGTTCCAAACCGGCTCCGCAGGCCGGTTTAGTTAGCTGCTGGCGCGGGGCTCAAAGATAAACTTCACTCTTTCCACTATCGGTGGATGCTCGTCGTTGTCCATCATAGCGAGTACCAGACGCCCGACCTCCGCACCCAGCTTTTCATAGTCAAGCCGCATCGCGGTCAGCGCGGGGAATGTGTGCTCACATTGTTCAGAACCATCCAGACAGGCAATTGCCAGATCGTAAGGGACTTTCATCAGGCGGCGCTGGCATTCAAAGAGCGCGCCCAGCGCAATTTCTTCATGACTACAGATAATCGCATCCAGTTCCGGCTGGTTTTGTAGCAGCTCCGTCATCGCATAGCGGCCAAACTGTAGGCTAGGCGCTTCTGGGATCGTAATTTTCAAATCCGCATTGTGATAATGCGCCAGCATGGCTTTATTCCAGCCGTTCAATTGCTGTTTTTGCAAACGGTTATCCGTATGCGCGCCGATATAAGCCACGTGACGATACCCCTTTTCCAGCAAAGACCTCGTCAGTTGTTCCGCCGCTTCGGCAAGGGCGATATCAATATTGATATTTGCACTCAGCGCGGCTGCACCGGATACATTCACCGTAATCACGTTGCTCGCCTGTATGATGTTCTGAGTACGTTGTGAGAGTTGTGCACTGAATAACACCAGTGCGCCAGGCCGCTGCTGCAAGAGTTTTTCGACCATTCCCGCTTCGGTATGCTGGCGATATTCATGGCAGCCCATGATTAACGGAACGTTATGTTTGCCCACCGCCAGTTGCAGCGCCTGCACAAAACGCACGCTGGCGCGATCTTGCTGAAAAGGATAAAGCACCGCGATAGCAGGCTGATAGGCTGATGCCAGAGCACCTGCGGCCTGATTCGGTACATAGCCCAGCGTTTTTATCGCGTCATTGATTTTCTTCTGTGTGGTATCAGAGACCAGACTGGGTTCCCGCAACGCGCGGGACACCGTCATTGCGCCGACACCAGCATGGTTCGCAATGTCCTGTAGCGTCACGCGACTCGTACTCTCGGTAAGCTGGCTGGCTTCTTGATTGGGTTCATAGCCTAATGTTCTGGCGGCCAGTTCCACTTTGCTGCGTAACTTCTCAGAGACCAGATCGGGTTTGCGCATCACGCGCGATACCGTCATCGTCCCGACGCCCGCGTAGTCGGCGACATCCTGTAGCGTAACCTTACCGGTACTACGACGCTTACGCATGCTCACTTCCTCTCCATTCGTCATTTTTCTCATCACGCGTCCGCGATCATCCACAGTGTGCCTGCGTCGGTAGCGGGGAACAAATAATGTCCCCACTTGTGCTAAGTGGGTCACAGTTAATGATAGACATATCAGTTAGCGCTATCTTTTTAGATGTTAGTCACATTATTTTCGCAATCAGCACACTATCCTGCGTTCATAATGATACAGAGGTGACTCTAATGCTTAACACTTTACTAACACCAGACGTTGTTCAGATTTTGCCTGCCTGTGATGACTGGCGTCACGCTATCGCTTTGTCCTGTAAGCCTTTATTGGATAATGGATCGATTGAACCTACCTATCTTGAGGCGATCTATCGTTCTCATGAGGCCATCGGCCCTTACTATGTCGTCGGCCCCGGCATTGCCATGCCGCATGCGCGCCCGAAAGACGGTGTGAACCAACTCGCCGTCAGCCTGACGCTGATTCGTGACGGTGTGGTTTTCCATTCTGACGGCAACGACCCCGTTCATTTGCTGATTGTGTTGGCCGCCACGGACAGCAATAGCCACATCGATATTATTTCACAGCTCGCTCAGTTGTTCGACACACCTGATGACGTCACCGCGTTACTCCGCGCGACGGATATCGAACAAGTGCTTTCCGTTATTTCTCGTTATTAATTGCCACCAGAGGGACACACATTATGAAAATTACAGTCGTATGCGGTAACGGCCTGGGTACCAGCCTGATGATGGAAATGAGCATTAAAAACATCGTGAAAGAACTCGGCGTGGTTGCTGATGTGGATCACGTGGATTTAGGTTCGGCGAAAGGCACGGACAGCGACATCTTTGTCGGCACCAAAGATATTGCCGACCAACTCATCGCGCAGGCGGTGGGGGGAAAAATTGTGTCCCTGAATAACATGATCGACAAAGTGGCGATGAAAGAACGCCTGTCGGTTGCCCTGACAGAACTTGGCGCCTTATAAGCGGAGGATCAAAAATGGAATTTTTCCGTTTTTTAATGAGCGATGTGCTGTCTGAACCCTCAATACTGGTCGGTTTGATCGCCCTTATCGGCCTGATTGCACAAAAGAAACCTGCCACAGAGTGCATCAAAGGCACCGTGAAAACCGTGATGGGTTTCCTGATCCTCGGGGCGGGCGCAAGCTTGATCGTGTCCTCGCTAGGCGATTTCGCCCAGATTTTCCACCATGCGTTTGGTATCGCCGGTGTAGTACCGAACAATGAAGCCATTGTCGCCGTCGCACAGAAGAACTTCGGCACCGAGATGGCGATGATCATGTTCTTTGCGATGGTTATTAATATTGCCATCGCCCGCTTTACGCCGTGGAAATACATCTTCCTGACCGGACACCACACGCTGTTTATGTCGATGATGGTTGCGGTGATTCTGGCGACAGCGGGCATGAAAGGGGTGATGCTGATTACCGTTGGCTCGCTGGTCGTTGGGGTATCGATGGTGCTGTTCCCTGCCATTATTCACCCGTATATGAAGAAAGTCACAGGCTCGGATGACGTCGCCTTTGGTCACTTCTCTGCGATATCACAGCTGCTGTCAGCGTTTATCGGCAGCAAGTTTGGTAATAAAGAGAAATCAACCGAAGACATGGAAGTGCCGAAAAGCCTGCTGTTCCTGCGTGATACGCCGGTTGCCATCGCCTTTACCATGTTTTTCATCTTCATTTTCACCTGTCTGTTTGCCGGCCCTGAAGCGGTGAAAACGATGAACGCCGGTGGAAAAAACTGGTTTATGTTTTCGCTGATTCAGTCCATTACCTTTGCCGCCGGCGTGTATATCGTGCTGCAAGGTGTGCGGATGGTGATTGCGGAAATCGTGCCTGCGTTTAAAGGCATTTCTGACAAACTGGTTCCCAACGCTAAACCCGCATTAGATTGCCCCGTTGTTTTCCCGTATGCCCCGAATGCCGTTCTGGTCGGCTTCCTGAGCAGCTTTGCGGCTGGAGTGATCGGTATGGTTCTGCTTTACCTGATGGGATTAACGGTGATCATTCCCGGCGTGGTGCCGCACTTCTTCGTCGGTGCAGCGGCTGGCGTGTTCGGTAACGCCACCGGCGGACGTCGCGGTGCGATTCTAGGTTCTTTTGCCAACGGACTGCTGATTACCTTCCTGCCGGTTTTCCTGCTGCCGGTGTTGGGCAGTATCGGACTGGCAAACACCACGTTCAGCGATTCCGATTTCGGCGCGGTGGGGATTCTGTTGGGCATTATCGTGCGCTAAGCCCGCATTGATGAATGTCATCCAATAGACCGGTTTTAGTTAACGGGGGAAATGATGGAATTCTATTTAGATACGGCGGATGTCGCCGCAGTAGAACGGCTTGCTGGCGTGTTACCGATTAAAGGCGTGACCACCAACCCAAGTATTGTCGCACGCGGAAAATCCGATATTTATACCGTGCTACGGGACATGCAGGCCATTATCGGCACGGAAGGCAAGCTGTTTGCTCAGGTGATGGCACGCGATCCTGACGCCATGGTGGAGGAAGCGCTGAAACTCAGAGACGTGATTCCTTCTCTGGTCATCAAAGTCCCAGTGACGCATGCCGGTTTACGAGCCATTAAGCATTTGACGGCGCTGGATATTCCCACCCTCGGCACCGCCGTCTACGGTGCGGGGCAAGGGTTTTATGCCGCGCTGGCGGGGGCTCGCTATATCGCCCCTTACGTCAATCGCATCGATGCTCAGGGTGGTGATGGGATTGCGCTGGTGAAAGAGCTGCAAACCCTGATTAACCTGCACAGTCCGCACACTCAGGTGCTGGCAGCCAGCTTTCGGACGCCACGTCAGGTACTGGACTGCCTGCTGGCGGGGTGTCGGGCGATTACCGTTGACCCTGCGGTTGCCGAGCTGTTCCTGCAAGACCCCGCGGTTGACGATGCCCTTAACCGATTCGATCATGACTGGCAGGCACGTTTCGGCCATGCCGATCTTGGCTGATTGATGGCAGAACACCACTCGTCTGTCGGGTGGTGTGTCCAACCTAGCGGTGTTCTCAACACGATCGCATGGCCAAATGCGGTTGTGTTGCCAAAAGCATCAATGCAGGACGAACTCGCGATATTTTTCCACCAGCGTCAGAAAATCATCCAGTCCGCATAAAGACAGGCTTTCTTCGTCGTAATAGCTCATGCCTTCTTCCAGCTCATCCGTGGTGAAAGAGAGCTGATTTGCCTGCACCATCACTTCTTCTTCATCCAGCGATAGCGTGTATTCATGACCCACGCGCCGCCACTGCCGCTCACTGCCTGCAACAGAGCGCGCCGCTTCTTCAACATCAGTTAAGACCGTTAGCTGGCCTTTTACTTCTTCATTGAACCAGTGTCCGATCGCTTCATGTCCCATCGACATACGAACGATGACCTGGCCCGTCACATCCCGCAAAAATTCATAGTCCATGATGTCATCCTCACTGTGATGTTTCTTCTGTTCAGTTTAGTCGCCTCTGCCCCCTCTCGTCGTGATACACCTTCACCTTTCATGCTGCAAAGGCACGATGCCAACCGCCAATGCACAGGCAATGTGAGATATGACGCGTATAAAACAGGCAGAAAAAAAGGAGGCACAAGGCCTCCTACGGTGTAGAGATGCGAACTATAGCGAGTTAGACCGTCGTCTGGAAGATCACGCCATCGGCTTTCTCGGTATATTGACCTAACTGGTCAAAATTCAGATAGCGATAGGTATCCTGCGCAGTTTTATCCACCTGCGACATGTAGGTCTGGTACTCTTCTGACGTCGGCAAACGACCCAGCAGAGACGCCACCGCCGCCAGCTCAGCAGACGCCAGATACACGTTGGCACCAGTTCCCAAACGGTTCGGGAAGTTACGGGTCGAGGTAGAAACCACCGTCGCACCATCCGCCACGCGCGCCTGGTTACCCATACACAGCGAGCAGCCTGGGATCTCGATACGTGCTCCACTCTTGCCAAACACACTGTAGTAACCTTCTTCGGTCAGCTGTGCCGCATCCATCTTGGTCGGCGGTGCAACCCACAGGCGGGTCGGCAACTGGCCTTTGTGGCTATCCAGCAGTTTACCTGCCGCACGGAAGTGCCCGATGTTAGTCATACAGGAACCGATAAAGACTTCATCAATCTTCTCGCCCTGCACGTCAGACAACCAGCGCGCATCGTCTGGATCGTTCGGCGCACACAGGATCGGCTCTTTGATGTCGGCCAGATCGATGTCGATCACCGCGGCGTACTCGGCATCGGCATCCGCTTCCAGCAGTTGTGGATCGGCCAGCCATTTTTCCATGCCCTGAATACGACGCTCCAGCGTACGGCGATCGCCGTAACCTTCGGAGATCATCCACTTCAACAGCACGATGTTAGAGTTCAGATACTCGATGATCGGTTCTTTATCCAACTTGATCGTACAGCCAGCCGCAGAGCGTTCCGCCGAGGCGTCGGTCAGTTCAAACGCCTGTTCGACTTTCAGATCTGGCAGACCTTCGATTTCCAGAATACGACCAGAGAAGATGTTCTTCTTACCTTTCTTCTCAACGGTCAGCAAGCCTTGCTTGATGGCATACAGCGGAATGGCGTGAACCAGATCGCGCAGAGTAATACCCGGCTGCATTTTGCCTTTGAAACGCACCAGAACGGATTCCGGCATATCCAGCGGCATCACGCCCGTCGCGGCAGCAAACGCCACCAGACCGGAGCCCGCTGGGAAAGAAATACCGATGGGGAAACGCGTATGGGAGTCACCGCCCGTACCAACGGTATCCGGCAGCAGCATACGGTTCAGCCAAGAGTGAATAACCCCATCACCCGGACGTAGCGATACGCCGCCACGGTTCATGATAAAATCAGGCAGCGTGTGGTGCGTGGTCACGTCAACCGGCTTCGGATAGGCGGCAGTGTGACAGAATGACTGCATCACCAGATCGGCGGAGAAGCCCAGACAGGCCAGGTCTTTCAGCTCATCACGGGTCATTGGGCCAGTGGTGTCCTGTGAACCGACAGAGGTCATCTTCGGTTCGCAGTATTCGTCAGGGCGAATACCCGCGACGCCACAGGCACGTCCCACCATTTTCTGCGCCAGCGAGAAGCCTTTTTTGCTGGCTTCAACCGCTTTGGAAATACGGAAGACATCGCTGTGCGGCAAGCCCAGTGACTCACGCGCTTTGGAGGTCAGACCGCGGCCGATAATCAGTGGAATACGGCCACCGGCGCGAACTTCATCCAGCAATACGTCGGTCTTGAGTGCGAACGTCGCCAGCACTTCATTGGTGTCATGACGGCGTACTTCGCCTTCATACGGGTAAATATCGATCACATCGCCCATATTCAGATCGTTCACATCCACTTCGATCGGCAGCGCACCGGCATCTTCCATCGTGTTGAAGAAGATCGGGGCAATTTTGCCGCCCAGCACTACGCCACCGCCGCGTTTGTTCGGAACATAAGGGATATCTTCGCCCATGAACCACAACACGGAGTTGGTCGCCGATTTACGCGATGATCCTGTACCGACAACGTCGCCGACGTAAGCCAGCGGGAAGCCTTTCTTGTTCAGTTCTTCGATCTGTTTGATCGGGCCAACAGTGCCAGGCTGATCGGGATCGATACCTTCACGGGCGTTTTTCAGCATCGCCAGCGCGTGCAGAGGGATATCAGGGCGTGACCAGGCATCAGGTGCCGGAGATAAGTCATCCGTGTTGGTTTCACCGGTAACTTTAAAAACGGTAACGGTAATTTTTTCCGCCAGTTTCGGGCGGGACAGGAACCACTCGGCATCAGCCCAGGATTGAATCACTTTCTTGGCGTGCGCATTGCCCGCTTTCGCCTTTTCTTCCACATCGTAGAAGTTATCAAACATCAGCAGCGTGTGGGACAGCGCTTCGGCGGCAATCGGAGCCAACTTGTCATTGTCTAACGCATCAATCAGCGGATGGATGTTATAACCCCCTTGCATGGTACCCAGCAGCTCAACCGCTTTTTCCTGGCTAACCAAGGGGGAAGTGGCTTCGCCTTTAGCGACGGCAGCCAAAAAACCGGCCTTTACATAGGCGGCTTCATCAACGCCGGGAGGGACGCGATTAATCAGCAGATCAAGCAATGCTTCTTCTTCGCCTGCCGGGGGATTCTTGAGTGACTCAACCAGCGCGGCCATCTGCGTGGCATCTAACGGTTTAGGAACAATCCCCTGCGCAGCCCGCTCGGCTACGTGCTTACGATATTCTTCTAGCACGACGTTCTCCTCGCTCTCATTGTCTTCATTATGCCGGCGCTCTTGTTCCCAATTGTGGTGTCCATGCCTGGGTGTCAGCGTGTGGATGTAAGGTAGTAGAGTGTCCGGTCCAGCCTCGTCAGCATATCAGGATTTGAATTGATTGTTAATTCGTTCACATAATAGCAACATTAATTTTTATTCAACTGCGTGATGTGCCCAATTTCACTATCACTGAAAAATACCGACATCAGCAGAATAGCATGCGCCCCTGACGGCGCACACTAACTATGCTCGAACACTAACTATCTATGCTCGCACGTAGACATTGCTCGAACACTAGCTATGCTCAAACACTAATTATGCTGATGTACGGTATCAATGTTCTATTACGCCTTAAACGTCAACCACGGCCGCAGCCGCGCCACGGGTTGAATCAGTCCTGACTGTTCCTGAATATCAATCACAGGCGTAACCGGCTTATAGGCCGCTGGTGCCTCTTCCCGCAGGCGTTCATCCTTCAGCGTGATACATTGCCAGGGCAACGCATCTGTCGACTTCACCGTATCAACCTTATTACGCATACTTTGCCGACGCTCGGCACGCCCCGCGCCGTGTGAACACGACCACAGCCAATCGGGATTCCCCTTCCCCGTGACGAGATAAGAGTAGTCCCCCATCGAACCAGGAATCAGCGCGAACGCTCCGGCTTTGGCTGGGGTCGCGCCCTTGCGATGCAGGTTCATCCCATGTTCCGGCAGAATGATGTTATGCGACAGATCGACCACCAGCTTGCTGGTATCGCGCGTAAACACCTGTTTCCAGGACGAGCGAATCAGTTCCGTCAGCACGATCCGATTGATCCACGCATAGCGGGCGGCCACGCCCATGGCTTCCATATAGTCCGTCGCCTGCTCATCAACCAGACCAAACAGGCCGGACGCCGGGTATTTTTCTCCCGCTGGCCAGCAAGCGCGTGCTTTATCGATCCCACGTTGGCCGACATAAAAGCCGACATCCCGTGAACCGGTATGAATCATAATCACGACTTCGCCTTCCTGTACGCCAGCCTGATACGCCGCATGTCGGTCCAAAACAGCGTCAACAATTTGCAACTCAACGAAATGGTTACCCGACCCAACCGTACCCAAACTGGAAGGACGAAGAATCTCGCGCGGTGCAAAAAATGGCTCAGGCGCATGGCGACTGTGGGCGCGGACAGCCTCGGCTCCGGCAATCAAGGCAAGTTCTGTCGATAAACGCCGGAAGTCCACCTCCTGCCAGAGTCCCTGCAAGGGCAGTGCAGCCAGCCACGCCGAAAGCCCTTCGTCAAAGAGAGCAGAAAACGAATCTGGCGTTACGGGAACATCGCGCTGATCCAGCAGTAACGTGTTTTTGAGCGCCTGAATCAGCGCCGGTTTGTGCGCGTCAGCATCCGTATGCTGCACGCCCGTGGTCAGCAAACGCATACCGCAGTTGATATCCGTCCCAATCGCCGCAGGGATAACGAAATTCTCCGTGGTGGCGACAATGCTGCCGACGGGCGCAAGCGTACCGGGGTGGAAATCAGGCGTGGCACGAGCGGCACAGACGCGTGCATCGCTGCCCGGTAGGTGTACCGAGGCGAAATCCAGCAGTTGCTGAACCGCCTTTTCTTCCAGCGGCAAGGTTTCCGGCAACAGAACCTGCGCTTCTGCATGCTGCCTGCGAAGATGATAAATAGAATGTTGGTAATCAGTGTCTATCCCCAAACGGGATAAACGTTTTTGTAAGCGAGTAAATGTAGACATGGTGCTACCTGGAAAAAACAAAAAAGCGCTCCTCCCGTTTCGAGGAGAAGGTTGTTTTTCCTGCAGCAGCAGATTCAGGAAAGGATGTCGGGCTATTCTAGGTAGAACTGGCACGATTGTAAACCGTCACGACGTCGCGCTATCCTCGCATCCGCCACACTGTCGAACGTCGTCATTGCCTTCGCGGTATAGTAAACTGGCTACATTAGTCATCACTAAATTAGCCTGTCACGCAGGATGGTATGAACATGACGTTGAGCAATTCGGATCAGAAATTCATGCAGGACGGTGCGGCAAAAGCTGCGGCGCTGCTACGTGCGATTGGCAACGAAAACAGGCTGTTGGTGCTTTGCCTGCTTATCGAACACGGTGAAATGTCGGTGGGGGCGTTGCTTGAACATATCCCGCTCAGCCAGTCCGCTCTCTCACAACATCTGGCGAAAATGCGTGAGGAAGGGTTGATTAGCTATCGACGGGAATCTCAAACGCTGTACTACCGTATCGAAAATCAGGACGTGGAAAAAATCGTCGCCACCTTAAAAGGTATTTTCTGTCCCTAATAGCAGCGACACGAAACGGCATAGACTGAACCCCGCAATAAAAACGCCACAGGGTCTCCCGTAGCGTTTGCGATTAAGTATAACGGGTATAGAACTTAGAATGACGTCTTCACATTAACAAAGAAAGTCCGTCCCGGTTCGTTATAGGTTGCCGCACCGGCACCCGCAATAGTAACCACGTTATTGTTCACCACATCCTGCGCATTACCGGCACGGAACAGACGTTTATCAAACAGGTTCTCGACACCGCCCGTCACGCTCAGGTTCTTGTTAAACGTATAGGTACTGCTTAACCCGAACAGCGCATAAGGGCTTAACTCATTGGTTGCGCTCCCCGTTACGCGCTCACCTTTGTAGTTATATTTCTTCGGCTTCTGGCGACCATACCAGGTCACATCGGCCAGGAAGGAGAGATTTTCCGTCGCCTGCCAGTCCACCGAGGAATTCAGGGTAAATTCCGGCGTAATCGACAGATAATCGCCCGTGGTTTTATTTTTTGATTCCAGCATCCAGGTCAGGTTGTTACGCCAGTTGATGCTTTCCGTGACAGGAACGGTCAGGTTACCTTCCAGCCCCTGAATAACGGCTTTCGGTATATTGCCCCACTGGAAAATATTGGCATTAGCATATTGGGCATTGCTTCCGCCCACCGCTTTGCCGATGACATTGTTGCCCGATTCAATCTTGTTGCGGTAATCGTTATGGAAATAAGTGATACCTGCAATTAACCCATCACGGTGAAACTCCAGACCAATCTCTTTATTCAGGCTGGTTTCCGCTTTTAGGTCTTCATTACCGATCAGGTAGCAAGACGTACCGCCAGCACAGCCCTGCCCACGGCTATAGAGGATATAGTTCTCATTCGTCTGGTACAGGTTCGGTGCTTTATAAGCGCGGGCGATACCCAGCTTCAGCGTATAATCGTCACCCAACTCCTGCGACAAGTTAAGCGATGGGCTCCAGTTGGTGCCAGCCGTGCTGTGATGATCGACACGCAGCGCCGGCGTTAACATGGTGCTATCCGTCAGTTGGACGTTATCTTCCACGAAGGCAGAAACCAGACGAGCCGCGGATTTCTCACTACGACCGCTGCTGCTCAGCGATCCTACACTCCCCGCTTCGGTTGTCGTCTGCGTGTTCGACACCGGATCCGTCATCTTCTGCTCGTTCCACTCGACCCCGAACGTTAACACCTGATCGACCCAGAGATTCAGCGGAAGATTGACCTCGTTGTGCACGGTAAAATTATCCAGTTTGATGGTGCCGAATTGGTTCGGATTATTGGTATCAAAAATACCTTCTAAGCCGCCGGACAGCCCCTCAAGGATACGGGTATTGTGCGTACGTTCGTATTGCAGATACGACGTAGAGCTGACGCCGCTGTCCCAGTAGCCGCGATGCGTAACCGCAAAATTCTGGCGGTACATACGGTTGGTTTCCTTGCCATAATTACTAACAACCAGCGGGTTCGTGTTAGTGTTTTGCGAATCACCCGCATAGATATTGCCCTGACGGCTGGAACCTGCTTCGAATTCCAGCGACTGCTGCTGGGTCATATCCCAGCGCAGCAGCCCGTTGATATCTTTATTACGTACCCCTTCGCGCCCAGAAGGCAGTGAAGCTGACTGATTACCCGCACGTGCGGACTGATGCCCCTGGTTAATATCGCGCGCATCAGCTTGGGTTTTGTTCAGATTACCAAACAGACGGAAGCTCAGGTTGTCGGTCAGGCCGCCCATCAGGCTGAAATCGGTACGCTTGGTAGCGCCTTCCGAGCTATGCTCCGGCGCGTTCAGATAGGTATTCCAGGTACCGTGCCATTCCTGACTTGGCTGCTTAGTGATGATATTGACTACGCCGCCTGCGGCACCGTTGCCATAGCGTGCCGCCGCCGGACCACGCAGCACTTCAATACGCTCGACCATATCGGCAGGCACCCAGTTGGTGTCACCGCGAGTATCACGCTCGCCGCGCCAGCCGTAACGCACGGCCGTACGGCTCGACACGGGCTTGCCATCCACCAAAATCAAGGTGTTTTCCGGCCCCATACCGCGGATATCGATCTGGCGGTTGTTACCGCGCTGGCCGCTGGTTGAGTTACCGGACAGATTGACGCCCGGCATGGTACGAATCAGATCCGACAGATCGTTAGCGGGCGGACGTTTGCTGATATCCTCAGACGTAATCACCGACACGCCCGGCGCCTGACGGGTTTGCTCTGCGGCCGTTACCACCATCGTGTCGCACGATGTTTTCGTTTCGGCCTGATTCTGCACCTGAGGAGCAGGTTCTGTTGAAGACGTGGTCGAGGTCTGCGCAGCGCTCAGAAACGATGTCATCCCGCAGCTAACGCCAATGAGCGTCGCCAGATAACAACGCGATTGTGGTAGTTTCATCAAAATTATCCTGCCCTGTAAGAAATGAGGCCTCGCCATGTGACGTCCTCAACGAAAAAATGCTATTGAGAAGTATTTGCATTACCATTTTGGCGCGGTCATTGTTACATTTGTCATTCAGGACGGGGTTTGCTCTAGCAGCAAAATGTTTTGCCAAAGCATCAAAATGGAAGGCGCAGGTCGAAGGGTTTAATCAGGTAGGTCATCACGTGCGCAGCTTCACGCAGTCATCAAAGCCGATCTATAAAGATCACATCGTTCAGCAATCCAGTCTGGTGGCGAATAATTACCGTTTCATCGGTCCACGGTTGATCGATAACACACCCGTGCTCTTTGGGTCATTCACCGTAGTGCAGCTTAATCCGCATCTGATCCTGCATACCGCAGATGTGATTAATCGCCACAATATGAAAACCCAAAACCTGCTGGATGACGCAATCAAACTCGCCATCGTGGTGAGCGGCAATGCGCATATCTCATTTGGCCATCAGGAGTTACATCTGGGAGAGAACCAGCCGGCCTCGCTGATTGCGCTGACGGAGCCGACGATGTTTACCCGCATCGGCAAGTGTGATGAATATGAGCGAACGATTACGTTGACGTTCGACAGGGAATGGCTGTACGGCAATATGATGGATACTGTGGGTGACTGGCAGGCCATCCACGATTTCACACAGACTCATCTGGCAACGCATCTATGGACGCCGTCCCGACAAGCACTGGCGATTGCCTTACAAACGCTGGACGCTGAACCTTGTCAAACGCCCCTCCAGCGCCTGTATCTGGAAATGCAGTGTATGAGCCTGATTATCGAGGCGTTTACCTCATTAACCGCCAGCGTCGCGCAGGAAAAAAGCAACGGCGTCACCCTGCGCGGCTACCATCGCATTCAACAGGTCAGAGAGATGCTGGAAAGCGGCAGCGCCGATCAGCTTTCGATGAGTGAGATAGCCAAAAGCGTCAACATGAGTGAAAGCACGCTACAGCGCCATTTTCGTCAGACGTTCAATATGAGCGTATTTGAGTACCTGCGTAACTGCCGCTTACAGCGCGCCATGCTGGCCTTGCAAAAAGACGGCATCGGTATTGCGCAGGCGGCCAGCATCGCCGGTTATAACAGCCCCGCCAACTTTGCCACCGCGCTACGCCGTGCATTCGGTATCACGCCGAGGCAGCTAAAAGACCGCTTCTGATCTTCAATCACTAATAACCAAATGGAATTTGTTATTTCATTTGGTTATTAATAGCTATTCAACAAGGCGCAGTAAATTACTATTTTTCTGCCAGCACACATAACGACCCATGACCAATCAGACTGATATCACCGCAGCGCTTGCCCACCACATCATCCATAGCGAACCCAATCGGGAAGCAATAGAGGCCGCCCGTGACGGGGTGACTGACTTCATCTCTACTGCGCTCCCGATCGCACAAGGGGCGATTGCCGATAGCGGGCTCGTGCCATTAAAGCAGGTGTTCAGCGGCACGGACAGCCTGACGCGTAGTTTGATCCTGGGCTATTCCGGCCACGTACTCGACTTTGACGATTATCATCCGGCGTTTCGTGGACACCCCAGTACCGTTATTCTGCCCGCACTGTTTGCCCTTGCTGCAGAGGATTCCTCCGTAACGGAAGAAACGTTTTTGACGGCATACGTGATTGGCGTGGAGGCGGCAGGCAGAATCGGGCTGGCATGTGGACCACGCCATTACAGCCTCGGCTACCACAACACGGCGACGCTCGGAGCTATCGCCGCTGCCGCTGCCGCGGCACGTTTGGCTGGCGCGTCGGTGAAACAGACGCAGACCATTCTTGGTCTGGCTGCCACACAGGCCGCAGGGCTGAGGGCGCAGTTTGGTTCAGCGGTCAAACCGCTGCATGCTGGGCTTTCCGCCAGAGCGGGGCTAACCGCCCTCAAGCTGGGCTTAGCGGGCTTTGAGGGCAACACGCAACAGGTCATTGACGCCTTTCTTGCGGCGCACGGCGATCAACAACATCAACCGGAACTACTGGTTGAAAACTGGGGTGCGCCATGGCGCATGTTGTCTCCCGGTCTGGAATTCAAGCGCTATCCAACCTGTGGCGGCACCCACAGCGCGGCCGAAGCCGCGTTTGCCCTGCGGGAACAGTGGCATAAACATAATGGTGCGGATGCCGATCTGGCCGATGCCATCGAACATATCACGGTGACGTTCCCACCGGGTGGCGATGTGGCACCGTTTATCCGTAACGCGACAAACGGTGTAGAAGCGCGCTTCAGTCTGGAGTATGTGATTGCTGCGGCGCTAATTGAAGGGGAATTGAAGCTGGCGCATTTTTCGGAAGCACCGGTTGAAACCACAATCTCCGCGCTGGCAAATCGCGTCATACGCCGTGCTGATGAAACTGCTCCGCCCGATGAGCTTGACCCAGAAGCACGTTTTCATGAAGTTACGCTGCACCTGCGTAACGGCAGCACGTTAATCCAGCGCACCACACGTCAGGAAACCTCGGCGCGTCCTACCGATCTGCATGCCAAACTGCGGCAAACGATCGGTTCGTTGACGCACCTCGACAGCAACCAGATCGCCGATCGCTGCGCATTACGGCAGGAAGGCGATCTACGCTATTTAATGGGGCTGCTGTTTTAGCAATATGCTGATTTTAATAAGGTGTAAGCTTTAACAAGGTACTCGTTTAACGGGATGTTGGCTTTAGCCATTGATCCAGAAAGCGAAACACCTCTTCCTGCTGTTCCTGATAGAACACATGCCCCAGTTCAGGCCATATTTTGGTTTGCAGGTTGTTGTCCGCCCCTTGAGATTGCCACACCTTGTGCATTTTCTCGTAGGCATCTTCAACGGACTGCGTCGGGAATAGCTTGTCTTTGCCACCGTTAAATAACAGCATCGGTTTTGGGGCGGCAACGCTCGCCACATCGGGGAAATCAAAGCGTGTCGGTTGCCCCGGATGCAACATATAGAATGCCGACTGCCCTCTCAGCACATTGTTACCCGGCGTCATCAGACCGTCGTATGTGCCAATCCAGGAGACTGCCGCTGTCGCCGCGACTTTGTCAGACAGCGCGGCGAGCTGCCAGGCACGATAGGCCCCCATAGAGAACCCCACGACGCCAATACGTTGCTTATCAACCTGTTCAAGTGATGCCAGAAAGTCCGTTGCCCGCATGTCTTCGTAGGCCATCAGACCCGCGAGCGAGCGCCCCAGATTAAAGAAGTTACTCGCCAGTGCCTGTTGCTGCTCATATTTAATCGGCCCGCGCGATCCCCAACCGAGTGCATCCACTGCCAGCACCACATAGCCCCGTTTCGCCAGTTCATCCCCAACAAAGCGCCCAGTGAAAAACTTATCGGCCCATGCCTGTGCAGAATCAAGCTGTGCGTCATTGCCCCACGGCTTAATCATCTTCTCTTTGCCGATATCAAACTTCGCGCCGTGATCGTGCAGCAGGATGACCGCGGGATGCGGCCCCGCGCTTTTTGGCGTCAGGAGCAACGCGTCTACACGACTTTCATCGGTCAGGTTGAAGGCAATTTTCTCCGCCATGTAGCTGCCGCGATCTTGTTTTTCTATCGCTTGTGGCGCGAAGTCTTTGGTGGAATCCGGCGTCAGCAGTAGCGCACGCAGCGTTTTTCTCGACTGGGATTGCCACTGGCTAAAATCCGTAAAATTCCCAGATAGCCAGGAATCCGAGTAGGTCATCTGCTGTTTAAGCTGCGGATAAAATGAAGGCAGACCTTCATCCGTTACCGCCTGATCCGTCGCGGGTTGAATCGTAGGGTTCATGTCGTTCGCCATCAGTGGAGGGCTGGCCAGCAAAGCCGCCAGTAGCCAGACCGAGGTGCGTAAGATATTCAGATTCATCATAACCTCAAAAACAGAACATCGTTTCTTTTTTGAGGTTTGATTGTAATTGACGCGGCTAAAAATAAACGGACGGAGGGCGTATTATGCGAAGCGACTGGCAAAAAATCTCCTCTGGGTATTTTACCGTCACGCCATAGGGAAACCGTGTCTTCTGGCAGACCAAACGACAACGAACGCAATCAGTAACAGTGCCAACAGCACTGGGAAGAACGCGGCAACGCCGACGTGCTCCAGCAGAACACCGCCGAGGATCCCGCCCCCCGCAATAGCCATGTTCCAGGCCGTGACCAACATCGATTGCGCCACATCGGCGCCCTCCGCAGCCGTTCTGACAATTGCCGTCTGGAATAACGTCGCTGCGCCGCCAAAGGCAAGTCCCCAGATAGCCACAGCCGCATAGACCACGGCCAGTGCATCGCCAGCCACGCCAAGCGCCAATACGGACAGGCAGAACAATGCCGAGCACGCAAGCGTCAAGACGCGTAAATAGCGGTCAATCAGCACACCAATAATCCAGATGCCCAGCAGAGAGGTGACGCCAAATACCAGCAGCACCAGGCCGGTCTGTGCAACCATGTCCACCGCCGCGAGAAACGATGCAATATAGGTGTAGAGAATGTTATGCGCCAACACAAAAGCCAGCACTGCACATAACACGGATCGTACGCCAGCCATCGTGAATACGCGCCGCAGTGATAATCTCTGGCCTGCGGCTTGCCCCGCGAAATCTGGCACCTGAATACGCACCCACAGCATGAGTATTACTGCCAAACCGCTCATCATACCGAAGCACATGCGCCAGCCGATCACGTTGCCAAGAAAGGTTCCAGCGGGCACACCGAGCGACAAGGCTAATGGCGTGCCAACCATCGCTATTGCAATCGCGCGCCCTTTCTGGTGCTCCGGCACCATTCGCGCCGCGTAGCCCGCCAGTAGCGCCCACAGCAACCCAGCTGAAACACCTGCCAGAAAACGCGCCGCCATCGTCAGCAGATAACTGCTGGACAACGCCGTAACCGTATTGGCGACAGCGAAACCGGCGATGGCTGCCAGCAGCAGCAGGCGGCGAGGTACACCTTGCGTCGCCGCGGTCAACGGGATCGCAGCGACCAGAGAACCGATAGCGTAGATAGTGACGGTTTGTCCGACCCAGGCTTCGGACACCGACAGTCCCTGCGCCATCTGCGGCAGCAGGCCTGCTGGCAGCGCTTCAGTCAGGATAGTGATGAAAGCTGCCGTAGCCAGTGCCAACAATGAGGCAACGGGCAGTCTGTCATGGTGTGTCACCGTCATTGAAGCCGTCATCGTGCTGCCTCCAGTTCGCCATACACGGCATCGCGCAGATCGGTGACAAAACGCCCCGACATCCCCTCGTACATCGTGTTGGTGAAAGCCACCACGCTCAAACCTTGTTGTCGATCGACAAACCATGAATGACCGTAGGCTCCCCCCCAACGCCAGGTGCCTGATGATTCCGGCGACTCGGCTAACTGCGGATCGCGCAAGACCGAGAAACCGAGGCCAAAACCGCAGCCCGGTGCATTGGGCAGCTCCAGCCCTTGTGTTTGATCGCGCCCCATCTCCTCGATCAACGCGTCAGGCAGCAGCACGCCTTCCCCTTTACGCAGAGCTTCCAACAGACGCAGCAGATCCCTGGCCGTCCCTGCCATACCTGCACCACCTGACGGAAAAGCCTGAGAGTCAAAGATACGGGCAGGGCTGTACTCGATGCCAATTGCCCCTTCAAAGGGAGACACCGTTTCGCCTTCGGCCAGACGATGCGGCTGCGGGGTGTCATTCACGTAAGCGGTAGTCAGGCGCGATGGGTCACGTACAATAAAACCGGTATCGTGCATACCCAGCGGGTCGGTCACCAGTTGGCGAACCGCCTCGTCCAATGACGTACCGTGAATGCGTTCGATCAAAGCCCCCAATACATCCGTTGCCAGCGAATAACCCCAGGCCGTGCCCGGCGCGTATTGCAGTGGAACACTGGCGATGCGGTGCAGGTTCTCATTCAGACTGATGCCGGAGGCATCCATACCATCGGAGACCCCCGCCTGTGCGTACGGGCCGTCCGCATGGGGCTCGAAAAAGCGGTAGCCCAAACCCGCGCTGTGGCTGAGTAACTGCCGCACGGTAATGCGCGCTGAGCTGCCGTCTAGCAGTCGGGTCTGGAACGTCGGTATCCAGCGAGTGATATCCCCATCCAGATCGAGCCGACCTTGCGCCACCAGCACCAGCGCCGCCACGGACACTATGGGCTTGCTGACAGAAGCCAATCGGAAGATGGCGTCCAGCGCCATAGGACGGGCGTTTTCCCGGTCAGCCCATCCTGCAGCCTGCTGATGAATCAATTCTCCGTTGCGCACAACCAGCACAACAGCACCGACCAAACGCCGTTCGTCCAACGCCTGTTGAACGACGGCCTGAATTCGGGCAGAGAAAGGAGCTGTTGAAGCATGGGTATCCAGAGCCAATACGGGAGTTATCACGGCGTGTTCCTTTTATCAATGAGCGTTCCCGTTACGATAGAAAATCAGCAATTAAAGAAAAAGTAGGCTACTGTTCCTTAATATAAGGAATAAATTGTCCGCAATAGAGAGGATATATGGACAGCCTGAATGGCTTAGCGGTATTTGTGCAGGTGGCCGAAACACGTAGTTTTATTGCCGCTGGCCGACTACTGGGCGTTTCCGCGTCTGCGGTTGGCAAAAGCGTCGCACGGCTTGAAGAAAAGCTAGGCGTGAGGCTGTTTCACCGCAGTACGCGCAGCATCACATTGACCGCCGAAGGCTCACTGTTTCTGACACGTAGCCGACGAATTCTGGCTGAGATCGAAGCCGCAGAACTGGAGCTGTCACAGACCAAAGCCGTACCGCGCGGACGCCTGCGAGTAAGCCTGCCGCTGGTCAGTTCACTGGTGCTCCCCGTACTCGGTGAGTTCATGCGCGAGTATCCCGAGATAGAGTTGGATCTGGACTTCACCGACCGCATGGTGGACGTCATTGAGGAAGGTTTCGATGCCGTCGTACGGACAGGTGACCCCGTGGATTCACGCCTCACCGCGCGGAAATTGGGCACTTTTCGTTTTCTGGTGGTTGCCGCGCCGGACTACCTTATTCAGCACGGCACGCCTCAGAAACCTACCGATTTGATGCAGCATGCCTGTCTGCATTATCGCTTTCCCAATAGCGGCAAATTGGAGCCGTGGGCGCTGCGGCTTCCCCCCAGCGAACCCGAGTTGCCATTGCCTACCTCAATGATCTGCAACAATATCGAAACGCGCGTTTGTTTTGCACTACAAGGACTTGGAATCGCTTACCTGCCAGATTTCTCTATCCGTGCACAGCTGGCAGAAGGGCAACTACAGCCGATTCTGACCGATTACGTGGAACGCAACGGCATCTTCCATGTGCTATGGCCAGCCAGCAAACACCCATCACCAAAAGTACGAGCATTCGTGGATTTCCTTTGCGCGCGGGTATTTCCCGCCTCTGATACGTAAAAAAATCCGGCACCTGTAAAAGGTGCCGGATTAAATTCACGCTAGTCGAACCTGAGAGAACTTACTTCTTCTTCGCTTTCGGGTTCGGCAGGTCAGTGATGCTGCCTTCAAAGATTTCAGCGGCCAGACCAACAGATTCATGCAGCGTTGGGTGCGCATGGATGGTCAGTGCGATATCTTCCGCATCACAGCCCATTTCGATCGCCAGACCGATTTCACCTAACAGTTCACCACCGTTAGTCCCGACAATCGCACCACCAATAACACGGTGAGTTTCTTTGTCGAAAATCAGTTTGGTCATACCGTCAGCGCAGTCAGACGCGATAGCACGGCCAGACGCTGCCCATGGGAAGGTCGCGGTTTCGTAGCTAATGCCTTTCTCTTTCGCTTCTTTCTCGGTCAGACCCACCCATGCCACTTCCGGTTCGGTATAGGCAATGGAAGGAATCACTTTCGGATCGAAGTAGTGTTTCTTACCGGAGATGACTTCGGCAGCAACGTGGCCTTCATGCACGCCTTTGTGCGCCAGCATCGGTTGACCGACGATGTCGCCGATAGCGTAGATGTGTGGCACGTTGGTGCGCATTTGTTTATCAACGTGGATGAAACCGCGATCGTCAACTTCCACGCCCGCTTTGCCCGCATCCAGGTTTTTGCCGTTCGGTACGCGACCAATAGCCACCAGAACCGCATCGTAACGCTGTGGTTCGGCAGGCGCTTTTTTGCCTTCCATCGTCACATAGATGCCGTCTTCTTTAGCTTCTACTGCCGTCACTTTGGTTTCCAGCATCAGATTGAACTGCTTGCTGATACGCTTGGTGAAGACTTTGATGATGTCTTTGTCAGCTGCCGGAATCACCTGATCGAACATTTCAACGACATCGATCTGTGAACCCAGAGCGTGGTAAACGGTACCCATTTCCAGACCGATGATACCGCCGCCCATAACCAGCAGACGTCCAGGGACGCTTTTCAGCTCCAGCGCATCGGTAGAATCCCATACGCGCGGGTCATCATGAGGAATGAAAGGCAGTTGGATCGGACGTGAACCCGCAGCGATAATCGCGTTATCGAAGTTGATCGTCGTTTTGCCGTTTTCGCCGTCAACTTCCAGCGTGTTGGCGCCCGTGAATTTGCCCAGACCGTTAACCACTTTCACTTTACGGCCCTTCGCCATGCCAGCCAGACCACCGGTCAGTTGGGTGATGACTTTTTCTTTCCAGAGACGGATTTTATCAATGTCGGTTTTAGGTTCACCAAACACGATACCGTGTTCTGCCAGTGCTTTGGCTTCTTCAATGACTTTAGCGACGTGTAGCAGGGCTTTGGAAGGGATACAACCCACATTCAGACACACCCCACCCAGCGTGGAGTAGCGCTCTACCAGTACGGTTTCCAGACCCAAATCCGCCGCGCGGAATGCAGCAGAGTAACCCGCGGGGCCGGCACCAAGTACCACTACCTGAGCTTTAATTTCAGTACTCATCATGACCTCTTAATTGATTTCCGGCGGGTCTGTGACGTCACACCCGTCATCATTCTGATTGAGGGTGTATTTTTAATAACGCCCTCTTCCACCGGGACGTGTCTTTGCCGCAGTAGTTTACAAAATCGTTAACAATTTTGAAACAACAAGCGACTAACGATTTGTCCTTAATCACTGATCGCTGTAACAAATAACAGCTTATCAGAAAAAAGCCGGCCGTCAGGCCGGCTTTTCGATTACATCACCAGACGGCGGATGTCAGACAACATGTTGTTAATGATGGTAATGAAGCGCGCACCATCAGCACCGTCAATGACACGGTGGTCGAAGGACAGAGAGATCGGCATCATCAGACGCGGAACAAACTCTTTACCGTTCCAGACCGGCTCCATCGCGGACTTAGACACACCCAAAATAGCCACTTCTGGTGCGTTGACGATCGGCGCGAAGTGGGTCGTACCCAAGCCACCAATGCTGGAAATGGTGAAGCAACCGCCCTGCATTTCGCCAGCCGTCAGCTTACCGTCACGGGCTTTCTTGGAGATGACAGTCAATTCACGAGACAGCTCAGTGATGCTCTTCTTGTTCACGTCTTTAAAGACCGGAACCACCAGACCGTTCGGGGTATCAACCGCAACACCGATGTTGATGTATTTCTTCAGCGTCAGACGTTGCGCATCTTCAGACAGAGAACTGTTGAAGCGTGGCATCTGCTCAAGCGCAGCGGCAACGGCTTTCATGATGAAGACAACTGGGGTGAATTTCACATCCAGTTTGCGCTTCTCAGCTTCGGCGTTCTGCTGTTTACGGAACGCTTCCAGATCGGTGATGTCAGTTTTGTCGAAGTGCGTAACGTGCGGGATCATCACCCAGTTACGGCTCAGGTTAGCACCAGAGATTTTCTGGATACGGCCCAGTTCTACTTCTTCCACTTCACCAAACTTGCTGAAGTCGACTTTCGGCCATGGCAGCATGCCTGGCAGACCGCCGCCAGCGGCAGCAGCTGGCGCAGACTCAGCGCGTTTCACGGCATCTTTCACGTAAGCCTGAACGTCTTCGCGCAGGATACGGCCTTTACGACCAGAACCCTTCACTTTCGCCAGATTCACGCCGAATTCACGTGCCAGACGACGGATAACCGGCGTTGCGTGAATGTAAGCGTCGTTCTCTGCGAATTCGCTCTTGCCTTCCGCTTTTGCAGCCGGTGCTGGCGCAGCAGATTTTGCCGCCGGAGCCGGTGCAGCCGCTGCCTCTTGCTTGGCAGCCGGGGCCGCAGCAGGCGCAGCGCCTTCTACTTCGAAGACCATGATCAGTGAACCGGTTTTCACTTTATCGCCGGTGCTGATTTTGATTTCTTTAACCGTACCCGCGAACGGCGCAGGGACTTCCATCGAAGCCTTGTCACCTTCAACGGTGATCAGTGATTGCTCAGCCGCGATTTTATCGCCAACTTTAACCATCACTTCAGTCACTTCGACTTCGTCACCGCCGATATCCGGTACGTTGACTTCTTTCGCCGCAGAGGCCGCTGGCGCAGCTGCTGCTGGAGCCGCGGCTTGTGCCGGAGCAGCAGCAGGTGCAGCACCCGCCACTTCGAATACCATGATCAGAGAACCGGTAGACACTTTATCGCCAGTGCTGATCTTGATCTCTTTAACCGTACCCGCGAAAGGTGCCGGAACTTCCATAGACGCTTTGTCGCCTTCTACGGTAATCAGAGACTGTTCAGCCGCAACGGTGTCGCCCACTTTAACCAGCACTTCGGTCACTTCGACTTCGTCACCGCCGATATCTGGTACGTTGACGTCTTTCGCAGCCGCTGCCGCAGGTGCAGCAGCCGGCGCTGCTTCTTTCTTCTCTTCTGCCTTAGCAGGTGCAGCGTCAGCTGCACCGTCGGCGGAATCGAAAATCATGATCAGTTTGCCAGTTTCAACTTTGTCACCCACAGAGACTTTAATCTCTTTAATGACACCAGCCTGCGGAGAAGGGACTTCCATAGAAGCCTTATCACCTTCAACCGTGATCAGCGACTGTTCAGCTTCAACTTTGTCGCCAACCTTCACCAGCACTTCGGTGACTTCAACTTCATCTGCACCGATATCCGGTACGTTGATTTCGATAGCCATGTAATCTTTACCTCTTATGCCAGACGCGGGTTAACTTTATCTGCATCGATGTTGAATTTAGTGATGGCATCAGCAACCACTTTCTTATCGATTTCACCGCGTTTAGCCAGTTCACCCAGAGCCGCAACCACGACGTAAGACGCATCCACTTCAAAGTGGTGACGCAGGTTCTCACGGCTGTCAGAACGACCGAAACCGTCAGTACCCAATACGCGGTAATCGCTAGCTGGGACGAAGTTACGAATTTGTTCAGCAAACAGCTTCATGTAGTCAGTCGATGCCACCGCTGGCGCATCGCTCAGTACCTGAGCCACGTAAGGGACGCGTGGCGTTTCGGTTGGATGCAGCATGTTCCAACGCTCACAATCCTGGCCTTCACGAGCCAGTTCAGTGAAGGAGGTTACGCTGAATACATCAGAACCCACACCGTAGTCTTTCGCCAGAATCTGAGCCGCTTCACGTACGTGACGCAGGATAGAACCGGAGCCCAGCAGTTGCACTTTACCTTTGCTACCTTCAACCGTTTCCAGCTTGTAGATACCCTTACGGATACCTTCTTCCGCACCCTGCGGCATCGCAGGCATGTGGTAGTTTTCGTTCAGCGTGGTGATGTAGTAGTAAATGTTTTCCTGCGCGTCACCGTACATGCGGTGCAGACCGTCATGCATGATGACCGCGACTTCATAGGCGAATGCTGGATCGTAGGAGATACAGTTCGGGATGGTCAGCGATTGGATATGGCTGTGGCCATCTTCGTGTTGCAGACCTTCGCCGTTCAGCGTCGTACGACCGGAAGTACCACCGATCAGGAAGCCACGCGCCTGTTGGTCACCCGCGGCCCAGCACAGGTCGCCGATACGTTGGAAACCGAACATGGAGTAGTAGATGTAGAACGGGATCATTGGCAGGTTGTTGGTGCTGTAAGACGTTGCCGCCGCCAGCCAGGAAGAACCAGCGCCCAGCTCGTTGATACCTTCCTGCAGAATCTGACCTTTCTGGTCTTCTTTGTAGTAAGCAACCTGCTCACGGTCCTGCGGGGTGTACTGCTGGCCTTTCGGGCTATAAATACCGATCTGGCGGAACAGGCCTTCCATACCGAAGGTACGCGCTTCGTCAGCGATGATTGGAACCAGACGATCTTTGATAGATTGGTTCTTCAGCATCACGTTCAGGGCACGAACAAACGCGATAGTGGTAGAGATTTCTTTGTTCTGCTCTTCCAGCAGGGTGCTGAAATCTTCCAGCGTTGGCAGATCCAGTTTCTCATCAAAGTTTGGCTGACGAGACGGCAGGTAGCCACCCAATGCCTGACGACGCTCGTGCAGGTATTTGTATTCTTCAGACTCTTTATCGAAAGTGATGTATGGCAGTTTTTCGATATCGGCATCAGACACTGGCACGTTGAAACGGTCACGGAAGTAACGCACGCCATCCATGTTAACTTTCTTAACCTGGTGAGCGATGTTCTTACCTTCAGCCGCGTCGCCCATACCGTAACCTTTAATGGTATGCGCCAGAATAACGGTTGGTTTGCCTTTGGTGTCCTGCGCTTTTTTCAGTGCAGCGTAGACTTTCTTCGGATCGTGACCACCACGGTTCAGTGACCAAATCTGATCGTCGGTCCAGTCTTTAACCAGTTCTGCCGTCTCCGGGTATTTACCGAAGAAGTGCTCACGCACATAGGCACCGTTTTTAGATTTGAAGGTCTGGTAGTCACCGTCGACGGTTTCTTCCATCAGTTGGATCAGTTTACCGCTGGTGTCTTTACGCAGCAGTTCGTCCCAACGGTCGCCCCACATGACTTTGATCACATCCCAGCCAGCGCCGCTGAAGATACCTTCCAGCTCGTTGATGATCTTACCATTACCGGTAACTGGGCCATCCAGACGTTGCAGGTTACAGTTGATGACGAACACCAGATTGTCCAGTTTTTCACGGGTCGCGATAGTGATCGCACCCTTGGATTCTGGTTCATCCATTTCACCGTCGCCCAGGAAGGCATAAACGGTTTGCTTAGAGGTATCTTTCAGACCACGGTTTTCCAGATACTTCAGGAATTTAGCCTGGTAGATAGCACCGATCGGGCCCAGACCCATAGAGACGGTCGGGAACTGCCAGAAATCTGGCATCAGTTTCGGGTGCGGATAAGAAGACAGACCGTTACCGTGAACTTCCTGACGGAAGTTGTTCATCTGATCTTCGGTCAGACGGCCTTCAAGGAAGGCACGAGCGTAAACGCCCGGAGAAATGTGGCCCTGGAAGTAGACCAGGTCGCCGCCGTCCTGCGCAGTGCGAGCACGGAAGAAGTGGTTAAAGCACACTTCATAGAAAGTGGCGGAAGACTGGAAAGAAGCCATGTGGCCACCCAGATCCAGATCTTTTTTCGAAGCACGCAGTACCGTCATGATCGCGTTCCAGCGGATTGCTGAGCGAATACGACGTTCCAGATCCAGATTACCAGGGTACTCCGGCTCGTCTTCCACTGCGATGGTGTTGATGTATTGACGTGCAGCCGTACCAGCAGCAACGCTGACACCGCCTTTACGTGCTTCACTCAGAACCTGATCAATCAGGAACTGGGCGCGTTCAACACCCTCTTCACGGATGACCGATTCGATCGCCTGCAGCCAGTCGCGGGTTTCGATCGGATCCACGTCATTATTTAAACGATCTGACATGGTTATTCCTTATCTTCTCTAATAAGTTGGTTTGTTGGAGCCTGTCTTCCTGCATTCTGGCTTAGATTTGGCCATAAGCAAAACGCATGAAGACAGGCTCATCGTCGTGATTACCGCATTCAGAGCACCAAAAGATAGGTGATCAGTCCTTGCGTTGCTGGAGCCGACGCAGCGATCTCTCGCGCCGACTATGTTCCCGGTTAAGATCCAGCAATACTTCCTCAATAAACGCCAGATGACGGTGTGATGCTTCGCGCGCCTTCTCCGGCTCACGGGCAACAATCGCCTCAAAAATGCTGGCGCGATGAATGCTCACCTGGGCCAACACTTCACGGCTCAAATAAAGCAATTCAAAATTCTGCCTCACGTTCTGTTCGAGCATCGGCCCCATACAGCGCACCAAATGCAGTAAAACCACATTATGCGTGGCTTCTGTTACAGCAACCTGATACTGCATAACGGCTTCTGACTCGGCGTTCAGATCGCCCGCTTCCCTCGCCTTCTCAATCACGGCATGACAATCCCGGATACGTTGCAGGTCCGACTCTGTGCCACGCAGTGCAGCGTAGTAGGCAGCAATGCCTTCCAGCGCATGACGCGTTTCCAGAAGATCGAACTGTGATTCGGGATGTGTGCTCAGTAATTCTGCCAGCGGATCGCTGACGCTTTGCCATAGATTAGCTTGAACGAAGGTACCACCACCCTGACGGCGCAAAAGGAGACCTTTGGCTTCCAGGCGTTGAATGGCTTCTCTCAGAGAAGGGCGGGAAACATCGAACTGTTTTGCCAGTTCGCGCTCCGGTGGGAGCTTCTCGCCGGGGCGCAAGGTTCCCTCAAGGATCAGAAACTCCAGCTGCTGTTCAATCACATCTGACAGTTTGGGCTGACGGATCTTGCTGTATGCCATAGTGAATTCTTCTCTGCGAATGGCGCGGAGTCAATTGGTAATACCAATTTCAAAAACGTGACGCTAAAGTAACAAAGTATTCACCTTCTGTCCATAAGGACCTTGAGCTAAATCACCAATCCCACCAGATTTTAACAAATGCACGAGAAACCTGCGGCAAAGTGATAGCCCACCTGTGGTATTACCATTAATCCCCTCTGTCTATATTTTAACTTTTTTGAAACGTGAAGCAGGCATTGCTGAACCGTTTAAATACGAAAACAATGAATTTAAATGCAATAAATCAGGTTTTTTATTCTCAAGAGGGAAGCGTAGTTACCCGCAGCTTCACATCGTGGTAAACACCATTTTACAGCAGGGATAAAAAGGTAATAAAAGGGAGTAAAACTAAAGGAGTAGCAACCCCCTTCTCCCCTGAAAAATCCTCTATCAATCTTCTCGTCATCAGGCTCTTACATCAGGGAAAGGTAAAATTTTTGATGTGGCGATAGTTTTTAATTATCAGACTATAAGAAATCAGTGCAATCTGTTTCACTTACCACTATTCTCTGGCAAACGATAGATGTTTTCTTATTTTAAGATATTCCAATCCGTAAAAATAAAATTACATAAACGTACAGTCACTAATACACGTATTCGTTCACACCGTGTTTTTTACTTGCACTGGCAGAGGGTTAAATTTGATGGATAATCAACAAACGGACGGCACGCTAAAGCGTGGTTTGAAAAACCGTCATATTCAGTTGATTGCCTTGGGTGGCGCGGTAGGTACTGGCCTCTTTCTTGGTATTGCGCAGACAATCAAAATGGCCGGGCCATCGGTCCTGTTAGGCTATGCGATTGGCGGCCTGATCGCGTTTCTCATTATGCGCCAACTGGGTGAGATGGTGGTTGAAGAGCCGGTAGCCGGATCGTTCAGCCACTTTGCCTATAAATACTGGGGCGATTTCGCGGGCTTTGCATCGGGATGGAACTACTGGGTGCTGTATGTGCTGGTCGCCATGGCCGAGCTCAGCGCCGTGGGGATTTACGTCCAGTATTGGTGGCCAGACATTCCGACCTGGGTGTCCGCTGCCGTCTTTTTCCTGCTGATTAACGCCATCAATCTGGCAAACGTCAAAGTCTACGGTGAGATGGAGTTCTGGTTTGCCATCATCAAAGTCGCCGCGATTATTGGCATGATCGTCTTCGGTGGCTGGCTGTTGTTCAGTGGTACAGGCGGGCCAGAGGCCACCGTGACCAACCTGTGGGCGCAGGGTGGCTTCTTCCCGAACGGCGTGCTCGGCTTGGTGATGGCGATGGCCGTTATCATGTTCTCATTTGGCGGACTGGAACTGGTGGGGATTACCGCCGCAGAAGCGGATGACCCAGAGAAAAGCATTCCACGCGCGACCAATCAGGTTATCTACCGCATCCTGATTTTCTACATCGGCTCGCTCGCTATCCTGCTGTCACTTTACCCGTGGGGCAAGGTTGTAGAAGGCGGTAGCCCGTTCGTCATGATCTTCCATGAACTGAACAGCAACGTCGTGGCGACGGTGCTGAACATCGTGGTACTGACCGCAGCGCTGTCCGTTTACAACAGCTGTGTGTACTGCAACAGCCGCATGCTGTTCGGTCTGGCAAAACAGGGGAATGGGCCGAAAGTGCTGGAAACCGTCGATGGCCGTGGCGTTCCGGTTGTCGCTATCGGTATCTCCGCGCTGGCGACGGCGCTGTGCGTGCTGATTAACTACCTTATTCCAGGTAAAGCCTTCGAACTGCTGATGGCGCTGGTTGTGTCCGCTCTTGTGATTAACTGGGCGATGATCAGTCTGGCGCACCTGAAGTTCCGTGCACAAAAGAACAAAGAAGGTGTGGTGACAAAGTTTAAGGCACTGTTTTACCCGCTGGGTAACTACCTCTGCCTGCTGTTCCTCGCTGGTATACTGGTCATTATGTTCCTGACACCGGGCATTCAGATTTCCGTTCTGCTGATTCCCGTCTGGCTGGTTATTCTGGGAGTGGGTTACTTTATCAAAAAGAAAAATCAGGCGAAGTAACACATTTCCACGTTCACCGCCTCCGTTTTCATGGCCGACGTTTGTCGGCCATTTTTATCTCTATCTCTGGCAAACGGTTAGAAATCACACCAGCGCACCGTATATCGTCAGGAGTGCGACCACCACCACCAGCACCAGCGTCACCTTTTTCGCCAGCGTCACAGCGGCTTTGGGCGTCTCTACAGGCTCAACGTGGGGTTCACGCGCGAGAGAAAATTGGGCCAGTTGAGTCAACACCCAATACTGCGAACTGCGAGAATCCCCTAGCGAAGCGAACCAGGCTGGCAGCGCTTTCTCGCCGTGCCCCAGCAGTGCGTAAGCGGCACCAGCCAAACGTGTGGGGATCCAATCAAGCCAATGCAGTAAACTATCGACGCCAGACTGCGCGCGCTCCAGCGGAGTATGGTGGCGAGCAAGCCAGGTCTGTCTAGCACGCAAAAATGCATACCCCGTCAGCGCAATCGGCCCGTAGGATCCCGCAGCGATAAACCAGAACAGCGGGGCTAAATAAAACCGGAAATTGATCCACAGCAGCGCGTTTTGCAGCTCTTTCAACTGCTCGCTTTCGCTCGTGCCAACGGGCAGACCGTGAATCAACGCCAGTTCTGCCGCCATTTCCCGACTGGCATCCGCCTCGCCGCGCTGTGCCGCCTGCAAATAGCGCCGATAGTGCTGACGGATTTCACCCGCGCCAATGCACATCAGACTGATAACAATCCACAACAGAAGAGAAATCAGGCCGAACAAAATGCCGCTGGTGAGCCACAGCAGGCCAGCCACGATGCCCATACTGCAGAGCGTCAGGAACAGCGTTTGCAATAAAGACGGAGACGATACGTGCCGGAATACAACCTCAAGCCGATGATCGATCTGCCAGTGCTCGCCCTGTTTGAACAAGCGTTCCCATGCCAGCGTAAGCAACAGTGTAAACAGCGTCATTAATCCAGACTCCCTTTGTTCTCTGTCTCGTTTTCTTGTAACAGGCGATGGTAGCCGTCCCAGTCAAATGCTGGGCCGGGATCCGTTTTACGGCCCGGTGCGATGTCACTGTGCCCAGTAATGCGCGATAGCGTGATGGGGTAAACGCGCATTAATAGGCGTGTAATTGCTACCAGAGAGTGATATTGCTCCAGGGTAAAAGGCAGCGTATCCGTCCCTTCCAACTCAATGCCAATAGAGAAATCGTTACAGCGTTCGCGACCTTCAAACGCAGACACACCGGCATGCCAGGCGCGCTGATCGAACGACACATATTGTGTGATTTGTCCGTCACGGCGTATCAGGCAGTGCGCCGCGACGCGTAGATGGGAAATATCGGCGAAATAGGGATGCGCAGTGGGATCCAACGTAGCCGTAAACAGTTGATCAATATAGGGGCCACCAAACTCACCGGGCGGCAAACTGATATTGTGGATCACCAGTAAGGAAGGCACCTCATCATTCGGGCGACCATCATAATGCGGTGAAGGCGTGTGTGTAATGTCGGATAACCAGCCATTTTCCAAAAGCATCGGCGATAACCTCGCATCGTATCGTTTGCCGGCTGAATGAGGCCTAAAAGCACATTTTTAGCGTAATAAACATTTCTAACGTGATAAACCAGAGTAGCCCAAAAGCCCTTGTATCCAAGATACCATGTTTAGCGCCATCCTATCTATTCAACAGAGTATCAATAGATTTTACCTTTCATTTTGTGATGCTCACGCCGCTTTCTTGTCCGCCCTTATACTCGTCATACCTTGTCAGCTAGGTGAAATTCCCAACATAAAAAATGTGATTAAAATCACATTAAAAATGTAATGGCACAATAAAAGGCAATCGTTTTCGTGCATTGCGTCTATTTTTACTTAAAATGCATGACAAAATTATCTTCTGATTTTTTTAGATATTACCAAAACTTATTTTGCGGTCTCACGTACGACGTACATGACGTCTAACACTATGGTACTTAAGATGAAAAAAACTTTCGCTGCAGGCGCCTTGCTCGCCCTGTCATGCTCCATGCCTGCTCTTGCCGACAGCAATAAAGCCGAATATCTGTCCGACTGGTGGCATCAGAGCATTAACGTCGTCGGCAGCGCCCACACACGTTTTGGACCGCAGTTAAACAGCACGACCTATCTGGAGTACGAAGCGTTTGCACGTAAAGACTGGTTCGATTTTTACGGCTACGCCGATGCACCTAAGTTTTTTGGTGGCGATCCCGACAGCCGTGGCATTTGGGACAAAGGTTCACCTCTGTTTGTCGAGATCGAACCACGCTTCTCCATTGATAAACTGACGGGAGCTGACCTGAGCTTTGGTCCGTTTAAAGAGTGGTACATCGCCAATAATGTGATTTACGACATGGGACGTAACAGCGGTTCGCGTCAGAGCACCTGGTACATGGGCTTAGGTACCGATATTGATACCGGTACCGACCTGGCTCTGTCACTGAACGGCTATGCCAAATACCAATGGCAAAACTACGGTGCCGCTAACGAAAACGAGTGGGACGGCTACCGCGTAAAAGTGAAATACTCTTACTCACTGGGTTCTCTGCTGGGCGGTAACGTCTCATATATCAGCTTCACCAATTTCGATTTTGGTTCAGAGCTGCGTGATAAATCGAATACAAGCCGTTCCAACAACTCCATCGCCTCCAGCCATATTCTGGCGTTGGGCTACGACAACTGGCACTACTCTTTCGTCGCACGTTATTTCCACAACGGCGGCCAATGGGCTGATGGCACAGAACTCAATTTCGGCAAAGGTCCGTTTGAAGTGAAATCTACCGGCTGGGGTTACTATCTGGTCGTCGGTTACAACTTCTAAAATCACCTTCCCTTTCCGGCGACCCGCGATGGCCGCCGGGAAATAACAGTAACAGATTGAATTTTAATAATTATTCATTCTGGATGTCCTGATATAAACAAGGTAGCATAGACCTCCGAATCCCCCTTCGGAGTTTTGTCATGTCAACGCGTCGCTACAGTCAGGAACAACGCCAACAGGCTTTGCTCGCTCGTATTGCACAAGATATCCCCGCCAGCGTGCAACTGGCCTTGCGTGAAGATTTAGGTGGCATCGTCGATGCTAATCAAGACATTACCGCCCTTCTGTTGCCCGATAACGAGACCGTCAGCGCACGCATTATCACGCGTGAAGCGGGTATATTCTGCGGTGCGCGCTGGCTTGAGGAAGTCTTTTCTCAATTGGGCGACACGACAACCATTACCTGGCACGTCGCCGACGGCGACGCCATCGTCCCCAACCAAACGCTGTGTGACATCACAGGACCAGCCAAACAGCTCCTGACAGGCGAACGCACGGCGCTGAATTTCCTGCAAACGCTGTCCGGTGTCGCCACTGAAGTTAGCCGCTATGTTGCCGTATTACAAGGAACACGTACTCGACTGCTGGATACACGCAAAACATTGCCTGGGCTGAGAACCGCGCTGAAATACGCCGTCTCATGCGGCGGCGGCAACAACCATCGGCTCGGCCTATCCGATGCGTTCCTGATCAAGGAAAACCACATCATCGCTGCTGGTTCCATCAAAAATGCAGTAGAAAAAGCCCAGTCTTTGCGCAGTGATGTTCCGGTAGAGGTTGAGGTCGAATCACTGGACGAATTACAGCAAGCGTTGGACGCGGGCGCCGATATCATCATGTTGGATAATTTCAGTCTGGATAACATCCGAGAAGCCGTTAACACCACACAAGGCCGCGCACTGCTTGAGATATCCGGTAATGTCACCCTCGACACGCTGCGTGGCTATGCGGAAACCGGCGTGGACTATATCTCGGTGGGGGCGCTCACCAAACACGTACAAGCGCTAGATTTATCCATGCGTTTTATCTAAGCGTTTTTTTCTTTCCAACGAGGTGCCCTCTCGCACCTCGTTCTCACGACTCAATGGATCTCCATTCTTCCACCCATCGTAATAATGAAAACGTTCTGAGCTGCGTAAACGTTCTTTACTGATAGAACGAAAGTTGCGTATCTGCCCGCAAAAATTGTTCAACGTTCTGCAAATCGCTAAAAACACGTCGTAGCGCTTTCCTATTTTCATTTCCTCCGCTAGCCAGCCTTCACACCCTTTTCTATGCTGCCAGCCGTCCGTATGTATTTATGCGCCACCCTATTTATACGCCACAACAGGGAAATCAATATGACTACACAACAAGGATTCACACTGATTGAGCTGATGATCGTCATTGCGATCGTCGCCATCCTCAGCGCCATTGGCGTTCCCGCCTATCAAGGCTATCTGCAAAAAGCGGCGCTGACGGATATGCTGCAAACCATGGTGTCTTACAAAACACCGGTCGATCTCTGCGGTCTGGAAAATGCCGCCTTTACCGCCTGTAGCACAGGTAATCAGGGGATTCCAGGCAGTAAATCTTCACGCTATGTCAGCGCCGTTAGCGTCGCCCAAGGGGTAATTACGCTGACCGGACAATCCACCCTGCAAGGGCTACGCGTTATTCTGACGCCAACGTGGGATAGCGAAACTGGCACCTCACGCTGGACGAAAAGCTGTACCACAGATGGCAGTGCAGAGAGCCTGCAAGCCGCCTGTCAGGACGTTTTCCGTTTCGATAATACGGCAGGTTAATCATGACAGACTCCTCCGTTACTTCCGAGCATACGCTCAGCGAACTGCAAACACTGTGCCGACGTTATCAGGCATTATTGCTTAGTCTTGATGAACAAACGCTGTCGGTCGCCGTCACGACGTCCCCTTCGGCAGAGATGATTGCCGCGCTGCGTTTCGCTAGCAATCGCCGCATCATGGTGGAGCAATGGCCACAGGCCAGAATGGAACAGCAGCTTAACCCCGTGAACGCCGTTGCCGAACCCGCAGAAACCTACCATGCCGGCACCTATAACAGCACTTATCACAATATTCATAACAACAGCACAGGGCAGAAGGATCATGACGATGACTCCCCTGTTGCACAATTTATCCATCAAACACTGCGTCTCGCGATTCAGCGTCGCGCCTCTGATATCCACTTTGAGCCATTACTGGACGGCTATCGCATACGCCTACGCATTGACGGCGTGCTACAGGCCATCTCCGCCCCGCCTTCCGAGCTGACAAACCGTATTACCGCGCGGCTGAAAATCATGGGCAAGTTGAACATCGCCGAACGACGATTGCCGCAAGACGGCCAGTTCAGCCTGATGCTGGATCAACAAGCCTACTCGTTGCGCATCGCTACGCTCCCTGTGCAGCAGGGAGAAAAAGTCGTGTTGCGTATTTTGCAAACACACCAGCAGGAACTGGTGCTAGATAAACTCGGGCTTACCCCAAAAGCATTACAGCAGGTGATTAACGTGCTGAGCGCCTCACAGGGGATGCTGTTAGTCACTGGCCCGACAGGCAGTGGAAAAACCGTCACGCTTTACAGCGCGATACGCTGGCTGAACGAATGCAGCCGCAATATCTGTAGCGTAGAGGATCCCATCGAGATCCCCTTGCTGGGCATCAACCAAACGGCAATCAATCCCAAAGCTGAACTGGGATTTGGCCGAATCTTACGTGCGCTGCTGCGACAGGATCCAGACGTTATTATGATCGGCGAAATACGCGATGCCGAAACCGCAGAAATTGCGATCAAAGCCGCGCAAACCGGCCATCTGGTCATGTCCACATTGCACACCAACTCTGCCGTCGAAACGCTGACTCGCCTCAACCATCTGGGTATCCCCGGTTATCTGTTAGCCGCAGCACTAAAACTCATCATCGCACAACGCCTTATGCGTCGGTTATGCCCGCACTGTAAGACGCCAGGAGAACCACTGATTTCGCTGCCAAACGACGTATGGCAAGGGCCACTACACCATTGGCAAGCCCGCGGCTGTAGCCACTGTTTCTCTGGCTACTATGGCCGCGTCGCGCTCTATGAATTACTGCCCATCACGCCAGATTTTCAGGCAGCGCTAGCGGGCAACGCCAGCTCAGGGGAATTATCTGCGCTGTCTCGCCATTCAGGTTTCCCAACGTTGTTGGCTGCGGGTCTTAAACTGGTCAACGACGGCCTGACCTCGCTCGCTGAAGTCTATCGTGTTGTGGGCGATGAACACGCCATGAATCAGGAGGCACAATGAGGCTAGCGCGTTTATATCACTGGCAGGCGATTACGCCAGAGGGCGATTTTATCGACGGTGAACTCATTAGCACACAACGACAGCATGCCTACGCCAGCCTGATTGCCCAGGGCTACCAGCCACTCATCGTAAAGGCTGGCCATTATCTGTCGCTCCGCTATTGGAAACGCGAGCAGCTAGGCGAATTAATCAAACAGCTTGCTGCCCTGCTACACGCTGGATTGCCGCTGCTGGAAGCATTAAAACTGATATCGGAACAACATGAGCGCCCCGGCTGGCGCTGCGTATTACGGGATGTCCGTACCCGTGTTGCGCAGGGAAATTCGTTCTCTGAAGCGTTGCAGGAATACCCGCATATCTTTCCCGTTCTGTATCGTTCCCTCATTGCCGTCGGCGAGTTAACTGGGAAGCTAGACGCGTGCTGCCTACAGTTGGCACAACAGCAAGAAAAGCAGTCCAGACTGCAACAGAAAGTCATCAAAGCACTACGCTATCCCTGCTTTGTTTTGGCAATCGCGGTGCTGGTCAGCATGATGATGTTGACGCTGGTTCTGCCCGAATTTGCGACGCTCTATTCCTCATTTGATACACCGTTACCGTGGTTTACTCAGCAATTGCTTTATCTGGCAGAAGTCATCTCGGGCTATGGATTGACAGGGTTGCTGTCTATTTGTGCTCTGATAGCGGGATATGTCCGTTTAAGGCAGAAAAGGTCCTTATGGAAAACCAGAGAGCAAGAATGGCTGCTGAAGCTTCCCATCGTCTCTAGCCTGTTACGTGGTAAGTCGCTGAACCAGATATTCACGATTCTGTCTATGACGCAACAGGCCGGTTTGACGCTCCCCGAAGGGCTGGATGCCGCCGCGACGATCCGTCACCCACTTTATCAGGCCGCAATTCAACAGATACAAGCGCAACTGCATCAGGGAATGTCGCTCTACCATGCCACACAGCATCACGCCATACTGTTCCCTGCCCCCTGTCCGCAACTGATCCGCGTGGGGGAAGAAACCGGTGCGCTGGATGCGATCTTTACACAACTGGCAGAATGGCATGAAGGTCGGGTACAACAGCAGGCAGACATGCTGACCCAAACGCTGGAACCGCTGCTGATGATGGTTGTTGGAGGAATGGTTGGGGCGCTGGTGGTTGGCATGTATTTGCCTATCTTCCAGTTGGGAAACGTATTGGCCGGAGCCTGAACCGACCAATACAGCACCAAAAGACGACAAGCTGCTGAGTGAAAAAATAATGCCCTTTACCAGTAACGTTATCATACGCAGGAATAATCCTGCGGCAAGACTGCGATTTTCGCTTTATTTGGGATAAAATCAGAGAAATTTACCTATCACCAAGCAAAGTGATAACGTGAAGCACACTGCGGTTTATGCCCGATTGGCTTCAGGGGAGCGGGAAGGTATTTGTCCCCCCTTGAAAATAGTGGCAATGTTAACTTTTCAACATGGGTGCAATGACATACATCGTAGCCTTGACAGGCGGTATCGGCAGCGGCAAAAGCACTGTGGCCGATGAATTTGCCAAATTAGGGACCACTATCGTTGACGCGGATATCATCGCACGTCAGGTAGTCGAGCCTGGAAAGCCCGCGCTGGATGCCATCAGGCTCCGGTTTGGCGACGCTATACTCAATACCGATGGTTCATTGGACCGCACCGCACTACGCCAACGGATTTTCTCCTCGCCAGAAGAGAAACAGTGGCTGAATAATTTACTTCATCCGTTGATCCATCAGGAAACACAGACCCAGTTTCAGTCTGCATCCGCACCGTACATTCTGTGGGTCGTCCCCCTACTGGTGGAGAACGGTTTACAACAGCGAGCACAGCGTATTCTGGTCGTTGATGTAGACAGAGACACACAGCTTGAACGCACGCTGGCCCGCGATGGCATCAGTCGGCAGCAAGCAGAAAACATACTGGCTGCACAGGCTACCCGAGAACAGCGCCTGGCTTATGCCGATGATATTATTGATAACAGTCGATGCCCAAGCGAGCTGGCGTCACAGGTTGCGGGATTACACCGCCATTACCTTGAGCTAGCCGCCTCCGCTGCCGACAGGATGACTAAGAATGAGTGACGCTCCCTCAACCATTTTATTCGAATACCCGTTGAACGAAAAAACACGTACCTGGTTGCGTATCGAATCATTATTACAGCAGTTGCATCAAAACCACTCCCTGACCGATATGGGAAGCGCGCTAACATTTTTTCGCGCTGTCGCAGAGTTGCTTGACGTGCTGGAACGTGGAGATGTGCGTACCGAACTGCTGAAAGAACTGGAGCGACAACAGCAAAAACTGTTGCAATGGAGTGATGTGCCGGGCGTAGACATGGAACGCATCCATACGTTGAGACGTCAGTTGAAAGATTTGGCCAGCACGCTGATGGCGGCACCACGGATGGGGCAGTTCTTACGAGAAGATCGTCTGATTGGCATGGTACGCCAGCGGCTCGGAATTCCCGGCGGGTGTTGCAGTTTCGACTTACCGACGCTACATAGCTGGCTGCATCAACCTCAGGAACTCCGTGAGAAGCTGGTTTCTGGCTGGCTTGGATCACTGTCTCCGCTCAAACAAGCATTGGATATGATCCTGGAACTGATCCGCCACTCCGGTACGTTTCGCCCGCAAATCAGCCTGAACGGTTTCTTTCAGGACAATGCTTCCGATGCCGATCTGCTGCGTTTGCGTCTTGAACAGACGCACCAACTCTACCCACAAATATCTGGCCATAAAACACGCTATGCTATTCGTTTTCTGCCATTAGATAGCGAAAACGGCCACATTCCTCCTCGTTTAACGTTTGAACTGGCCTGCTGTTAAGGCCAGCCACGACAAAAAATGTGTTAAACACCAGGCAGATATTAAGTATCAAATAGAGTGAAAATAACCTTATGACAACAGACATTACGACGGTGAAGTGCCCAACCTGCAAGCAGGCAGTCATCTGGGATGAAACCAGCCTCTATCGCCCATTTTGCAGCAAGCGTTGTCAGCTCATCGATTTAGGTGAATGGGCTGATGAAGAAAAGCGCATCCCTAGTGATGATATGGTTTCTGATAGTGAAGACTGGAGCGAAACGCGGTAACCACCGCGTTTCGCCGCTATAATTTTCAGGCAGAGTTTTTCAGACAGGCAAAAGCAAGGCTAGATTAAAGCGATTTCAGCCAGCGGATCATCTCCGCATTCGCTGGCGGAAATTCTTCCTCACGTAATTCTTCTACACTCACCCAGCGAGATTCCTGCCCTTCCCGACCATAGGGTTCCCCCTGCCATGTTTCAACCAGGAAGAAATGAAGCGTAATGATTCTTTCTGGCGTAGAAAATGTTTTGTCGTTTAGCGGTTGGGGCGCGACAGCATCGATGCCCGTTTCTTCACGCAGTTCACGAATCAGCGCCTGTGCTGGCGTTTCTCCCTCTTCTATTTTACCGCCGGGAAACTCCCACATCCCTGCCATGTGAACGCCATCTGGGCGACGAGCAATGAAATATTGCTGTTCCGCATTGCGGATGATGCCTACCGCGACGGATAACTGTTTTTGCGTCATGACACTTCCTATCAGGTTCTGATCAAGTAAAAGGCGGTCAATGACCGCCTTTCCTTTGCACTTATCACATTTTATTCGCTGATTTCAGCGACCAGTTATTTCTGTAAGCGGCCGTGGCACTGCTTATATTTCTTGCCTGAACCACATGGGCAAGGATCGTTACGTCCGATTTTACGATCCGCCTGCGTCGGTGAACCGGTGTTCAGGCTATCTTCTTCCTGATGGCTCAGTTGCTGCTGCCGTGCCAAACGTTCAGCTTCTTCACGGCGTTGCTGCTCCAGCGCTTCGATCTCTTCCGGCATTCTCACCTGAACTTTGCTCAACGTGCTGATCACTTCATATTTCAGTGATTCCAACATCGCGGCAAACATAGAGAACGACTCACGCTTATACTCTTGCTTCGGATCTTTCTGTGCATAGCCACGCAGATGGATACCCTGACGCAGATAATCCATGGCTGCCAGATGCTCTTTCCACAGTGAATCCAACGTCTGCAACATCACGCCTTTTTCAAAGTTGCGCATGACTTCGCTACCGACCACGTCTTCTTTGCGCTGATAAATCTCAATCGCCTGCTGGAAAATACGCTCACGCAGCGTTTCTTCGTGCAGCTCTGGTTCTTTATCCAGCCACGCTTTGACTGGCATATCCAGATCGAAATCGTTCTTCAAACGCTGTTCCAGACCTTCTACATCCCACATTTCTTCCAGAGACTGCGGAGGAATGTAGCTGTCGATCGTCGCTTTGAACACATCCTCACGAATGCTGGTGATGGTTTCGCTGATATCAGACACGTCCAACAGTTCGTTACGCTGCGTATAGATCGCACGACGCTGGTCGTTCGCCACATCATCGTATTCCAGCAGTTGCTTACGAATATCAAAGTTACGGCTTTCCACTTTACGCTGGGCGTTAGCAATCGCCTTCGTGACCCACGGGTGCTCAATGGCTTCACCTGGTTTCATGCCTAGCTTACGCATCATGTTGGAAACACGATCGGAAGCAAAAATACGCATCAGCGCATCTTCCATCGACAGATAGAAACGTGATGAACCCGCATCCCCCTGACGACCGGAACGACCACGCAGCTGGTTATCGATACGACGAGACTCATGGCGCTCCGTACCGATGATGTGTAAGCCACCAGCAGCCAGCACAGCATCGTGACGCACTTTCCAGGCTGCTTTAATTTCTGCAATTTGCTCGTCACTCGGGGTTTCCAGAAGCGCCACTTCCGCCTGCCAGCTACCGCCCAACACGATATCTGTACCACGACCCGCCATGTTGGTCGCGATGGTCACCGCGCCAGCCTGACCCGCCTGAGCAACGATATCGGCTTCCATCGCGTGGAATTTCGCGTTCAACACATTATGTTTGATACCCGCTTTTTCCAGCGCATGAGAAACCACTTCCGATTTCTCGATGGAGATCGTACCGACCAGAATCGGCTGACCTTTTGCTGAACGCTCTTTGATATCTTCAATGATGGCATCGATTTTTTCCTGCTCGGTCATATAGACCAAATCAGGTAAGTCTTTACGAATCATCGGACGGTTAGTCGGCACCACAATCGTATCCAGCTTGTAAATAGAGCTGAACTCGAACGCTTCGGTATCTGCCGTACCGGTCATACCCGCCAATTTTTCATACAGGCGGAAATAGTTCTGGAAGGTAATGGAAGCCAGCGTCTGGTTTTCATTCTGAATCGTTACTTTCTCTTTTGCTTCCACAGCCTGATGCAGGCCGTCTGACCAGCGACGCCCCTGCATGGTACGGCCGGTGTGTTCGTCAACGATGATCACTTCACCGTCTTTCACAATGTAATCAACATCGCGGGTAAACAACACATGCGCACGCAGCGCAGCAGTCACATGGTGCATCAGCATGATGTTCGTTGGGGAGTACAATGATTCCCCCTCTTCCATAATGCCTTCTTTCACCAGCAGTTCTTCGACCAGAACCAGACCACGCTCAGTGAGGTTAACCTGACGCGCCTTTTCATCAACAGAGAAGTGGCCTTCGCCGTGGAAGGTATCCGAATCCTCTTTCTCCTGACGGATCAAGTGAGGGATAATTTTATTAACGCTGATATACAGCTCGGAGCTATCTTCAGCCGGGCCGGAAATGATCAACGGCGTACGCGCTTCATCGATCAGGATCGAGTCAACCTCATCCACCAGCGCGTAGTACAATTTACGCTGTACTCGCTCTTCCGGACTGAACGCCATGTTGTCACGCAGGTAGTCAAAACCGTATTCGTTATTAGTACCGTAGGTGATATCAGCCGCATAGGCTTCACGCTTCGCAGGAGCAGGCATTCCCGGCAGGTTAATGCCAACGCTCAGGCCAAGGAATTCAAACAATGGACGATTATTTTCGGCATCACGCTGTGCCAGATAGTCGTTCACAGTCACCACGTGTACGCCGCGGCCAGTCAGCGCATTCAGGTAGGCAGGCAACGTTGCCGTCAGCGTTTTACCTTCACCGGTACGCATCTCCGCAATGCAACGCTCGTTCAGTACCATACCGCCGATAAGCTGCACATCGAAGTGACGCATGCCAAACACACGCTTACTGGATTCACGTACTACCGCGAAGGCTTCCGGCAGCAGGTTCTCCAGCGACTCACCTTTTTCCAGACGAACACGAAACTCCAGCGTTTTCGCTTGCAGTTCCTCATTCGACAGCTTTTCCATTTCAGGTTCTAAGCGATTGATGACATCAACGTTTTTACGCATACGGCGCAGCGTACGATCGTTACGGCTACCAAAAATTTTGGTTAGGATATTCATGACCATAATAATTTTTAATCTCACAAGTGCCACGTATCCAGTGGCAACACAACATCGAAAATCTGAGAAACTCAGTGAAAAACGGGAGAAATTTCTTCAGCTAATTATCCATTACACGTTCAGCTGAGAAGGTATGGCCCTGCTCGGATGCCGCGAATTTGGGCAAGCCAGATGCCAATTTGATGATGAGCTTGGGGATAAAAAGTCACTCGCCCAGCGTGGGGGGAGATCACAAGAGGGTACTGGGAATCCTGCGTCAGCAACGCATTTAACGTATCCAGCAAAACCAGAGAATGAGGTTCTAGTTCGTCAGCCTGCTGGGCATTGACCGTTTGTGGCGTCGTCAACGCAAAAGAAAGGTGGCGAATTACCGTACGGATCGCATGCTGATGCCAATAATCTACGCTGTAGGATGAGCGTCGATGCGCTTCTTTCAGCGCGACTAGATCGGTAAGGCTCAGCGATACGTTATTCTGGCGACTAACGCTGGAACTTGAATTGGGGAGTGAGGTGATGTCCTGTGAGTCGTTCAGGCTTGTCGGCAGACCAAGACTCGCCGCGACCATCCCTAATAAGAGATGCGGCCAGAAATAACGTCTGCCAAATTGTCGCCAACGATTTAGAATACCAATCACGAGTAACATCCACCGGAGCCAGGTCTATGCGTGATAGCCGCCCACAATCACTGGAATTTCTGTTTGATAGCGCATCCACGTCGGGTAAAGGCCCGCTACAAGATGTGCAACAGCGCGCTATCGCCTTATTAAAACTTAACCGTGCCGTGCGCGGATTACTGCCTGCACCGTTGCACCCATGGTGCCGCGTCGCTAATTATCGGCAAGGTTTACTGATCTTGGAAACCGCTAACGCCAGTTGGCTGATGCGGTTACGTTACGAACAACCCGCACTGCTCTCTGCATTACGCGCACAAATACTACCATCATTGGCTTCAATCGACATCAGGATTAATCCAACGCTTGCCGCAAAAGGGAATGAAATCGTGAAAAATAGTCACATTTCAGCGACGAAAAATGTCGATGACAAACCGTTGCGTCAGTTGAGCGAACAAAGTGCGGAAACATTGAGGACGTTAGCAGGAAACAGCCCGGAAAAACTCAGAAAGATATTAGAACGACTGGCCTCACTGGCCGGAGAGAGTACCAGTAAAACCAGTCGTAATAAGAAGTAACGACGTTAAGCGTTACGCCAGCACGATAGACGGTGCTTTAAATGCCAGCGGCATTTCAGCTTCGTCTTCAAAGGTCACGTATTCCCACGCTTCCTGATTAGCCAACACAGCCTGCAACAGTTTGTTGTTCAGAGCATGGCCGGATTTAAACGCAGAAAACGCACCGATGATGTTGTAACCACACATAAACAGGTCACCGATGGCATCCAGCATTTTATGACGGACAAACTCATCCTCAAAACGCAGACCGTCTTCGTTCAATACGCGGTAATCGTCAACGACGATGGCACAATCCATACTGCCGCCCAGGCACAACCCACGAGACTGCAAGTATTCGATATCGCGCATGAAGCCGAAGGTACGCGCACGGCTGATCTGGCGAACAAACGCATCAGCAGAGAAATCCAAACGATAGCGCTGGTTGCCCGCATCAATCGCCGGGTGGTTGAAGTCGATAGTGAAATCCAGGCTGAAGCCATTAAACGGTTTCATTTCGGCCCACTTATCGCCATCTTCAACACGAACTGGCTGTTTGATACGCACGAATTTCTTGGCACAGTTCAGCTCTTCAATACCCGCATCTAACAACAGGTAAATAAACGGGCTGGCGCTGCCATCCATGATTGGAATTTCTGGCGCGTCAACATCAATGACAATATTGTCAATGCCCAACCCTGCAAGCGCAGCGTTAAGATGCTCCACCGTAGAAATACGGACGTCATGCTCATTAACTAGGCAAGTACAGAGCATGGTATCACGCACGGATTTTGCATCAGCCGGAAAATCAACCGGGGGATTCAAGTCTGTGCGGCGATAGATGACCCCGGTATTTGCCGGTGCAGGACGCATGGTCAACGTGACCTTCTTGCCGGTATGTAACCCGACACCAGTCGCCTGAACAATACGTTTTAGTGTACGTTGTTTGATCATCATTTTATCTCGCATGTTACTGAACCTACCGACCTAGTATAAACCAAGCTCGGTGGCACAGTTTAGCACAAAGAGCGGAGATTCCAACGTTATCTGGCAGCAAATTAGTCTGCCTGCTTACGCAGAAACGCCGGGATATCCAGATAATCTGGCTCTTTATTCGTCTGCGGATTCGGGTCGTTAACCACTTTGGCAACCGGTTTTTCCTGCGCCAGTGGCGTCATACCGTGTTGCTGATAACGATGATCCATCACAGGCTGACTGGCCTGCTTGTTCGTCACCAGAGTAATCTCAGGACGCTTGTCCATGCCGATACCCGTCGCAACAACCGTTACACGCAGTTCATCATTCATTTCTGGGTCAAGTGACGTACCGATTACCACTGTCGCATTGTCGGACGCGAATGCACGGATGGTGTTACCTACCGTCTCGAACTCATCCAAACGCAGGTCAAAGCCCGCCGTGATGTTGACCAACACGCCACGTGCGCCGGACAGATCGATATCTTCCAGCAGCGGGCTGGAGATCGCCATTTCAGCCGCTTCTTCTGCACGGTCTTCACCACGCGCAACACCGGACCCCATCATGGCATAACCCATTTCGGACATCACGGTACGCACGTCAGCAAAGTCGACGTTCATCAAACCCGGACGAGTGATCAGCTCGGCGATCCCTTGCACCGCGCCTTTCAGCACATCGTTTGCCGCACCAAATGCATCCAGCAGGGAAATACCGCGTCCGAGCACTTTCAGCAGTTTGTCGTTTGGAATAGTGATCAGTGAGTCAACGTGCTTAGACAGCTCGGCGATACCCTGCTCCGCAAACGCCATACGCTTTTTGCCTTCAAAGTTAAAAGGCTTGGTCACCACAGCAACAGTCAGGATACCGAGGTCTTTTGCGACTTCGGCCACAACCGGCGCAGCACCGGTACCTGTACCACCGCCCATACCTGCGGCGATAAACACCATGTCCGCACCTTCCAGTGCTGAACGCAGTGCTTCGCGATCTTCTTCAGCCGAATTACGGCCGACTTCCGGGTTAGCACCCGCGCCCAGACCTTTAGTAATGCCACTACCGATCTGAATCGTCTGGCCGACAGCCGTTTTACGCAATGCCTGCGCATCCGTGTTAACAGCGAAGAATTCGACGCCTTCGATGCGCTCACGCACCATGTGTTCAACGGCATTACCGCCGCCGCCACCGACGCCGATGACTTTAATCACCGCGTCGTTGGTTAATTCCATTGGTTCAAACATAATTTCTCTCCGTTTGTGCCTGTAACTGCGAGATCATAAAACTGTGCCAGGTGATCTCTTTGATAAAATTAAAATTCTTTCCTCAACCAGCTGTTGATTCGTTTGAACCAGTTGCTCACTGAGGCTCGTTTTTCGACTTCATGCTCACCACCCAGATGAGATTCTTTTCCGTAATGCAGCAACCCAACCGCCGTTGAGTAATAAGGCTCTTGGGCATAATCCGTCAGCCCTGTTATATTCATTGGTTGTCCAATACGCACCTGTGTATGGAACACACGCTGCGCACAGGCCGCCAGACCGTCTATTTGCGCAGCACCGCCCGTCAGCACAATCCCCGCTGCCAGATGGTGTTTCACGCCCTGTTGACGTAACTGCTCCTGCAACTGTAAAAGTTCATCGTTCACCAAGTTCAACAGCTCGGTGTAACGTGGTTCAATCACTTCCGCCAGAGTCTGTCTTTGCAGACTGCGGGGTGGACGTCCTCCAACGCTCGGGACTTCCACATTCTCATCTTTGCCGACGATCGCGCCTAATGCACAACCGTGACGTACCTTGATCGCTTCGGCATCCGTCGGCGGCGTACCAAATGCGTAGGCAATATCGCTGGTAACCACATTCCCCGCATACGGAATCACTTTAGTGTGTCGCAACGCGCCGCCCGTGTAGACCGCGATATCCATTGTACCGCCACCGATATCCACTACGCACACACCCAGCTCACGTTCATCTTCTGTCAGCACCGCATAACTGGAAGCCAGTCCCGCAAAAATCAGCTGATCGACTTTTAAACCACAGCGTTCAACGGCTTTAACAATATTCTTCGCCATATCGTTATGGCAGGTTATCAGGTGGACTTTCGCCTGCATACGTACGCCGGATAAGCCAACCGGATTTTTAATCCCTTCCTGATAATCGATCGCGTACTCCTGTGGAATTACATGGAGAACACGATGCTCATCGCGCACGCGCACGGATTTAGCGGTATGCACAACGCTTTCCACGTCATCCTGCGTGACCTCTTCTTCTGAAATAGGCACCATCCCTATTTCATTCTGGCAGCTGATGTGTTTTCCCGAGAGCGCCAGATACACGGAAGAGATCTGGCAGTCTGCCATCAACTCAGCCTGATCAATAGCGCGCTGAACACATTTAACGACCGATTCCAGATCGTTTACGCCGCCTTTATCCATACCGCGTGACGGGCAACTGCCTACGCCAATAATATTGACCATGCCATCGGGCAGAATTTCCCCTACCAGCGCAGCCACTTTTGCTGTACCGATTTCCAGCCCAACTACCAGTTTTCTGTCCGTCGACTTGATCATTGTTGTTTAGCCTGTGCCTGTTTCTGGTTACTGTTCTGTTGCTGATCAATGTCTTATTGCTGACCAACTCGTTGCCGATCAACATTTTGCTGATCAAGCAAGGCTGGAGCCCAACCAATTGCAGCCCCGCTGTCGTACCGCAAGTCCACATGGCTGATACGTTTGTTTTCGCTCTGAGCCTGCCGCTGTAACAGCGGATACAGCTCGATAAAGCGTTGCAGACGTTTGGCCCTATCATCCCGCCCCAATTCAAGGCGAGTATCATCGTCTAATCCCAGTTGCCACGAATGCCGCGCACTCATCGCTACCGTCTTTAACGTAAATTTCCCAGCGGCTAACGTCTGACTCATTGTGCGATAGCCTTCCAACACTTCTGTCTCGCTGCCTTCCGGGCCATACAGCAACGGCATCTTGCGATTGCCAATACGTTCGGCAGGTACACTGAACGAATTTCCTTCCGCATCAACCATTAGCTGATCATTCCAACGTGCTACCGGAACATATTCAACCAGATGAATCTTTAATTCGTCCGGCCACTGCTTACGCACACTGGCCTGTTTTATCCACGACAAACGTTCAATCTGCTGCTGGAGCACATTTACATCCTGTGTCATGAACGTACCCGGCGCCCCCAACGACAAAATGGCCTGACGGATATCGTCATTGGTGGTGTACTGTCTTTCCCCAGTTACAGTCATGCGGGAAAGCGGTAAACGGCTGGCATCCTTCATCCACCCAACCACCATCCAGCTTCCCCAGACGATAGTCCCTACCACCATCAGCAGGAAAATCATCCCTGCCAATTGGCCACCATTACTGCGACGTGTTCCTTTCGTTTCAGGCTCTCGTCCGCGAGTATTCAGCGCTGCCTGCGACATATCAGCGAGCGAGCGCCAAAATTTTCACGACCAACTGCGAGAAAGTCAGGCCACGCTGACGCGCTGCCATCGGAACCAGACTGTGGCTCGTCATCCCCGGAGACGTATTCACTTCAAGCAGATAGAAGGCACCATCGCTATCCAGCATAAAATCAACGCGTCCCCACCCGCGGCAACCCACCGCACGATAAGCCGCCATTGCCAATCCAGCTAACGCCTGTTCTTGCTCGTCCGGCAAACCACTCGGGCAGAAATACTGCGTATCATCCGATAAATACTTCGCTTCATAATCGTAAAACGTACCCGCAGGCTGAATACGGATAGAAGGCAACACCTCATCGCCCAGAATAGCAACCGTATACTCTGGGCCACTCAGCCATTTTTCGACCAGAACATCGTCATCGTGACGGAAGGCTTCTTCCAGTGCCGCAGGCAGTTCGCTCAGCGTATTCACTTTGCTCATACCGACGCTGGAGCCTTCGCGGCTTGGCTTGACGATGAGCGGCAGCCCGAGAGGTGTGAACTTCGCCAACAATACGTTTGCCGCCATCTCTGAATATTGACGGCGATCCAGCGCCACGTAAGGCGATACTGGTAATCCCACCGCTTGCCACACCTGTTTAGTGCGGAGTTTATCCATCGTCAGCGCAGATGCCATAACGCCGCTACCGGTATAAGGCAGCCCTAGGAATTCCAGAACACCCTGCAATGTACCGTCTTCGCCACCACGACCATGTAAGGCGATGAAAATTTTGGTAAAGCCTTCTTCCTTCAGCGTCGTCACAGAGACGTCACGGGTATCAACCGCATGTGCATTGATGCCCGCGTCTTTCAGACCAGCCAGCACTGCCTGACCGGAAAGTAACGACACTTCACGTTCGGCAGAGGTTCCACCAAGCAATACAGCAACTTTCTCAGTCATGATGTTCCTCATTCACTCATCTGCGGCTGTAATCTGGAATCAGCCAGTTTACGCGCCAGTTTACCGATGTTGCCGGCTCCCTGAACCAAAATCAGGTCTTCACCTCGCAGCGCCTGTGACAACAGTTCCGGTAAAGTATCCACATCCGTCACCAGAATCGGATCAATCTTACCTCTTCCGCGAATCGTACGGCATAGCGAACGACTGTCCGCCCCCGGAATCGGCGATTCTCCTGCGGAATACACATCCAGCATCAGCAGCACGTCAACCTGTGATAACACATGCGCGAAATCGTCATACAAATCGCGGGTTCGCGTATAGCGATGCGGCTGAAAAATCATGACCAGCCGTTTATCCGGCCACCCTGCGCGGGCAGCTTTAATTGTGGCATCGACTTCCGTCGGATGGTGGCCGTAATCATCCACCAACATTGCCGTACCGCTTTGTCCATTCACCAGCTCAAGCGGATATTCGCCGAGGAAATCGAAGCGGCGCCCCGTGCCCTGGAAACGCTCAAGCGCACGCAGAATCGCCTCATCATCAATGCCTTCGTCGGTCGCCACGGCAACCGCCGCCGCTGCGTTAAGCGCATTGTGACGCCCCGGTGCATTCAGCGTAACGGTTAGCAGCGGTTTATCTTTCCGCTCCAGCGTAAAATGCCCCTGCGCGCCCACCTGGCGATAGCCTGAAACCCGTACATCGGCATCATCGCTAAAACCATACGTGGTGATATGGCGACCCACGCGCGGCAGCAACTCACGGATTACCGCATCATCAATACACATCACCGCTTGCCCATAAAACGGCAGGTTGTGCAGAAAATTGATGAACGTCTGCTTCAGGTTTTCAAAATCACCCTGATACGTGTCCATATGGTCGGCTTCAATATTGGTCACAATCGCCACCATCGGTTGCAAATGCAGGAAAGACGCATCACTTTCATCCGCTTCCGCAATCAGGTAACGGCTTGAACCCAAACGCGCATGCGTTCCCGCCGCCTTCACCAATCCACCGTTCACAAACGTCGGATCCAGTCCCGCTTCCGCGTAAATACTGGTGACCATCGCCGTCGTCGTCGTCTTACCGTGTGTCCCCGCAATCGCGATACCGTGACGAAAACGCATCAGTTCCGCCAACATCTCAGCACGACGAATCACCGGTATACGTGCGTCATGCGCGGCAACAATTTCAGGGTTATCCGCAGTAATCGCACTCGATACCACCACCACACTAGCGTTCAGAACGTTCTCCGCACGGTGGTGGAAATAAATCTGCGCGCCGAGTTCGGTTAACTGCTGCGTCACCGCATTCGGTGCCAGATCGGAGCCGCTAATTTCATAACCTTCGTTGGCCAACACTTCGGCGATACCACCCATGCCAGCACCGCCGATGCCGACAAAGTGTATGTGCCGGACGCGATGCATCTCGGGCACGATTGAACGTAGTTTCGCCAGTTGTTGAGTATTCACTTTATTCTATCGCTACCTTGTTGCGCGGTCGCACAGCCTTCTGCCCGACCACACTGTATTAATTAACCGTGAGCCACAGGTGTGGCCCGACTGCCTGCCGCTGCACTGACTTCCGCAGCAACCCGCTCGGTTGCATCAGGAATCGCCACTGCGCGGGCTTTCTGCGCCATTGTCAGCAAGGTTGCACGATCCCAACCGGACAGCACCTCGCTGACAGCAGCCACATTAAACTGTGGTTGCTCAATAATTTTTGCTGCGCCCGCTTTTTCCAACGGCAACGCATTCCAATACTGCTGCCGATCTTTATGCTGGAACGGTACAAACAGTGCTGGCAGTCCAGCCGCCGCAATTTCGCTGACGGTTAATGCGCCGGAACGGCACACCACAACATCCGCCCAAGCGTAAGCTTCCGCCATATCATCAATAAACTCGGTAATTTTGTGCTGCGTCTGTCCAACATCCTGATAAGCCTGTTGAACGGTTGATAACGCGCCTTTACCGACCTGATGCCAAATCGTCACACGTTCGCCCAGCTGTGCCGCCACGCCAGGTAGCGTTTGATTCAGCACTCTTGCACCCTGACTACCACCGACAACCAGCACTCTCACAGGGCCTGAGCGATCGGCTAGTCGTGTTTCTGGTGCAGCCAACGCCAGGACATCAGTTCTGACTGGGTTACCCACAACATCCGCTTTGGGAAACGCGCCTGGAAACGCCTGCAATACTGTTTTGGCGATGTGGGATAACCAGCGGTTGGTCAACCCTGCGATCCCATTCTGCTCATGCAGTACGACCGGAATGCCGCACAGCCAGGCGGCCAAACCGCCGGGGCCGGAAACGTACCCCCCCATCCCCAGCACCACATCAGGCTGATAGCGGCGCATAATCGCCCGCGCCTGGCGTACCGCCTGAAAAATACGAATCGGTGCGCTTAACTGCGCCCGAATGCCTTTACCACGCAATCCAGAAATGCGGATAAAATCAATTTCGATGCCATGCTTAGGCACCAAATCGGCTTCCATGCGATCCGCCGTACCTAACCAGCGAACCTGCCAGCCCTGCGCCATCAGGTGGTGCGCAACCGCAAGCCCGGGGAAAACATGCCCTCCCGTCCCGCCAGCCATCACCATCAAACGCTTGCCTTCGCCACTCATCGGGCACCTCTCGTAAACGCCTGCGCTTTAGTCAGGCGCGTTTCAAAATCAATGCGTAACAGCAAAACAATCGCCGTCGACATAATCAGCAAACTGGAACCACCGTAACTGATCAGCGGCAACGTCAGCCCTTTCGTCGGTAGCATCCCCGCCGCAGCGCCTACGTTTACCAGCGTCTGAAAACTGAACCAGATACCGATAGAACACGCCAGAAAGCCTGAAAAACGCTGATCGATCTCCAGCGCCCGCTTCCCAATAGACATCGCGCGAAAAGCGACGAAGAATATCATTAACAACGCCAAAACCACACCGATATAGCCGAGTTCCTCACCTAAAATAGAGAAAATGAAATCGGTATGCGCCTCCGGCAAATATTCCAGTTTCTGTACTGAATTCCCCAGCCCTTGTCCCCAGAATTCGCCGCGCCCAAATGCCATCAGGGATTGCGTCAACTGGTAACCGCTGCCGAATGGATCGTCCCACGGATTCCAGAAAGACGTCACACGTCGCATACGGTAAGGCTCAGCGATAATCAACAGGCCCACGGCAAACACACCACAGCCGATAATCGCCAAAAACTGCCACATCTTGGCACCGGCCAGAAACAGCATCGCCAGTGTCGTAATAAACAGTACAACCACGGTACCGAGGTCAGGCTGCGCCAGCAGCAGCACCGCCAACACCACCATCACACCCATCGGTTTGCAAAAGCCCCAGAAGTTATTTCTCACTTCCTCAACTTTGCGCACCATGTAGCTGGACAGGTAGCAGAACAGCGCCAGCTTGGATAACTCCGCAGGCTGAATACGCAACGGCCCCAGCGAAATCCAGCGGGATGCGCCGTTGACCGAACTTCCCACCACCAGCACCACCAACAGCATGACCATCGCGAGCAATAACAGCACGGGGCTGTAGCGCTGCCATATCTCCATCGGAATACGCAACGTGACTAACGACAAACCAAATGCCAACCCGAGATAAAGCGCATCACGTTTCGCAAACAGGAACGGATCGCTGGCAAGACGTTGCCCTACTGGCATAGAAGCCGACGTCACCATCACAAAACCGATCACGGCCAGCCCAAGCGTCAACCACACCAGCGTCCTGTCGTAGAGAACCACGCTCAGCGTATCGCTTTCGCGCGTTCCCATAACCCAGCTCTTGATGCGTTCGATAAACGCCAGCCCGAAGAACCGCATCAGCCTAACGCCTCCGCCAGACGAGCGAATTCATCGCCTCGCTGTTCAAAACTGCGGAATTGATCCAGACTTGCGCAGGCAGGCGACAGCAACACCATATCGCCTGGCTTAACACGTTCGGCGATGACACGCATCGCCTGTTCCATCGTTTCTGTCTGCTCGGCAATTTCTGGGCGCAGCGCAGCCAACTGTTGCCCATCCTGACCGAAGCAGTACAAATGAATGTGCTCTCCCTGCAAATACGGCACCAGCGGCGAGAAATCGGCAGATTTACCGTCACCACCTAACAGCAGGTGCAGTGTGCCTTCGACGGTCAACCCGCTCAATGCGGCCTCGGTGCTGCCCACATTGGTGGCTTTAGAATCATTGATCCACCGCACGCCATTGCGTTCGAAAGCCATTTGAAAGCGATGAGGCAATCCGGTAAATGACGTCAACGCCGTCAGCGCTGATGCACGTGGAATCTTCACTGCATCAGCCAGCGCCAGCGCTGCCAATGCATTCGTATAATTGTGCTGCCCCACCAGCTTGATTTCACGGGTATTGAGCACACGTTCGCCGTCAACCCGCAGCCAGGTTTCTCCCTGCTGGCGGTTAAGATGGTAATCGCCGACATCAACGCCAAAACTGCGGCAGCGTGCATCCGCGCCGCGAACCGGCATGGTCAACGCATCATCAGCATTCACAACACACAAATCTGCGTGTTCATAAATACGTAATTTCGCTGCCCGATACTGCTGTAGACCAAACGGATAACGGTTGGTGTGATCTTCCGTCACGTTCAGAATGGTTGCCGCAGCCGCGTGCAGGCTGCTCGTCGTTTCGAGTTGGAAACTCGACAGTTCCAACACATAAAGCTGAGCGGGCTGTTCAAGCAGTTGCAACGCGGGGAGACCGATATTACCGCCAACACCTACCTGCCAGCCTGCAGCACGCGCCATTTCACCGACCAGCGTCGTCACCGTGCTTTTACCGTTAGAACCGGTAATCGCCACAATCGGAGCCTGTGCTTCACGGCAGAACAGTTCAATATCGCCAACGATTTCAATGCCAGCGTCGGCAGCATCGCACAGAACCGGCGTCGCCAACGCCACACCGGGGCTAGCGACGATCAAATCCGCGTTCATCAGCCAGTCTTCATTCAGACTGCCAAGGTGTCGCTCTACCTGCTCAGGGAGTTTATCCAGACCCGGCGGACTGATACGGGTATCCACCACGCGTGGTACCACACCGCGTGCGAGAAAGAAATCAACACAGGAGAGCCCTGTCAGGCCCAACCCGATAATGACGACTTTTTTACCCTGATAGTCCACCATATCTTATCGTACCTTCAACGTTGCCAGGCCAATCAGCACCAGCATCAACGAAATAATCCAGAAGCGCACAATCACGCGCGGTTCCGGCCAGCCCTTAAGTTCATAATGATGATGAATCGGCGCCATGCGGAAAATCCGCTGCCCACGCAACTTAAAGGACCCAACTTGCAGAATCACCGACAGCGTTTCGACCACGAAGACGCCGCCCATAATCACCAACAAAAATTCCTGACGCAGGAGAACCGCGATAGTGCCCAACGCGCCACCCAGCGCAAGCGACCCCACGTCCCCCATGAAGACCTGTGCCGGATAGGTGTTAAACCACAGAAACCCAAGCCCCGCACCCACAATCGCAGTACAAACAATCACCAGCTCACTGGCATGGCGGATATATGGGATATGTAGGTAGCCGGCAAAATTCATGTTCCCTGTTGCCCATGCGACCAGCGCAAAACCAGCGGCCACAAACACGGTCGGCATGATCGCCAACCCGTCCAGACCGTCGGTCAGGTTTACGGCATTACTGGTACCGACAATCACAAAGTAGGCCAACGCCACATAGAGCAAGCCCAGTTGTGGCATCACATCTTTGAAGAACGGCACAACAAGCTGCGTAGCCGGCGTATCTTTACCGATGGAATACATGGAGAACGCCACCACGAGTGCAATCACCGACTGCCAGAAATATTTCCAGCGGGCAATCAGCCCTTTGGTATCCTTACGGACGACTTTGCGATAATCATCAACAAAGCCGACCGCACCGTAGCCTGCTAGCACCAGCAGTACGCACCAAACATACGGGTTAGACAGATTTGCCCACATCAAAACGGAAAGGATAATCGCCACCAGGATCATCACGCCCCCCATTGTCGGGGTTCCGCGCTTACTGAAATGTGATTCAGGCCCTTCGTTACGCACCACCTGACCAATCTGCAAACGCTGCAGCCAGGCGATCATGTGCGGCCCCATCCATAAGGAAATAACCAATGCGGTCAGCAGGCTGACAATGGCGCGGAACGTCAAATAAGAAAAGACGTTAAAGCCGGTATAAAGTTTGGCCAAATGTTCGGCCAGCCATACTAACATTGCGCATTCTCCTGTAATGCATGTACAACCTGCTCCATCGCAGCACTGCGTGAGCCTTTGACCAATACGCTGATGACGTTATGTTCTGACATCAGCACCTTCAAACGTGAAACCAGCGCGGTTTTATCCTGAAAATGCTCACCCTTGCCGCTGGCAGTGCCGATCAATTCACTCAGTGTTCCCACACTCAATACGCGATCAATACCCGCAACCCGCGCCGCTTCGCCAACCTGACGATGGCACTCAGGGGCTTCATCCCCCAGCTCGCCCATGTCACCCACGACCATCACGCGATAACCGGGCATTTCCGCCAGTACCTGTGCTGCCGCCGTCATGGAACCCACATTGGCGTTGTAGCTGTCATCCAGCAACAACTTGCCCTCAGACAAAGCTATCGGGAACAGTCGCCCCGGCACCGCCTGAAGCTGAGATAACCCGGTTTTAACGGCTTCCAGCGTCGCCCCAACGGACATTGCCAGCGAAGCCGCCGCCAGTGAGTTAGAAATGTTATGTCGACCCGGTAAAGGCAGCAGAACCTGCGTTTCACCAAATGGCGTGTGCAGAGTGAAACGGGTACCCTGCGCTAACACCTCTACGTCGCTGGCAAAAAAATCGATATCGCAAGCAGCCTGCGGCGAGAAGCGCCAAACAGTTTTATGATTCAGCATGACCTGCCAATGCGGGAGATCATTGCTGTCTGCATTCACGATCGCCACGCCATCTGCCGGCAAACCGGCAAAAATTTCACCTTTCGCCTGCGCTACACCAGCCAATGAACCAAAACCTTCCAGATGCGCAGCAGCCAGATTGTTGACCAGCGCGCTTTCCGGCCGCACCAGATCGGTGGTATAGGCAATCTCACCAATGTGATTTGCCCCCAGCTCAATCACTGCGAACTGGTGTTCCACCGTCAGACGCAACAGCGTAAGCGGCACACCGATATCGTTGTTAAAATTACCGGCGGTATACAGCACGGAACCGCACTGGCGCAGAATCGCCGCGGTCATCTCTTTAACCGACGTTTTGCCGGAAGAGCCGGTCAGTGCGACTACGCGCGCCCTTGACTGCTGGCGAACCCAGGCGCCCAATTGCCCCAAAGCCAAACGCGTATCGCTTACCAACAGTTGTGGCACATCAATAGGTAAGTGCTTACTGACTAAGAGAGCCGCCGCGCCGCCTTTTACCGCATCAGCAGCATAATCATGCGCATCGAATCTCTCGCCTTTCAGCGCGACAAACAGGCAGCCCAGCGCCAGCTTACGCGTATCGGTTGAAACATCTTCAATATCTATGTTTTTACCAATATCTATGCTTTCGCCAATCAGTTGCGCATTCAGCACCGTGGTAAGTTGCTGCAAGGAGACGCGAATCATGCAATCACCCCCAGCAGACGGGCAACAGTGATACGATCGGAGTAATCAAGACGTTGATTGCCAACCAATTGGTAATCTTCGTGTCCTTTGCCTGCAACCAGCACGACGTCATTTTCCTGCGCCTGCATGATCGCGCTAGTAACCGCTTCAGCACGCCCGTGAATCACCTGAACCCGCCCAGCATCCAGCAGCCCGGAGAGAATATCAGCAACAATGGCCTGAGGTTCTTCACTGCGTGGGTTATCATCAGTCACCACAACACGATCGGCCAGTTGTTCTGCGATGCCGCCCATAAGTGGGCGCTTACCTTTATCACGATCGCCGCCGCAACCAAACACACACCAGAGTTTCCCTAGACAGTGCAAACGTGCAGCGTCGAGCGCTTTTTCCAGCGCATCCGGCGTGTGGGCATAATCCACAACGACCGTGGGTTTTCCTTCAGCATGGAAAACTTCCATGCGGCCACACACGGGTTGCAGTTGAGAGCCCGTAATGACTAACTTGTCGAGCGGATAACCAAGAGACAGCAGCGTTGCCAGCGCCAACAGCATATTGCTGACGTTAAACGCGCCCATCAGGCGACTTTCTATTTCGCCGTGCCCCCAGCTTGAATCAAATGCAATCGTGGCCCCGTTGTCGTGATAATCAACCTGTGTCGCTTTCAGCCAGCGCCCACGGCAACCAGGAACCAAATTATTTCCCATGGTTACAGCTACCGCATCCGGCAGCTTCGCCAACCAGCGAAGCCCGACCTCATCATCGGCATTGATAATCATCTGCCCAACACGATGCTCAGCGAACAGCGCCCATTTGGCCGCTTCATAGCTTTCCATATCGCCGTGGTAATCAAGATGATCGCGGCTCAGGTTAGTGAACACCGCTGCCGTGAATGGTAATGCCGCGACACGATGCTGCACCAACCCGTGGGAAGAGACTTCCATTGCGGCGAATGTCGCACCTTGCTCGACCAACTGGCTCAACACCTGCTGAACATCAACGGCGGATCCCGTCGTATTCTCTGTTGGAATCGCACGACCCAGTAGGCCATTGCCGACAGTGCCCATCACGGCACTTGTTTCGCCTAGTGCCTGACTCCACTGCGCCAGAAGCTGAGTCGTCGTCGTTTTTCCGTTGGTTCCTGTTACACCAATCAGCTGTAACTTTTCCGCGGGTTGCTGATAAAAACGGCCTGCCAGCGCAGAAAGCCGCTGGTTCAGATTACTGAGATAGACCACTGGCACGCCGTGCATTTCGCGAACAGTGCCATCGGCAGCTTCACCTTCTGCTTCGGCCACGATCGCTGCTACGCCTTGCGCAATTGCCTGCGGAATATAGCGCCGTCCATCTGTTTTATGCCCGACAATCGCGACAAACAGATCCCCGGCAGCCGCAACGCGGCTGTCTAATGTCATTTCCCGCAGCGCGCGCGCCGGAGTGTCTTGCACCCACGGCGCAAGTAAATCGCGCAAATTACGATCTGCCACCTGATCCCTCTTCTCTATTAATTACAAACTCGTTTTTGTCGCCCGACGGCAACGCATCCGGTTCGATATTCATCGTTCGCAGAACGCCACCCATGATGGCGCCAAAGATTGGTGCAGAAACTGCACCGCCGTAATACTTCCCTGCCTGCGGATCGTTGATCACGACAACCAGAGCAAAACGTGGGTTACTGGCTGGCGCTACGCCAGCCGTATAGGCAATATATTTGTTGATGTATTTGCCATCCGGACCGACCTTTTTAGCCGTACCGGTTTTAATCGCAATACGGTAGCCTTTGATGGCGGCTTTGGTACCGCCGCCGCCGGGCAGTGCAACGCTTTCCATCATGTGCACCACGGAACGTACCAGCGCTTCAGGGAAAACACGCTCGCCAGGAACCGGTGGATCAACTTTCGTAATCGACAGCGGACGATAAATACCGAAACTGCCGATCGTGGCGTAGACTCGCGCTAACTGTAACGGTGTTACCATCAGCCCGTATCCGAAAGAAAAGGTGGCCCTCTCTATGTCAGACCACCGTTGTTTTTGAGGGTATAAGCCACTGCTTTCTCCGACCAACCCCAAATTGGTCGCTTTTCCTAATCCAAAGCGCGAGTAAGTATCTACCAGCGCAGAGGAGGGCATCGCTAACGCCAGTCTGGAAACACCGACGTTACTCGATTTCTGTAGCACGCCCGTCAGCGTCAATTCGCTGTAGCGCGCCACGTCTTTGATTTCATGACCGTTGACGTAGTAAGGCAGCGTATTGAGCACGCTATTTTCTTTGACGACACCGCGCTGCAACGCCGTCATTACCACCATCGGTTTCACCGTAGAACCTGGTTCGAAGATATCGGTGATAGCGCGGTTACGCATAATTTCTTTCGGCGTATCCGCCAGATTGTTCGGGTTATAAGACGGGCTATTCGCCATCGCCAGCACTTCACCGGTATTCACATCAACCAGCACGGCCGTACCTGACTCGGCTTTGTTAAAGGCAACCGCGTTGTTAAGTTCGCGGTAAACCAACGCCTGCAAACGTTCATCAATACTCAGCGCCAGATTATGCGCCGCCTGACTATCGACAGAGGATATATCTTCAATCACGCGACCAAACCGGTCTTTACGCACGGTGCGTTCACCGGGTTGCCCAGTCAGCCAGCGATCAAAGCTTTTCTCTACCCCTTCAATGCCTTGTCCATCGATATTAGTGAAGCCGATGAGGTGAGAGGTCACTTGCCCGGAAGGGTAATACCGGCGAGATTCCTGTCGCAGATTAATACCGGGCAGTTTCAGTTTATGGACGTATTCGCCAATGGCAGGATTCACCTGACGCGCGAGGTAAACGAAGCGCCCTTTCGGGTTAGCGTTGATCTTCGTAGCCAATTGATCGAGCGGGATATCAAGAGCGTCAGACAGGGCTTTCCAGCGCGTATCCAACGTAATACCACCACGATCGTTCACTTCTTTTGGATCCGCCCAAACCGCATTCACCGGTACGCTGACAGCTAAAGGACGACCTGCACGATCGCTGATCATACCGCGTGCTGTTGGCACTTCCTGTACGCGCAGGGAACGCATATCCCCTTCACGCACCAGTTTGTCTGGGTTGATCACCTGAAGGTAAGCTGCGCGCGCCATCAAGCCAAACATCGCAAGCAGGATACAACCGCAAAGCAACGCAAAACGCCAGCTAACAAAGCTGGCTTGATCTTCCTGGCGCTTTAACGTTCCTGTACGGGCTGCTTTCATGCTTGACTAGTTGCCTATTGAGTTCATTGCTTAACCACAATATTTTCCTGTGACGGATCGACATGCCCCATTTGCAGCTTTTCCGTCGCGATCCGCTCAACGCGGCTATGATCCCCCAGTGAGTTCTCTTCCAGGATCAGATTTCGCCATTCGATATCCAACGCATCACGCTCCAGCAGAAGCTGCTCGCGTTCCGCTGTCAACAAGCGCGTCTTGTGCGCCGTTGTCACCACAAAAACAGCAGAAACCAGTACGGCAATCATCAGCAACATGGGGAGCTTGGCATTACGCAGCAGATCCTCACCGATGACGCCAACCAGAGTGTGCCGCTCGTTACCGATCATGCAGGTAATCTTTCAGCAAATCGCAGCACGGAACTGCGCGCGCGCGGGTTTTCTGCAATTTCTGCTTCTGAAGGCATCAGTTTCTTTCCTACGGCCTTTAACGTCTGCCCGCCCTGACTACGCAACTGCTCTTCTGTTAACGGCAAGCCAGCAGGCACCTGTGGCCCACGGCTTTGATGGCGAATAAATCGTTTCACGATTCGATCTTCTAACGAGTGGAAGCTGATAACCGACAAACGTCCCTGCGGGGCAAGTACACTTAATGCGCCTTCTAACGCACGCTCGATCTCTTCCAGCTCGCTGTTGATGTAAATGCGGATCGCCTGAAAACTCCGCGTCGCTGGGTGCTTATGTTTTTCTCTCACTGGGCTGGCAGCCGCAATCAATTCAGCCAGCTCTTTTGTCCGCGTCATCGGCTCAGTGCGATTACGCTCGACAATCGCGCGGGCAATGCGTTTAGCAAAACGCTCTTCGCCGAACGTTTTCAAGACCCAGACAATGTCGTCAGCTTCCGCTTTCATTAGCCATTCGGCAGCGGACAAGCCGCGCGTCGGATCCATACGCATATCCAACGGGCCATCGCGCATAAATGAGAATCCACGTTCAGGGTCATCAAGCTGTGGGGAAGACACGCCAAGATCGAGTAGAACACCGTCGATCTGCCCGGTCAGACCACGTTCCGCAACATACTCCGCGATGGCGGAAAACGGCCCGTGAATAATAGAGAAACGAGGATCGTCAATCGCTTTAGCAGCTTCAATTGCCTGAGGATCGCGATCGATAGCTAACAGGCGTCCTTCCGGCCCCAGTTGGGAGAGAATCAGACGAGAGTGACCACCACGGCCAAATGTGCCGTCGATGTATATGCCGCCACTGCGAATGTTCAGGCCATTTACGGCTTCATCCAACAGGACGGTGGTATGTTTATAATTTTCCAGCATGGCTATAGCGATAGGTCCTGCAACCGATCAGATAAGGGTTCCTGAGTCGATTGTTCAGCGTCAATATCATCCCTGACCTGTTGATACCAAGTCTGTTCATCCCACAGTTCAAACTTATTGAACTGCCCAACTAGCATCACTTCTTTTTTAAGGTCCGCATGCTGCCTTAACGTATTCGCAATCAACAAACGCCCTGCATTATCCATTTGGCACTCGCTGGCATGCCCTAATAACAAGCGCTGAACGCGGCGTTCAGCTGAGTTCATGCTCGATAAGCGAGACAGCTTTTGTTCAATAATTTCCCATTCAGGTAAGGGATAAAGCAGCAGGCATGGCTGATGCAGATCAATGGTGCAAACCATTTGACCTTGCGATTCCCCGTTCAGCATTTCCCGATATCGGGTAGGCACAGCAAGGCGCCCTTTACTGTCGAGGTTAACCAGCGTAGCCCCACGAAACATACCTGAGTTACCCCTTCATCACCTTTTTCACCACTTTACCCCACAAATTCCCACCTTTAAGAGTGTACGGAGGGTATGAAAACCTTGTCAAGCCAGAGCTGGCGCGCTTTGGGATTATTCCTGAATGAATTGGAGCCGGCATAGAGGTAAAAGGAATAAGGAGTCAAAATTAACGAAAATTAACGTCATGATAATTTGAGAAAAATTTATAACAGAATGGGAACATTACAAACATATCGCTATTCACTACGGCATCTCGATTATTTTTACTGTCATACGCTGATACCAAAAACAACCGTTTTAAGAATTGTCTTACCCACCCAGAATACCTTGAATACCAAGGGCTGCAGCGCGCGCAGAATCATACCGCGCAGCTGACAGTTGCTCAATGTTACATTTCTAACATCAGCCTCATCGATTCTTAATGAATCAGCCGATTTACCTGACTTAATGCTCCGCCAAACCCGCAACTAGCGATTCCCTGAACAGTCATGCAGGCTCAAAAAGTGGGGTCACACAGCATGTATCACTTATTCCCCCAAGAGAAGCATGAGTGGGCGTCACAAGCAGCCCTTTTTATCGGTCATTTACTCACTTCCTTTAATACCATTACCCCCTCGCGGAAACGCCTTGTCCTAAAAAATATAAGATATTGTTTTTAAAAAACTTTAGATCTCTTTCCGCGATAAAAAAACGAGAAATTTATCGGATAGATATAAAGTAGCGGAAAAGTATAAAAAACGCTCACAAATAAATATCTTTACCTAGTACAAAGCCAATAAGTCAGTGATGTAAACTACACAAATAAAATAAGACATGACAAAAAACCACACAATACTATTACGCCAGTTTATCCGACCTAAGAATGGAGCAACACGGTATGTTTTCCCCGACGTCACGATTGCGAAGCGTCACCGCAGATACCTTTGCGCTCGTTGTCTATTGTTTCATTACTGGGATGGCGATAGAAATCATGCTTTCCGGTATGAGCTTCGAGCAATCGCTGTCTTCACGTTTACTGTCTATCCCCGTTAATATTGCTATTGCTTGGCCGTACGGGCTGTATCGCGATCACGTGTTGAATATCGCCAGACGTCACGGTGGTGAGCATTTTCTGGTACGCAGCATTGCCGATCTGTTTGCCTATGTCAGTTTCCAATCCCCTGTTTACGCCATCATTCTGTGGTCTATCGGGGCGAGTCCCGCACAAATCCTGACCGCTGTTACCAGTAATCTAGTGATATCGATGGTGACAGGCGTGATATACGGTTATTTCCTGGAATATTGTCGTCGGCTATTCCGCGTGGCATTGCCATAAAAGCAAAGTAAGCGTGGGTCGTGAATTGAGACTGAGCAGTAGAAAGTAATCAAAGAGAAGCGCCATAGTCATCTATGGCGCAGAAAGGCTGAGGGATTACACGCGGCTCAGTGAGCCACGACGGTACAGGTTACGCCTGATACGATTCAAACCTGGCTTCGGCCTTTTCGGTTCATCCAGACTGGCCAGCACCAGTTCCAGTACGCGTTCCGCAACTTCACGATGGCGCTGAGCGACAGACAATACCGGGCATTCCAGATAATCCAACAGTTCATTATCCCCAAAGGTCGCAATAGCCAGATTATTCGGCAAACGTCCGTTAATCTTCAGGTTAACGTCCATTACCCCCTGCAATAGCGGAAATGACGTCGTGAACAGCGCTTCAGGCATAGGATTATTTTTCAGATAATCCATAAATGCGGCGGCGGCGGCTACGCGTTCATAGCTATTCGAGTAAAGATAATTCACTTCACGCGGATCGTCCGCCCACGCCTGACGGAACCCTTGCTCGCGCAAGAAGCTGACGGAAAGCTCAGGCAAGGCACCAAGATACAGTACCGATTTCGCAGGCACTTTCCGTAATTCCTGCGCCAGCATTTCGGCATCTTCAAGATCGGCCCCCACCACGCTGGTGAAGTGCTCACGATCTAACGCCCTGTCTAACGCAATAATCGGCAGGTTGCCGTTTATCCAACGTTGATAAAACGGGTGCTCCGGCGGTAATGCGGTCGAAACAATAATAGCGTCAACCTGGCGCTGTAACAGATGCTCAATACAGCGCATCTCGTTGTCCGGTTGATCTTCTGAACACGCAATTAATAGCTGATATCCGCGCTGTCTGGCCTGGCGCTCCAGATAATTAGCGATACGTGTATAGCTGGTATTTTCCAAATCGGGAATAACCAAACCAATTGAACGCGTACGCCCGGCACGCAATCCAGCCGCGACGGCGTTGGGATGATAATTGTGCTCCCTGACGACAGCCATGACTTTCTCAACGGTCTTATCGCTCACGCGATATTGTTTTGCTTTCCCGTTAATAACATAGCTGGCTGTCGTGCGTGAAACACCCGCAAGACGCGCGATTTCATCCAGTTTCACGGTAACCCCTTAGTAGGCCGGAAAATAAGTATGCCGGCTCAATAAATAGTGTGATGACCATAAAATCATCATGGATATGGCGTAGATCTAACAGCAGAAGCTTTTGTACGGCAACTGCTTTTATCACGTTACCGACATATTTCAAGCCGCCATATCAATAATGGATGTCTTTTAAGCTGAATATATTGTGTCTATATAAGATAAGGGAAATAAAAAGGCCCGATACTATTATCGGGCCTCTTAAAAGAAAAAGCAGCGAAAAGTCAATTAACGCATAATTTTATCGCCGCGCGATACGCCGACGATACCAGAGCGCGCCACTTCAACAATTTCGGAGACTTCACGTACAGCACTCAGGAACGCATCCAGTTTATCGCTGGTGCCGGCAAGCTGTACGGTATAAAGCGAAGCGGTGACATCCACGATCTGGCCGCGGAAAATATCGGCGCAGCGTTTCACTTCTTCACGGCCATAGCCTGTAGCCTGTAGCTTCACCAGCATGATCTCACGTTCAACGTGCGCGCCCTGCCCCAGCTCGCTGACGCGCAGAACATCCACCAGCTTGTGCAGTTGCTTTTCGATCTGCTCCAGCACTTTCTCATCGCCTACCGTCTGAATCGTCATACGAGACAGCGTAGGATCTTCGGTTGGGGCTACCGTCAGACTTTCGATGTTGTAGCCGCGCTGTGAAAACAGACCGACGACACGTGACAAGGCGCCCGATTCATTCTCAAGTAATACTGATAAAATCCGCCGCATGATCAGGTCCTCTCCGTTTTGCTCAACCACATTTCGTCCATCGCCCCGCCGCGAATCTGCATGGGGTAAACATGCTCGCTGCTGTCGATGTTGATATCAACAAACACCAGACGATCTTTCTGCGCCAGCGCTTGCAACAGCTTACTTTCCAGTTCGTCCGGCGTATCGATAGAAATCCCGACGTGACCGTACGCTTCAGCCAGCTTGACGAAATCCGGTAGCGATTCCATATAAGAACTGGAATGGCGGCCAGAATAGATCATATCCTGCCACTGCTTCACCATGCCGAGGAAACGGTTGTTCAGGTTAATGACCACCACAGGCAGATCATATTGCAGCGCCGTAGAAAGTTCCTGAATATTCATCTGAATACTGCCGTCGCCCGTTACGCAAATCACCGTTTCTTCCGGCAGCGCAAGTTTGATGCCCAATGCCGCAGGCAGGCCAAAGCCCATCGTGCCCAATCCACCGGAGTTCACCCAGCGACGCGGTAAATCGAACGGATAATACAGCGCGGCGAACATTTGGTGCTGACCAACGTCTGATGCCACATAGGCTTTGCCTTCAGTCAGACGATGCAGCGTTTCAATCACCGCCTGCGGTTTGATTTTCTCGCCTTCGGTGCTGTATTTCAGGCAGTGACGCCCACGCCACTGTTCGATCGCCTGCCACCAGTCGCGCAGCGCATCAAACTGCTGCGGTGCGCCATCCTGTGCCAGCAATTCCAGCATCAGGGTTAACACCTGTTTAGCATCACCAACGATAGGGATATCGGCATTTACCGTTTTGGAAATCGACGCGGGATCGACATCAATGTGCAGTACCGTCGCATTCGGGCAATACTTCGCCAGATTGTTTGTCGTTCGGTCGTCAAAACGTACCCCTACGGCGAAAATCACATCGGCGTTATGCATCGCTGTATTGGCTTCATACGTCCCGTGCATCCCCAGCATACCGAGGCACTGACGGTGCGTGCCGGGAAAACCGCCCAGCCCCATCAGAGAGGTGGTCACTGGCAGGTTCAGTTTTTCCGCCAGCGTCAGCAGCTCTTCGTGACATTCCGCATTAATTACGCCACCGCCGCTGTAGATAATCGGTTTTTTTGCCGCCAGCAGGGTTTGCAGCGCGCGACGAATCTGACCTTTGTGGCCCTGAACCGTCGGATTATAGGAACGCATGCTAACGCTTTCAGGGTAAACGTACGGCAGTTTATTCGCCGGATTCATGACGTCTTTCGGCAGATCGACCACCACCGGCCCTGGGCGTCCAGTCGATGCCAGATAAAACGCTTTTTTCAGAATCGTCGGGACATCTTCCGCTTTCTTGACCAGAAAACTGTGCTTCACGATAGGACGGGAAATGCCGACCGTGTCGCATTCCTGAAAGGAATCATAGCCAATCAACGAAGTCGCAACCTGACCGGACAACACCACCATAGGAATGGAGTCCATATACGCCGTGGCGATACCAGTAATCGCGTTGGTCGCTCCGGGCCCGGACGTGACCAGCACGACGCCGACCTCACCCGTCGCACGCGCGTAGCCATCGGCCATATGTACCGCACCTTGCTCATGCCGCACCAAAATATGCTCGATTCCCCCAACCGTATGCAGGGCATCATAAATATCCAGCACCGCACCGCCCGGATAGCCGAACACATGTTTTACGCCCTGATCGATCAACGATCGGACCACCATTTCGGCGCCTGACAACATCTCCATGGGTCTGCCTCTTTTGTTCAGAAAGCGGAATCCGCTTCTGTATTGACCGGGGGAAATCCCCGCGCTCACCTTAAGTTAATCAAGTTAAGTGTTAATACTGTTAACTTTTAGTACAAGAATACGAAATTTTATAGGGATTACTGATAACCCATTAACATAACGCCAGATTATGACGCAGACAAACGGCAAAAAACCACCGTTCTTAATCAGGCCTAGGGGCAATCGAACGTGAGGGAAAAAGGAACTGAGATAAAATACTAATTGGGAACCTTCAGACCTGAGAGATCGTCCATAAAGGACACAAATTACAGAGTGAAATATTGAGGCCGAAAATCACATTTCTTTTCAGGAAACGCGCTTCTCGGCCTACGATAGCATCAAGACTCGGCGTACATCGCATCAATTTCCAGTTGGTAACGCTGGTTGATGATCTTTCTGCGCAGCTTGAGCGTTGGCGTCAATTCCCCTTCTGCCATCGAAAACGGCACAGGCAACAGCGTGAATTTCTTCACTTGTTCAACGCGGGAAAGCTCCTTCTGCATCTCCCGCAAGCGCTGTTCGAACAACTCAATAATATGGCTGTGGCGCAGCAGCTCCAGACGATCGTGGTACTTCAGATTGATGGAGTGAGCGTATTCTTCGAGCGCCTCGAAACAGGGAACAATCAGCGCAGACACGTACTTACGTGTATCCGCGATAATCGCAACCTGTTCGATGAAGCGATCCTGTCCCAGCGTCCCTTCCAGATGCTGCGGTGCAATATATTTACCGCCGGAGGTTTTCATCAGATCTTTCAACCGTTCGGTAATAAACAGGTTACCGTTTGCATCCAGCTCCCCTGCATCGCCGGTTTTCAGCCAGCCATCTTCGGTAAAAGTGTCTGCGGTTTCCTGCGGACGATGGAAATAACCCCGCATGATGGTCGCCCCGCGCACCTGAATCTCTTTTTCCTCGCCAATGCGGACTTCAATGCCCGGCAGCGGCGTACCAATAGAGCCTAAGCGGAAACGGCTCTCTTCCCAGCAGGAGACCGTCGCACAAGTTTCGGTCATGCCGTAACCGTAAATAATGCGAATCCCGATCGCGCGGAAAAACAGAATGATGTTGTCATCCAGCCGCGCGCCTGCCGCTGGCATAAAACGAATCTCGCCTCCCAGAAGCTGGCGAAGTTTCCCTAACACCAGACGATCGGCATAGCGATGCATAACGCGACGGAAAAGCCCTGTTTTTTTCGCCGTCTGACTCGCCAGAAACACGTGTTTCCCCTGCGTAACAGCCCAGTTGAAGAGCCGCTGGCGATACCACGGCGCCTGCGCCACTTTTTCATGAATTGCACTGTAAACTTTCTCGTAAAAACGCGGTACAGCGCACATCACGGTAGGCTTCACCGTCTGCATTGCCTCACGCACCAAATTCGTGTTGCTGAGATACACGTTCTGCGCGCCGCGGTGCATAATGACAAAGCTCCAGGCGCGCTCAAATACGTGGGAAAGCGGTAAGAAACAGAGCGATACGTCATTTTCTGACATATCCAGACGATCGTCATGCAGCTTAAGCTGCATCGCCATGTTGGTGTAATCCAGCATGACACCTTTCGGCTCACCGGTAGTGCCAGAGGTATAGATCAGCGTAAACAGATCGTTGAGATCGCGGCTGTCGATACGCGTTTGCCATTCATCACGCCAGAAATCTTCTACGGCCTGCGCTTCAAATTCATGCAGAGATTGTGCGATGTCGCTACCGCGCAGGTTAACGCCATCATCCATCACGATAATGTTTCGCAGTTGCGGGCACGTGTCCCGCAGCACCAGTAGCGCATCCAACTGCTCCTGGCCACCGACAAATATCGTGCGGATATCCGCATCGTTGATGATGAATGCCGCCTGTGCCGCCGTATTCGTGGCATAGATCGGCACGCTGATCGCACGCAGGTGCAGCAGCGCCAGATCGGCCAGCGACCAGTTCATTGAGTTATGAGAGAAAATCGCCACCCGCTCCTGAACATCTACCCCCAGCGCTAAAAGCGCGCTGGCAATGCGCTGGATGCGCTGTCCGGCCTGTGTCCAGGTAAGCTGTTTTTCGCCTGCAGGCGTCCACTCGCGCAGCGCAATACGACCCGCGCAGTGATTGATCCGATCTTGAACCCGGTGCACCACATGATATGGCTGTAAATGATTAGTCATCTGTAAGAGAATTTATAAGGGAAATGAATTCGACAGCGTTTCAGCGTACAGCTGTACATTATTTGGCGTGCAGTCTACCGCCATTGTTCAAAACCGCAACGATCTTTCGTTCATTCAACGCAGGCTATCGATGGTTTACTTGATGCATGTCACACCAATCAAAAGTTGACATAGCCCCAATAATCGCGTACCAATAAAGGAACACTGAATTTTAGATGACGAGACACCATGTTCAACTTTACTGTCCTACTAGGCCTACTACTAAACGCATCCTTCTTGCGCGGTAGGTTTGTGGGCAGAGTTCAGAACTAAGTTTCTCGCCACACGATACAAAAACCCGCGCTGATGCGCGGGTTTTTTTTTACTCGCCGAGCGCCAAGTACAAGTAGACACGACAAGGAACTAAACCGATGAGCGAGCAAGTCATTATTTTCGATACCACATTACGCGATGGTGAGCAGGCTTTACAGGCAAGCCTGAGTGTAAAAGAAAAGCTGCAAATTGCCTTCGCCCTGGAGCGTATGGGCGTTGATGTCATGGAAGTTGGCTTTCCTGTGTCCTCTCCCGGCGATTTTGAATCCGTTCAGACTATTGCCCGCAATATCAAAAACAGTCGTGTGTGTGGCCTGACCCGCTGCGTCGAAAAGGACATCGATGTTGCCGCAGAAGCACTGCGTGTCGCAGAAGCCTTTCGTATCCACACGTTTATCGCCACCTCACCGATGCACATCGCCACCAAGCTGCGCAGCACGTTGGACGAAGTCATCGAACGTGCTATCTACATGATTAAGCGCGCGCGTAACTACACAGACGATGTCGAGTTTTCCTGCGAAGATGCGGGCCGCACGCCAATTCCAGATTTGTGTCGCGTGGTTGAGGCCGCCATTAACGCCGGCGCTCGCACCATCAACATCCCAGATACCGTCGGCTATACCATGCCGCATGAGTTCGGCAACATCATCTCCTCGTTGTACCAACGCGTTCCTAATATCGATAAAGCCATTATTTCTGTTCACACCCACGACGATCTGGGTTTGGCGGTCGGCAACGCCATGGCGGCGGTACACGCCGGGGCTCGTCAGGTAGAAGGCACATTGAACGGTATCGGCGAGCGTGCGGGTAACTGTTCACTGGAAGAAGTCATCATGGCGATCAAAACCCGCCATAACATCCTGAATGTACACACCAACATTAATCATCAGGAAATCTACCGCACCAGCCAGTTGGTCAGCCAGATTTGTAATATGCCTATCCCCGCTAACAAAGCGGTTGTGGGTGCCAACGCTTTCGCTCACTCTTCCGGTATTCACCAAGATGGCGTGCTGAAGAACCGTGAAAACTACGAAATCATGACGCCGGAATCCATCGGCCTGAAAGAAGTCCAGTTGAACCTGACTTCCCGTTCTGGTCGTGCCGCAGTGAAACACCGTATGGAAGAGATGGGCTATCAGGACAGCGATTACAATCTGGACGATCTGTACTCCGCCTTCCTGAAACTGGCGGATAAGAAAGGCCAAGTCTTTGATTACGATCTGGAAGCGCTGGCCTTTATCAGCCGTCAGCAGGAAGAGCCTGAGTTCTACCGTCTGGATTATTTCAGCGTCCAGTCCGGTTCCAGCGTGATGGCAACCGCCTCCGTCAAACTGATCTGCGGCGAAGAAACCCAGTCAGAAGCCGCGACAGGTAATGGCCCGGTGGATGCCGTTTATCAGGCGATCAACCGCATTACGGGTTATCAGGTTTCGCTGGTCAAATACCAACTGACCGCCAAAGGCCAGGGGCGCGATGCACTGGGTCAGGTTGATATCGTTGCGGATTATCAGGGCCGCCGTTTCCACGGTGTCGGTCTGGCGACGGATATCGTTGAATCTTCCGCACAGGCAATGGTAAATGTATTAAACAACATCAAGCGTGCTCAGCAGGTAGAAAAAGAAATTCAACGTCTGCAGCAGCACAATAACCAACAACAAAACGATAGCAAACAACAAAACAGTCAGGAAACAGTGTGATGACAAAGAGCTACCATATCGCCGTTTTACCCGGAGACGGCATTGGCCCAGAAGTAATGGCACAGGCGTACAAAGTGCTGGATGCGGTACGTCAGCGTTTTGGCATCCGCATTACCACCAGCGAATATGACGTTGGCGGTATCGCTATTGACCGTCAGGGCACGCCGCTGCCGCAAGCGACCGTCGCGGGCTGCGAGCAGGCCGATGCGATTCTGTTTGGTTCCGTGGGCGGCCCGAAATGGGAACACCTGCCACCGGCAGAGCAGCCGGAGCGCGGTGCGTTGTTGCCTTTGCGTAAACACTTCAAACTGTTCAGCAACCTGCGCCCTGCTCGCCTGTATCAGGGGCTGGAAGCGTTTTGCCCACTGCGTAGCGACATCGCCGCGAAAGGTTTTGATATTCTGTGCGTCCGTGAACTGACGGGCGGCATTTACTTCGGCCAGCCAAAAGGGCGTGAAGGTAGCGGCCAGTATGAGCGTGCTTTCGATACCGAGGTGTACCACCGTTTCGAGATTGAGCGTATCGCGCACATCGCGTTTGAATCCGCTCGCAAACGTCGCAGCATCGTGACCTCTATCGATAAAGCCAACGTGCTGCAAAGCTCGATTATGTGGCGTGAGATCGTCACGGAAGTCGCCAAAGCCTATCCAGATGTGAAGCTGTCCCATCTGTATATCGATAACGCGACAATGCAGTTAATCAAAGATCCGTCTCAGTTTGACGTGATGCTGTGTTCTAACCTGTTCGGTGACATTCTGTCCGACGAGTGCGCCATGATTACCGGTTCAATGGGCATGCTGCCTTCCGCAAGCCTGAACGAAGAAGGCTTCGGTTTGTACGAACCGGCTGGCGGTTCCGCGCCGGATATCGCTGGTAAAGACATTGCTAATCCGATTGCACAGATTCTGTCGCTGTCGCTGCTGCTGCGCTACAGCCTGGGTGCGGATGATGCCGCAGACGCGATCGAAAAAGCGGTCAATACCGCACTGGCTGAAGGCTATCGTACCGCCGATCTGGCCAGTGCCAGCAACGCGATCGGTACCAATGAAATGGGCGACGTGATTGCGCGTTTTGTGGCGCAAGGGGCATAACCATGGGTAAGACGTTATATCAAAAATTGTTCGACGCGCACGTGGTTCATGAAGCGCCAAACGAAACGCCGCTGCTGTATATCGACAGACACCTGGTACACGAAGTGACTTCCCCGCAAGCTTTCGACGGCCTGCGCGCGATGGGCCGCAAGGTTCGTCAGCCGGGGAAAACCTTCGCGACCATGGACCACAACGTGTCCACGCAGACCAAAGACATCAACGCCAGTGGCGAGATGGCCCGCATTCAAATGCAGGAATTAATCAAAAACTGTGCGGAATTCGGCGTTCAGCTGTATGACCTGAACCACCCGTATCAGGGTATCGTTCACGTTATCGGGCCTGAGCAGGGAATGACGCTGCCGGGTATGACCATCGTCTGCGGTGACTCGCACACGGCAACGCACGGCGCATTTGGTTCACTGGCTTTCGGTATCGGTACGTCAGAAGTGGAACATGTGCTGGCGACACAAACCCTGAAGCAGGGTCGCGCCAAAACCATGAAAATTGAAGTCACTGGCGATGCGCCACACGGTATCACCGCAAAAGACATCGTGCTGGCGATCATCGGTAAAACCGGTAGCGCAGGCGGCACCGGTCACGTCGTTGAATTCTGTGGTAGCGCTATTCGTGGGCTGAGCATGGAAGGCCGTATGACGCTGTGTAATATGGCGATTGAAATGGGTGCGAAAGCCGGGCTGGTTGCGCCGGACGAGACCACCTTCAACTACCTGAAAGGCCGTCAGTTTGCGCCGAAAGACGCTAACTGGGACGCCGCCGTTGCCTACTGGAACACGCTGAAATCGGATGATGATGCGCAGTTCGATACGGTTGTCACGCTGGACGCTGCTCAGATCGCACCGCAGGTCACCTGGGGTACCAACCCCGGTCAGGTTATCGCCGTCAATCAGGAAATCCCTAGCCCAGATTCTTTCAGCGATCCGGTAGAACGCGCTTCCGCGGCCAAAGCATTGGCCTATATGGATCTGCAACCCGGCATCAAACTGACCGACGTGAAGATCGATAAAGTCTTCATCGGCTCCTGCACCAACTCGCGTATCGAAGATTTGCGCGCTGCGGCAGAAATCGCCAAAGGACGTAAAGTTGCCGCTGGCGTTCAGGCTATCGTCGTACCCGGCTCCGGCCCAGTAAAAACCATGGCGGAATTGGAAGGGCTGGATAAAGTGTTCATCGAGGCGGGCTTTGAGTGGCGTTTACCGGGCTGCTCCATGTGTCTGGCGATGAATAATGACAGACTGAACCCCGGCGAGCGTTGCGCCTCAACCAGTAACCGTAACTTTGAAGGCCGTCAGGGGCGCGCAGGCCGCACCCATCTGGTCAGCCCAGCAATGGCTGCGGCTGCCGCGGTAACAGGTCGCTTTGCCGACGTCCGCGAGTTGAATTAAGAGAGAAACCGACATGGCTAAATTTACTCAACACACAGGTCTGGTGGTTCCTCTGGATGCCGCTAACGTCGATACCGACGCCATCATTCCTAAGCAATTTCTGCAAAAGGTGACACGTACCGGTTTCGGCCAACATCTGTTCCACGACTGGCGCTTTCTGGATGATGCGGGCCAACAGCCTAACCCTGAGTTTGTGCTGAATCAGCCGCATTACAAAGGGGCGAGTATCCTGCTGGCGCGGGAAAACTTCGGCTGCGGCTCTTCCCGTGAGCACGCACCGTGGGCGCTGACCGATTACGGCTTCAAAGTCGTTATCGCCCCAAGCTTCGCCGATATCTTCTACGGTAACTCGTTTAACAACCAGCTGCTGCCGGTGAAACTGAGCGACGAGGAAGTGGACGAGCTGTTCAAGCTGGTTGACGGTCAGGAAGGGATTAACTTCACCGTTGATCTGGAAAATCAGGTCGTTCAGGCGGGCAGCAAAAGCTATCCATTTGAAATCGACAGCTTCCGCCGTCACTGCATGATAAACGGATTAGACAGCATCGGCCTGACGCTGCAACACGAAGCGTCTATCACCGAGTATGAAAAGAATCAGCCGGCCTTTTTGAACTGATTTGAGATTACAAATAGCTCTGAAGCCCTCTTCAGGGCTGACAAAGTCCATAGAGCGGTAGTAACGGATAGATCGTAAAGACGCTGTAAACACATCCCTGTGCGCTCGGATTGCGCAGATATGAATCTCATCCCTGAGATTCACCCTTGCAGGGTCGTCGCAAGCGACGTTCAAAAACGTTCCTGACGTTTTTGTCCATGGCGCAAACGCTTTACTCTTCTATTCCGTTACTACCGTTTTCGTTCGGCAAATAGGTTTATCAACAGCCTGAGCCTGCATGACTTCCTGTGGGCTTTTTCTTTTGGAAGAATGACGTGGATTACAACAGCGCGGCAATTAGATAAAAAGCCAGCATACTCAAGAGTACCGCGGCCACAATATTTCTGATAAAAAAGGAAATCACCACACTCACTATCGCGCCGAGAAAATATGGGTTATCAGGAAAAGCACGAATCACGCCGTGATCCATTAAAATAATCGGGCCGCAAATCGCAGTGAGTAAGCATGGCGCGGAATACTTTAATGCTCGATGGAGTAAAACCGGAATTTTTACCGGCACCGCAGGTTCGAGAAAGATATAGCGATTAAAAAACACGATCCCTGCCAGAACGAATATCAATAACCAACTCATTTTTCTTCCTTAAGCACGGTCGCGATGAATACAGAGAAAAACATGCCGCCAACACCGGCGACAGCGATGGCGCCTTCTATCTTGAAATAACTCAATAGCATCGATAGCAGCAGAGAAAACAGAACGCCAGAGAAGGTACTGATCTTCTTTATCATCGGCACAACAATAGTGATAAACGTGGCAACGATAGAATAATCAAGATGATACTTATCTAAATCAGGCACAGAAGACGCCATAAGCACACCCATGATGCTGAAGATATTCCAAAATATATAAAAGGTGAAACCCGCACCGATTAAATAGCTGGTACTAACGTTGTTCTTCCTGTCTTTCTTTTCACTGAGTGCAAAAAGTTCGTCTGATAATAAAAAACCGATAGGAAGCCGTTTTCTTAATTTCAACGTTGAAACATATTCACGCAGCGTCAGGCCATATATCAGGTGCTGTGCAGTGATAAAAAAGACGGAGATTAATAGTGTCGCGACATTCGCCCCAGACATCAACAATCCCAACGAGACTAATTGCGCCGCTCCCGCGAAAATAATCGCGGACATTCCGATACTTTGTCCGACGGATAATCCCGACTGGATTGCCATCGATCCAGCCAGAATCCCCCAGGGCACAACGGATAAACAGAGCGGCAGCATCTCAACCACCCCCGTCATAAAATGCTTCCACGGGCTCATTGTGTCTTTTGCTACAGAAGATGAATGGACTACGGTATTTTCCATATAACATTGCACTATCATCAATAAATCGATAGCGGGAAAACTAACAAAACGTTTTTTAAGAGTATTGGATGAATTTGCTACGCCCAGAATAGGGATGGCGTTTAGCGTGAATTACCTTTCGCAAACTCGCCCGGCGTCAGCCCCAGAGAATTTTTGAAATGGCGATGGAAGTGGCTTTGATCGGTAAAACCGCACCGTACGGAAACATCGAGGATCGTATCGCCTTTACGCAACAATGCTTTAGCTTTGCGCAGACGAGCCTGAATCAAATAAGCATGAGGCGTAATCCCCACCACCGCTTTAAACTGTCGTAAGAAGTGCCAGACGCTGAGTTCGGCCAGCGCGGCCAATTCAACGAGGGCCAGTTCTCTCTCAGGGTAGCTGTCCATAAAGGCTTTAACATTCAGTATATTTTGGGTCGCAACAGGCAGCGTCTGTGGCGTCAGGCGCGTCTTGCTATAGCGCATCGTCAGCCAGGTTAATGACGACAACAGCAGCGTTTCTTTCAATAACAGATTGCCCGGTTGAGCAAGCATATTGAACGTCATCAGCAACTGGTCCGACAGGCCAGGGTCATGAACAACGGCGTCGGGGAACCACGGTATGGAATCTTTTGCGCGTTGCAGATCCTGATTAATCGAGCGAAAAAGATCGGGATGCGGATAAATAGCACGATAAGCCCAGCCGGTTTCGACCTCCGAACTCCCCGTGTGCACATCGTCCGCATTCACCAGAATGATGTCGCCTTTGGGCGCAACGTGCTCTGCACCAGAACGATAAAAACGCTGAGCGCCCTGCTCAATCACGCTAATACAATAGGTATCATGGACATGACGAGGAAAGCGCTGCTGATAATATTGTGCCTGCAACATATCCAGCCCGCCGAGCGCCTCCAGATGTCTGAAGTGTGTCTGCTCTTGCACTACCGGCTTTTTATGCACGCGTTAACCCTCTTATCGTTTGTACAAAATTGCTCTGGCAGAGAAGCGACATCGGCATATGTCTTTATCGCTATCAACCGCGCACCTGCTCACTGATTCTATCAGAAGCAGATTCATATCCCCATGCTGGAAAAAACAGCGAAAAAAAGCCAGCGATGGGGCTGCTGGCTATGAATGATGATTCGTGTCTTTTACCACGTTGGCCTTTTTACCAACCGGACTACATTTACCAACTGGATTACATCAGATGAAATCGGGACACCCCAATATTCAACCGCTCGGCCTGCTGCTCCAGCGAGGCGGCAGACGAGGACGCCTCCAGCACCAGCGTCGCATTCTGTTGCGTGACCCGATCCATTTCTGATATCGCTAACGACACCTGATTGATACCGCTGCTTTGTTCATCTGAAGCCAGCGCGATCTCATTGATAATGCGGGTGACGTTATTAATTTCAGAGACAATTTCGGCCATTGCTTTACCCGCTTCAGACGCCAACGTTGTTCCTTCCGTTACTCTGGTTTCGGATTCTTTAATCAACGTGGCAATTTCCGTTGCGGCGTTAGCTGAGCGCTGTGCCAGATTACGCACTTCTCCTGCCACCACCGCGAAACCTTTGCCCTGCTCACCCGCTCTGGCGGCTTCAACCGCCGCATTCAGCGCCAGAATATTGGTCTGGAAAGCAATCCCGTTAATAAGCGCGATGATTTCAGAAATTTTGTCCGAACTTCTGGCAATCTCCGACATAGACCCAACAACCTGTTCCACAATACTGCCGCCCTTAACGGCTTTGGCTGAGGTATCCGTCGCCACAACGCTGGCATGGTGCGCATTATCGGTATTCTGCTTCACCGCAGCCGTCAGTTGTTCCATGCTGGCCGCCGTTTCTGCCAGCGCCGCGGCTTGTTGTTCCGTTCGAGCAGACAGATCTGTATTGCCGACAGCAATTTTCGTCGAACTGCTGTGAATCGACTCTGCACTATCACGTACCGAGCCGACCGTTTCAGAGAGCGAATCCTGCATTTGCTGGATGTTGCTTCCCAGAATACCGATTTCATTGCTGCCTACAGCCACGCTCGCGCGCGTTAAATCGCCCTGTGCAATCGCCTGTATGCGTGATACCCAATACTGAACTGGGTTAATAATGACGCGACGAATTAATAAGAACGTCATACCTGTTAATACGATGGCTAAAATAAAGGCCCCCGTCATGAGCGTATATCCCAGTGTCGAATTCCTTTCTGCCGTCACATTAATATTTTTTGCCATCTCAACCCGATAAAGGTAGGACGCTTTCAACGGCACATCATAGTCATCATCCAATTTAGACATCACTGTCGATTCAAATGCGTTGAGTTCTTCGACATTCCCTTTTTTCGCGATGTCAAACATAGGTTTTATCCCACGCTCAACATAGTCACTATAACGTGCTTTTAATTCATTATCGCGAGCCAGTTCGACATCAGAACGAGCCGATCTATTTTGATATCCGTTAAACATTTGCTGAGACAGCGACAGGCGCTCCTCTGCGGCTTTCATGCTGGCGTTATAGTTATCAGTAAGGCCATTACGTAAATGATTTACCGCATGAAGCAAATTCATACGCGCCGCACGCATATGGTTAGCGCTATCCACTAACTCCATTCGCACATTTAATTCCAGCGTAGACTCATTTAACGACAGCTCGGCCTGCTTAAGAAAATACGATGATGTGGAGATCGCCAAGGCAAAAAGCAGCAAAACACCAGAAAAAACAACGATAAAAAGTGGAGTCAGTTTGATGTTATGCAGCCCAGAAGCAGAATACTGGGATTCTGGTTTCTCATAAATCGCTATCGACTGGTAAGGGATATCGCTCATTTTTACATCCATCAGGTTATTCAAAACATTGCTATAACGTAAATTGCAGGTAAAAAATGGAAAATAACACTTCACTGCATGTTACATAATATTTAAGGATTGTGACAATCTGCGTTAAACACAAGAAGAAAAAAAGCTACCTTTAGAAAGAATTTCATCTATAAGATCGTCATCACGAAAAAACGTATTTTAGCGATAACTATTTCATCTAAAAACCATTAAAAAACAAATTATCACACAATGTTAGTGAATTATCTTATTCAATATTGTTACAGCAATATTAACAGCAGAAATAAAAATAGAATTTATTTTCCTCTACTGAAAATACCCACTCTGACATTCAACGTGGCTGACTCGTTTACTCTTCATACCTTTTGCATATAAAAACACCACGCCGCGCGTGGGGCTAACGAGGCTCACACACAGATAAAAGTCCCAAGCTGGATTGTTGTATCGATTACGGTATTTTTCCGCCGACATATTATGCTGAACGTTAGCGATTCAATGAGTGAGAGGGACAGGTCGCCTATCTCGGAGAACGCCTAAAAGCGGTGGAATAACCTGCCATAAGCATGCCCGACGCCTTTCTCTGCGGGCATCAGCGCTATTCACGATATCGAGTCGGCAGGCAAACACCATAAAAAAAGCCAGCGAAAAATTCGCTGGCTGGTGAAACCTCACCATTACTCAGAATACATTGTTTTACTTAAAAATTTTCACACAGAATAAATTGTTTCGACCACCTAGAGCCAATGACGGTACTCGTCATCAGACATCTCTTTCAGGTGCCACTGCGTCGCCTGCTGCAATAACGCGATGCGCTGCTGGGGAGACATCCATCGCAACCACGTTGCTTTACAGCTCGATAAGTAATGTTGATAGAACCGATACAAACGGGAAATCGCCATCAGCCACCTCCTCTCTTTCCTTGTGAGAAAGTATCGACGTAATATAGGGAAAGATAAATTGATGACTTTGGTGCATGGAGTTCCTCTTTTATGTCTTCTCCTCGTCTACAACAACAGTTCATCCGCCTGTGGCAGCACTTTCAGGGGCAAACCACCGACACCACGCTGCAAGAGCTAACCGGGGTGTTGAACTGTTCCCGCCGCCATATCCGCTCACTGCTGAACGCCATGCAACAAGAAGGCTGGCTCGTGTGGCAGGCAGAAGCCGGAAGAGGGAAACGTTCGCAGCTTTCTTTTGTGTATACCGGATTAGCCCTCCAGCAGCAGCGGGCCGAGGATCTACTGGAACAGGATCGCATTGAGCAGTTGGTACAGTTGGTGGGTGATAAAGAAGCCGTACGTCAGATGTTACTCGCCCATCTTGGGCGGAGTTTCCGGCAAGGAAAGCATATTCTGCGCATCCTCTATTACCGTCCGTTACGCAATTTACTGCCCGGTTCGGCGCTACGGCGTTCAGAAATGCACATCGCACGGCAAATTTTCAGCGGACTCACCACTATAAATGAGGAAAACGGGGAAATTGAACCCGATCTGGCTCATCACTGGCAGAGTCTTTCCCCCCTGCATTGGCGCTTCTACCTGCGCCCGGCAATCCGTTTTCACCATGGCCGAGAACTCACGATGGACGACATCACCACGTCACTCTCTCGCCTTATTCCGCTCCCGCTTTTTTCTCATATTGAAGCCGTCACCTCGCCAATGCCCTTCGTGATTGATATTCGGCTACACCGCTCGGATAACTGGCTACCGTGGTTATTAGGCAGCGTGCACGCCATGATCTTACCGCAAGAGTGGCAAACGCTACCGGATTTTGCCCAGCACCCGATCGGCACTGGCCCGTATGCCGTGGTACGTAATAACCGTAATCAATTGAAAATTCGTGCCTTCGATGACTATTTTGGCTATCGAGCGCTGATTGATGAGGTCAATATCTGGGTACTACCGGACGAACCGGAGGAAATGCCGGTATCTATCCAACTCCAGTCTGACAATTCTCGTCACGAACAGCTGGAAAGCCGGATGGAAGAAGGTGGCTATTTCCTGTTGTTCGATAAGCGTTCGCCGTTAGCATCACGGCCGGAAGCTCAGAGATGGCTCAGGCAGGTCTTTAACCCAATTTCGCTACTCAACCACGCTAACACCAGCAACCAGCGTGACTGGTCGCCCGCCTACAGTTTGCTGCCGCGCTGGCACCATCATCACCCCGATGTGCCGCAATCCCTTCCCAAAGGGCTGACGGACGTCACGCTCACGTTCTATCAGGCACACCCTGAATATCGGATATTAAGCGAGATAATGCGCACGCTGCTGGCACAACATGGCGTCACATTACATATTCAGACGGTCAGCTACGAAGACTGGTATCAAGGCAATGCCGACAGCGATATTTGGTTTGGTAGCCTGAATTGTTACCTGCCGATCGAATTCTCCCTGTTCGCGATGCTCTACGAACTCCCGCTGGCGCAACACTGTCTGAATGACGATCTGCACGCGGACGCGCAGCAGTGGCGTGACCACACGCTGCCGATGGCAGAGTGGTGTGAAAAGCTGATCGCCAGTGGCCAACTGCACCCTCTTCTGCATCACTGGTTACAGCTTCAGGGACAGCGCAGCATGCGCGGGGTCAGGATGAACATGCTGGGCTGGTTTGATTTTAAATCTGCCTGGTTTGCTCCGCCGGAATGCTGACAACCTTTCGCTACGCGGCTTAACCCTTTACAATGTGCCGTTCTCAACGGGGTGCGGAAGATTTTTCGCTGAGAAGATACCCGTCGAACCTGATCCGGTTAATACCGGCGAAGGGATTTGAGAGTGCGGCTCATTGCTGCCTCGAAGTCCTTTGCCACCCTATGATTCTCAGGAGTGCAAAGTGTTAAATCAATTATTACCGCGTTCAGCCACCGTGCTGAAAACCAGCCTGTCTTGCCTGCTACTACTCTCAGCTTCGGCGTTCGCCAAGCCTACGCTTACCGTATATACCTATGACTCATTCGCTTCCGAGTGGGGTCCAGGCCCTGTCATCAAGACCGCGTTTGAAAAAGAGTGCGAGTGCGAACTGAATTTCGTCGCGTTGGAAGATGGTGCCTCACTGCTGAACCGGTTGCGTATGGAAGGTAAAAACAGCAAAGCGGATATCATTCTGGGGCTGGACAACAACCTGTTGCAGGCGGCGGAACAAACCGGCCTGTTTGCGCCGCACAATCAGGACACCCGTGCCGTCACGGTGCCGGGCGGTTGGAACAACAAGACTTTCGTCCCTTACGACTACGGCTATTTCGCGTTTGTGTATAACAAAAACACGCTGAAGAACCCGCCGAAAAGCCTGCATGAGCTGGTGTACAGCAACGAGCCGTGGAAAGTGATCTATCAGGATCCTCGCACCAGTACCCCGGGGCTGGGTCTGCTGCTATGGATGCAGAAAGTGTACGGCGATGATGCGCCGCAAGCTTGGCAGAAGTTGGCGAAGAAAACCGTCACCGTCACCAAAGGCTGGAGCGAAGCCTACGGTCTGTTCCTGAAAGGGGAAGCGGATCTGGTGCTGAGCTATACCACATCGCCGGCCTACCACATCATTGAAGAGAAGAAAGACAACTACGCGGCAGCGACCTTCAGTGAAGGGCACTATCTGCAAATTGAAATCGCTGGGCAACTGGCGTCCAGCAAGAATCCCGAACTGGCGAAACGCTTTATGCAGTTCATTCTGAGCCCAACCTTCCAACAGGCAATCCCAACTACGAACTGGATGTATCCGGCGGTTAAAACCGATCTGCCAGCAGGCTTCGCCACGCTCGCGGTGCCGGAAAAAGCCATGCAGTTCAGCGCGCAGGAAGTGGCTGACCAAAGGACGCAGTGGATTCAGGCATGGCAACGCGCCGTCAGCCACTAATCGGCGGACGTCTGTGGCCGGGGCTACTGGCCACCACGCTGTTAATTTCCGTTGCCGCACTGGCTTTCGGTGCCCTGTGGCTACAGGCGCCCGAAAGCCAGTGGCGCACGCTATGGCATGACAGCTATCTCTGGCATGTCATTCGGTTTACCTTCTGGCAGGCTTTTCTCTCTGCACTGTTTTCTACCGTCCCGGCCATTTTTCTCGCCAGAGCGCTGTATCGACGACGCTTTCCCGGCTACCGCTGGCTGCTGCGCCTGTGCGCGATGACGCTGGTGCTGCCCGTGCTGGTAGCCGTTTTTGGCCTGCTCAGCGTATATGGTAGACAAGGCTGGTTGGCCTCCGCGCTGGGCTGGTTTGACCTGAAATACACATTTTCTCCCTATGGATTGCAGGGCATCCTGCTGGCGCACGTGTTCTTCAATCTGCCGCTGGCAACCCGATTGCTGTTGCAGTCGCTGGAAGGCATCGCCACCGAACAGCGTCAGTTGGCTGCAAATCTGGGCATGAACAGCTGGCAGCATTTCCGTCTGCTGGAGTGGCCCGCCCTGCGCCGACAGATTTTACCGACCGGCGCACTGATTTTTATGCTCTGTTTTGCCAGCTTTGCGACGGTGCTGTCGCTGGGCGGCGGCCCACAGGCAACGACGATTGAGCTGGCTATCTATCAGGCATTAAGCTTTGATTACGATCCGGCACGCGCGGCGCTGCTGGCGTTAATTCAGATGGTTTGCTGTCTGGGTTTGGTGCTGCTGAGCCAGCGGCTAGGGCGTATTCTGCCCGTTGGCAGCACACAGCAGCTTACTTGGCGCAATCCGCAGGACAGCGCTTTAAGCCGCCTCATCGATGGCCTGCTGATTGGCGCGCTGTTGCTGTTAGTCATCCCTCCCTTGCTGGCCGTCGTGGTCGATGGCGTGAACCGCTCGTTGGTTACTGTGCTGCAACAACCTGTGCTCTGGCAAACGCTGTTGACCTCGCTGCGTATTGCTCTGGGTGCGGGGCTCCTGTGTCTGGTACTGACCATGATGTTGCTCTGGAGCAGTCGCGAGCTAAAATTACGCCAAAAACCACTCTACGGGCAGTTGATGAACCTGAGCGGTATGCTCATCCTCGCCATGCCGGGCATTGTGCTGGCAACCGGCTTTTTCCTCCTGCTGAATAACAGCATCGGGCTACCGCAATCCCCCTACGCGCTGGTGGTGCTCACTAATGCGCTGATGGCGATTCCCTATGCGATCAAAGTGCTGGAGAACCCGATGCTGGACGTCGCCGAACGTTACAACCGACTCTGCACATCACTGGATATTCGCGGCTGGCAGCGATTGAAGCTGATCGAACTCGCCGCGCTGAAACAGCCGCTGGCGCAGGCGTTAGCCTTTGCCTGCGTGCTGTCGATTGGTGATTTCGGCGTTATTGCGCTGTTCGGCAATGAGCAGTTCCGCACGCTGCCGTTCTACCTGTACCAGCAAATTGGTTCCTATCGCAGCGCCGACGGCGCAGTCACGGCGCTGCTCTTAATGCTGCTGTGCTTTATGTTATTTACCCTGATTGAGAAACTGGCAGGCCGTCATGATCGCGCTTGAGAAATTGACCTACTTTTATCAGCACTTGCCCATGCGTTTTGATTTTCACGTCAAGCCGGGCGAGCGCATCGCCATCCTCGGCCCCAGTGGCGCAGGGAAAAGTACGCTGCTGAATCTGATTGCCGGTTTCCTGATGGCAGACAGTGGCGAGTTGTTGCTGAACGGCGCTTCTCACCGCGAGACGCCTCCCGCGAAACGGCCGGTTTCAATTCTGTTTCAGGAAAATAACCTGTTTCCTCACCTGACGATCGGACAGAACATCGCGCTGGGGCTCCATCCCGGCCTGCGACTGAGTGCTGCACAGCGCGAGACGCTACGGCAGATCGCCGATCGGGTCGGTCTGGCGGATCTTCTGGATCGTCTGCCGTCGCAGGTGTCCGGCGGGCAGCGCCAGCGCGCGGCATTGGCACGCTGTCTGGTTCGTCACCAGCCCATTCTGCTGCTGGATGAACCGTTCTCGGCTCTCGATCCGGCGCTGCGGCAGGAAATGCTCGATCTGGTTGAAAGTGTGTGTCAGGAGCGTGAATTCACGCTGTTGATGGTGTCCCACAATCTGGATGATGCCATGCGGATCGCAAAACGTACGGTGCTGATCGTGGACGGACAGATTTATTATGACGGGCCGACTCAGGCGCTACAGGATGGCAGCGCTGAAGCAGCCGCCATCCTGGGAATTTCACGTCCGTCTGCGGATTGAGGAATTAAGGCAACGCCTGATAGCGCAGGTTGCTGAATGTGACCTCGCCCTCGCCCGACGCATACAGGGCAGGCCGCAGACTGAGGAAGTCATACGCAACGTTGTGATGGTAGCCGGAGACTTCCATCTGCACTGGGTATTTCTTCCACGCTTCCTGATCTGACGTTCGGGTGTAAAACGTCACGATATGGCGATCGTTTTTCATCCGAATCTGTACCTCATTGCCCGTAATATGCGGCAATTTCTTCTCTGCTCTTTCCAGCCCATAGCGGTGCATGACGGTGCCATCCTGATTAAACGACAGCCCGACGTACAGCTTCGCGTTGTAGAACAGCAGTAAACCCGCCTGTGCGCCAGGGGAAAAATTCGCCGTCACTTCAATCTGGTAAGCCTGATCGCCGGGGATCATCGTCAGCGGCGCGCTGTCTTTCGGCGACGTACCTTTTGCCTTCAAGTGCAGCTTGCCGTCGCTAAGCGTAACCCGTTTCAGTTCTTCCGCATTGGCACGGTAAAAATGCCAGCGTGCCGGAAATTTCTCGTCGGTAAAGCTATCAGACCAGCCGATACCGTGCGGCACCGCTTCGCCCCCTGTCGGCTTGTGAATCGGCTTACCGGTATCGAATCCGGCAGACGTAAACCAGCCGTCATCGCCCCAGACAATCGGCTCCAGCATCGCCTGCCGCCCCAGCGTCATAAAACCGTTCTCATAGCCGTGATACACCATGTACCAATTTTTATCCGGTCCTTCGATCAGCGTCGCATGGCCGCGCGACCACCACTTCTCTGAACGATCCTGCGTGCGGATAATCGGATTATGCGGCGAGTTTTCCCACGGCCCGTTGATCGATTTGGAACGTGCGGCAATCACCATATGCCCAGTTGGTGGCCCAGCCGTGCCACCTTCCGCCAGCACCATGTAGAAGTAGTCGCCGTGGCGCAGCATCTTCGGCCCTTCCTGCGAGAAGCTTTCCACATCCCACTCTTCTGGGTACTGCCATCCCTGATAAACCACCGCCATGTCGCCGACCGTCGACAGCCCATCGTCCGTTAATTGCACGCGATTACCGCCAGACATAAAGATGTAACGTTTGCCATCCTCTCCTACGACGTGGCCGGGATCGCTGGCCGGGTTTTTCAAGCCCGTGTCTTTCGGTGGCGTCCACGGGCCACGGATATTATCGGCGGTGATCACATACAGCGTTTTCTTTTTCGTTCCTTTGGCGTCAATAATCCGGTTCGTGGTGAAGTAGATATAATATTTGCCGTCGTGTTTCACCAAATCCGGAGCCCAGATTGCATCGACAGGCGTCGTGATCGCGGGGCCAAGCGGTTCCCAGTTCACTAAATCGCGTGAATGCCAAATCAGCAGCCCGGGGATGTCGTCAAATGACGAGAACGTCATGTAATAATCATCCCCGTCTTTGATAATCGTGGGGTCAGGATGATCGCCCGCAATAATCGGATTGAGATAACAGCCATTGCCCAAATCCGCCTGACGCTGCTGTTCAATACCCCGTTTCCATTCGTTGGCAGGGCCAGCCTGACAGGCCATCACCGTACCGATACCCATTGTCATCAATAAGATACCGCTTAATACGCCTTTCCCTACCGCTCGGGACACGCCCATTTATCACCACCCACTATCTCAATGATTATTTTATAATTTATAACATTGAAACCCTGTTCCAATTGTGAAAACAGTCACGCTTCTCTCGGTTATACGGCGAAAAATCAGGCGGTAATCACACTGTGCAATTCTCAATATACTGTGACCAGTTCGACATATTCAGTTTTTATCCCTTGTAGGTATTGTGTCTTTTTGTACTGCTGTGCTTATATAAATTGTCGATTGATGATTCATTCGAATACAACACCCGACCATAAATAACAGTACATAAGTAAATAGGATTCCCGTGACGCACTACTCTTCTTCCACTTCAGCACTACTAAGCACCGCGCATGTTGACGCGGTCGTCGTCGTGCGCGTGGCAGTCGTGGTCGTCGTCGGCAGCGCGCCGTAACGGGTTCCGAATCGAAGATTCTCAAACCCCGCCGGCGCAAGCCGAGCGGGGTTTCTTGTTTTTACCCTCCCCGCTCCGACACCGCACCGGCCCTGATGAAGGATGTAAGCATGCGTTATACAGGCGCTCAGTTAATTGTTCGGCTGCTCGAACAGCAGGGCATCACCACCGTAGCGGGTATTCCCGGCGGTGCGGCGCTGCCGTTATATGATGCACTGGGTCAAAGCAAGACTATCCGCCATGTGCTGGCTCGTCACGAACAAGGCGCTGGATTTATGGCTCAAGGCATGGCGCGCGCCAGCGGACGCGCGGCGGTTTGTATGGCTTCCAGTGGGCCGGGGGCGACCAACCTGCTCACCGCCATCGCCGATGCCAAACTGGATTCGATCCCGCTGGTGTGTATCACCGGTCAGGTGCCTTCCAGTATGATCGGTACCGATGCGTTTCAGGAAGTCGACACCTACGGCATCTCTATTCCCGTCACCAAACATAACTATCTGGTTCGCGACATCAACGAACTGCCGCGCGTGATCCCGGAAGCCTTTCGCATCGCGCAGTCGGGCCGCCCAGGCCCAGTGTGGATCGATATTCCAAAAGACATCCAGACTGCAACCATTGAGCTGAATACGCTGCCAGATATTTTCCCTCTTGATACGCCTCCTGCGATTGCACAGCAGAAAATCGAACAGGCGGCAGCGATGATTAACGCGGCTCAGCGTCCGGTACTCTATCTGGGCGGTGGAATCATTAGCAGCGCCGCGCACGAACAGGCGGTTCAACTGGCGGAGCGTTCCAACCTGCCAACCACCATGACGCTGATGGCGCTGGGTGCGATGCCCGTCGATCACCCGCTGTCGCTCGGGATGTTGGGGATGCACGCCGCACGATCAACCAATCTGATCTTACAGCAGGCAGATTTGTTAATTGTGCTGGGTGCGCGTTTTGACGATCGTGCGATTGGTAAAGCGGAACAGTTTTGCCCGCAGGCCAGCATCATTCACATCGATATCGATCCCGCCGAATTGGGCAAGATCCGCCAACCGCACGTGGCGATCAACGCGGATGTCGCACAGGCGCTGGATCAGTTGCTGCCACAGATTACGCCGCAACCGCGTGACGTATGGCGCACCACCGTTAGCGGGCTGCAAGAGGAATTCCCGTTCAACATGCCGAACGCTGACGATCCTTTAAGCCATTATGGACTGGTACAGGCAACGGCGCAGGCGCTGACGGATGATGCCATCATCGCAACCGATGTCGGTCAGCACCAAATGTGGGTCGCTCAATCTTATCCGCTGCGGCGTCCACGTCAGTGGCTGACATCAGGCGGGCTTGGGACGATGGGCTTTGGCTTGCCTGCGGCAGTTGGCGCAGCGTTGGCGGAACCTGAGCGCACCGTGGTGTGCTTCTCTGGAGATGGCAGCCTGATGATGAACATTCAGGAAATGGCAACTGCGGCAGAAGAAGGCCTTAACGTCAAAATCGTTCTGATGAACAACCAGTCACTCGGTCTGGTTCATCAGCAGCAGGATCTGTTTTTCCAGCAGCGCATTTTCGCTGCAGATTACCGTTACAGTGCAAATTTCCTCGCGATTGCCGCAGGTTTTGGCTTTGCGACCTGCGATCTGAACGCAGCCGCCGACCCACAGGCCGCGTTGCAGGAGATACTGAATCAACCGGGACCCGCGTTGATCCACGTACGCATTGACGCCAATGAGAAAGTTTTCCCGATGGTGCCACCGGGCGCAGCAAACATCGATATGATCGGAGATTAATGACTATGTCCACTCAACAAATGTCGCTAACACAAGCAATGTCGTTAACACCAGTAACGTCAAATCAGGTCACGCTGGAACTCTCTGTGCGCAACCACCCCGGCGTCATGTCACACGTTTGCGGCCTGTTTGCCCGCCGGGCATTTAACGTGGAAGGCATTCTGTGTATGCCGCTGGCCAACGGCGAGGAAAGTCGCATCTGGCTACTGGTTAAAGATGACCAGCGACTACAGCAGATGATCAGTCAGGTGGAAAAGCTGGAGGACGTCCTTCAGGTTCGTCGCCACGGTGAAGAAATGCGTATTTTCGAGCAGGTCGCCGAATTTTACCGCTAGTGAATGTTACCGCGATATAAATAATTTGGCCGGGTCTTTCCCGGCCAGCCCACGCTTACCCGTTTAACACGCTTACCCGTTTAATACCTGCCACAGCAGATGACGATAAACCGGCATCAGCGGATGCTGAATCAACACGATCAACAACGCGACTGCCGCTATGGACACGCCAGGCGCCACCCAACGCAGACGTCTGAGCGGCATCTTTCTGCTAAACCAGTCGTGATGTTTACGCTTATCACTGCGCCACCAGCGCCAGTTTAACCAACCTGCGCCCCACACCATGATGGCAGTAATCAGCAACAGCCACTTAAATCCTGCGCTGTTTGTTCCCGCAGGAATATCAATCGCCACGCCAGCCAAAATGCCCGGTAAGAAATAGGCCGGCGGCCACAGCAGGCAGCCAATGATATTCGGCACGGCAAATTTATAAGGCGGTAACCCCAGCATCCCCGCCACCATCGGGATGAGCGGACGCGTCGGGCCGACAAAACGCCCGATCAGTATCGTCGGCATCGGGTGCTGATACAGGGCATATTCGGTTTTACTCAGTAATGCCTGATGCTTTTTCAGGAAAGACCAGTTATGCAGCGGCGCCTTAAAACGCATGCCAATAAAATAGGAAATCCAGTCTCCTAGCAGACAACCGATAATCCCTGCCGCCCACGCAGGGTAAAGCCCCATTTGCCCACTGCCGATAAGCGTTCCCAGCGTTGCCATCATCACCGTTCCCGGCAACAGCAGCCCGACCAAAGCCAGAGATTCGAGAAAGGCAACCAGCATGACGGCGATCAGTGAATACGCTAGCGATTGGGTAACCAGATGATCCAGCCACGCTTCCATAAACCTACCCATATTTTATAAAAACAAGGATTGTCTGGATCATAGCAGAAGCCGTCAACTCCTGATTGTTGGTCAATTTTTTGCACCTCTGGGCGCCAACACTTATGATAGCGGTCATTTTTTGCCACGGTGCTACTATGTTTTTTAAACAATTCAAGTTTTTTAAACTATTCAAACAGTTCGGATTACGACGTCTTATCCTACTCTTAGCAGTGGCAAGCGCCTTGGTGACGCTGGCAAACAGTTTTTATGCCAGCTACCGCGTCCAACGAGAGTTGTTGATTGATAACACGCTTGAAGCCAACCGAGTTTATGCCACTAAGCTCGCAGCGATGACCCACTCTTTCTTTAAAGAAGCCCAGCAGCAGTTAGCCTACAGCGCCAATATCGTCGCCACCCAGATGGATGATAAGGCCAGCCTGCTTAAAGAAGCCGACCGCCTGCGGCTACAGACCAGCAATTTCAACTCTGTCGTGATTGCTGATGAAAAAGGTATCGTCAGAGCCACCTCACCCGATACGTTTCAATTGATTGGGAGAAGCCTGACCACCGAAGGCGCACTCGAAGCCTTACGAGAAAAGCAGCCGCTTATCAGCCAACCCTATGTGTCTGCCGCCAATAACTTCATTGTGCTGATATCTTCGCCGATCTTCACGCAAGATGGCCGTTACAAAGGGTTTATTGGTGGATCGATCTATCTCAAGCAGCCTAGCGTTCTCAATACGCTGTTAGACAAACATTATTATCGCGACGGTTCTTATATTTACGTCACTGATAAGAACAGAAGAATGCTGTATCACCGCGATATCGAACGAATTGGTAAAACAGAGACCAATAACCTGAAGATCGATGTCCTGCATGAGAAGAACGGTAGCCAGCACATGCTGAACTATCTGGGCGAAAAAATGTTAGCGGGCTATGCCGTTGAATCGACTTCGCAGTGGCAGATTGTCGCGCTCCGTCCAACGGACATTACGTTGAAGCCGCTGGATGGCCTGATGATAAATGTGTTGCGCCACACGCTCCCTCTCGCACTTTTAACTATCTTCTGCGTTTGGCTGCTTGCCCGGCTCATCGCCCAGCCGCTGTGGCTGCTGGCGCGCAGCGCCAATAAGATGGATGCGACGGATGTCTCCGACGACATCAGAAATATTCCTTCCTGGTATTTCGAGGCCTCTCAGCTTAAACAGGCTATGCTGCTCGGCATCGATTTACTTCAGCGCAAAATTGGTAAGTTACGTTCGGAGGCACACTCAGACCCGATGACCGAACTGCTCAATCGCCGTGGATTGGATAGCGTTCTGCGCTACTGGCAAATGGGGCAAAAAAGCTTTTCGATCATCGCCATGGATATCGATCGCTTCAAACGTATCAATGATACCTACGGTCATGATGTCGGCGATAATGTCATTCGCTATCTCTCACAGCTTATTCGTACCAGCTCACGCGATTCCGACATTCTGTGCCGCAGTGGCGGTGAAGAATTTTTGATTCTGCTGCCGGAAACCGACCTCGACACCGCACTCAACATTGCTGAACGCTTGCGGCAGCGCATGGAGGAAGCAACTATTCCTGTTGTGGGCAATGTGACCATCTCATTAGGCGTTGCCCTGTGGGAACCGGACGTCCATGATATGTCGATCGAACGAGCCTTCAAGTTGGCGGATGAAGCGCTGTATCAAGCTAAACAGGAAGGCCGCAATCGCGTGGTGTCTGCTTTCGGCAACAAGCGTTAACCTAAAACGACGCGTCTCTATCATAGGTGATGTTGCTGGACATCACCTGTATAAATAACCATACTTAACCCCACAATCCTTTCTTATCCCGCTTGCTATAAAAGGCCGCTTAGTGACTCAGGTTCGTCAGGGGTTTCTACTGACCCGCCACTGGAATGACACGCCAGCTGGTACGCAGGTTGAATTCTGGCTGGCCACCGATGAGGGCCCGCTGCTAGTACGTCTGCCGCCACAGCAGGCCGTAGCCTTTATTCCCGCTCAGCAGGAAGCCCGCGCAAGAACGCTCTTACAGCAAGAAAAACGCTGGCAGTTAAAACCGCTCGCCATGCAGGATTTCCACCATCAGCCGCTATTGGGGCTGTATTGCCCACAATACCGGCAGTTGCTACGGCTAGAAAAATTGCTGCGTGAAAGCGGCGTTCAGGTCTACGAAGCGGATATTCGCCCGACAGAACGTTTTCTGATGGAGCGCTTTATCACGGCACCGGTGTGGTTTAGCGGTACGCCCACGTCGGGTAAGCTGCTGACGGACGCTCGTATGAAACCTCATCCCGATTACCGCCCGACACTCAGGCTGGTGTCTTTGGATATCGAAACCAACCGCCACGGCGAGCTTTACTGCATCGGGCTGGAAGGTTGCGGGCAGCGTCAGGTTTACATGCTTGGCCCGCCGAATGGCACACCTACCGAACACGAGAATTTTACGCTGGAGTACGTCGCCAGCCGCCCGCTATTGCTGGAAAAGCTGAATGTCTGGATGCAGCAGCACGATCCCGATGCCATTATCGGTTGGAATCTGGTGCAGTTTGACCTGCGCGTTTTACAGAAGCATGCCGAGCGCTACAACATTCCACTCAGGCTGGGGCGTAACGGGCAGGCGCTGGAGTGGCGGGAGCACGGCTTTAAACAAGGGCATTTTTTTGCCAGCGCCACAGGTCGCCTGATTATCGACGGCATTGACGCGCTCAAATCCGCGACGTGGAATTTTGCGTCGTTTAGTCTGGAATTTGTCGCACAGTCGCTGCTGGGAGAAGGTAAAGCCATCGACACACCCTATCAGCGGATGGATGAGATTGACCGACGTTTTGCCGAAGATAAGCCCGCGCTCGCGCGCTATAACCTGCAAGACTGCGAGCTGGTCACACGTATTTTCGACAAAACCGAGTTGCTGCCGTTCTTGCTGGAGCGTGCCAGCGTCACGGGGCTGGCGGCTGACCGCAGCGGCGGTTCCGTTGCCGCCTTTTCCCACCTTTATTTACCGCGCATGCACCGCATGGGTTACGTGGCACCCAATCTGGGCGATGTCGCGCTTGAAGCCAGCCCTGGTGGATTTGTGATGGATTCGCGCCCCGGCCTGTATGATTCGGTGCTCGTGCTGGATTACAAGAGCCTCTACCCTTCCATTATTCGCACCTTTCTGATCGACCCAGTCGGGCTGGCGGCGGGAACACAAAATCCAGACGCGCAGCACGCCGTCCCCGGATTTCGCGGCGCATGGTTCTCCCGTGAACAGCACTGCCTGCCCGCGATTGTCGAGCAAATTTGGCAAGGGCGCGAAGCCGCGAAGCGCGCCAGCAACAAACCGCTGTCGCAGGCGTTGAAGATCATCATGAATGCCTTTTACGGCGTGCTGGGCGCGACAGGCTGCCGTTTCTTCGATCCGCGTCTCGCCTCTTCCATTACCCTACGCGGCCATGAAATCATGCGCAAAACGCGCGAACTGATCGAAGAACAAGGCTATCAAGTGATTTATGGCGATACCGACTCCACATTCGTCTGGCTGAAACACGCACATCGCGAAGAAGAAGCTGCAAAGATTGGCAACGCGCTGGTACAGCACGTTAACCACTGGTGGACACAGCACCTGCAAGACACCTTGCAGTTGACCAGCGCGCTAGAATTGGAGTTTGAAACGCATTTTCGCCGTTTTCTGATGCCCACCATTCGCGGTGCCGAGCAAGGCAGCAAAAAGCGCTACGCTGGGCTCATCGACACGCCACAAGGCGAAAGAATGGTATTCAAAGGGTTGGAAACCGTGCGGACCGACTGGACACCGCTGGCGCAACAGTTTCAACAGCAGCTCTATCTGCTGATTTTTCAGCAGCAGCCGTATCAGGACTGGCTACGGGATTACGTCGATCGCACCCTAAACGGGGAGTTCGACGATCTGCTGATCTACCGTAAACGCTTACGCCGCCGGCTAGATGATTACCAGCGCAACGTGCCGCCCCACGCCAGAGCCGCAAAAATCGCCGATGACTATAACCGCCAGCAAGGCCGACCGCTGCAATACCAAAACGGCGGCTGGATCAGCTATGTGATGACCGTCAACGGCCCCGAACCGCTGGAAACCCAGCATTCGCCGTTGGATTATCAGCATTATGTCGAACGCCAGCTCCAGCCGGTCGCAGACGCCATTCTGCCTTTCTTGCATGATGATTTTGCTACACGGATAACAGGCCAGATGGGCCTGTTTTAAACGTCGTTAATTCGCGATACCGCAAGTTTGAGGGGTGACGAACGCACCGTCATCCATTACCATAACGCCCTTTCTGAATTTACATCAGTAACATTATCAGCACTCGGTAATGTAATCAGACATTCCCCCGACACAGACGAACATCGAGCTAAGAATTTATGCCTTTTACACTTGGTCAGCGCTGGATCAGCGATACGGAAAGCGAACTTGGACTGGGAACGGTTGTTGCCGTCGATACGCGTATGATAACGCTGCTTTTCCCTGCCAGCGGTGAAAACCGACTTTATTCCCGCAGCGACGCCCCCATCACCCGCGTGATGTTCAACCCCGGCGACACCGTCACCAGCCATGAAGGCTGGCAGCTTAAAGTCGATGACGTGCGAGAAGAAAAAGGGTTGCTGGTGTATTGCGGCCAACGCCTGGACGATGAAACGTCGGCGGAACTGCGTGAAGTCTTTCTGGACAGCAAACTGACGTTCAATAAACCGCAAGATCGCCTGTTCGCCGGGCAGATCGATCGTATGGATCGCTTTGCCCTGCGCTATCGCGCCCGCAAGCATCAGAACGAACAGGCGCTACAGCAGCAGGTCGGATTGCGCGGCATGCGGGCCAGCCTTATCCCCCATCAGTTGCATATCGCCCATGAAGTCGGCCAACGTCACGCACCGCGCGTCTTGCTGGCGGACGAAGTTGGTCTAGGGAAAACCATTGAAGCTGGGATGATCATCCACCAGCAGTTGCTGGCAGGTCGTGCCAGTCGCGTGCTGATTGTCGTGCCGGAAACTCTGCAACATCAGTGGCTGGTCGAAATGCTGCGCCGCTTTAACCTGCTGTTCTCACTGTTTGACGACGAGCGCTATGCCGAAGCCAAGCTGGACAGCAGCAATCCGTTTGAAACCGAACAGTTGGTCATCTGCTCACTGGGGTTTGTGCAACGCAGCGCCCAGCGCTTTGCGCAGCTCGTCAATGCCGACTGGGACCTGCTGGTGGTGGATGAAGCTCACCATCTGGTCTGGAGCGAAGAAAGCCCTAGCCCCGAATATCAGGCCATTGAAACGCTGGCACGCGCCACGCCTGCCGTTCTGCTTTTAACTGCAACGCCGGAACAGCTTGGTCAACAGAGCCACTTTGCGCGTTTACGCCTGCTCGATCCCAACCGTTTCCACGATTACCAAGAATTCGTTGCCGAACAGCAGCAGTATCGTCCGGTCGCCGATGCCGTCACGCTGCTGTTAGCGGGCGAAAAAGCCCAAACGGCTGAACTGAATGCGCTGAGCGATCTGTTGGGCGAACAGGATATCGAGCCGCTGCTAAAAGCCATCAACAGCGACAGCGATGACAATCAGAAAGCGCGTCAGGAATTGATCGCCATGCTGATGGATCGCCACGGCACCAGCCGCGTGTTGTTCCGTAACACGCGTCAGGGGGTTAAAGGTTTCCCGCAGCGTATCCTGCATCAAATCCGCCTGCCGTTGCCGGCGCAGTACCAAACGGCGATTAAAGTGTCCGGCATTATGAACGCGAATAAGACGCTGGAAGTGCGCGCCCGCGACATGCTGTACCCGGAACAAATTTATCAACAGCTCGAAGGGGACGATGCCACCTGGTGGAACTTCGACCCGCGCGTGGAATGGTTACTGAACTACCTGACCGCCAACCGTGATGAAAAAGTGTTGGTGATCTGTGCGCAGGCCGCCACGGCGCTACAGCTGGAGCAAGTGCTGCGTACGCGTGAAGCGATCCGCGCCGCCGTCTTCCATGAAGGTCTGTCGATTCTGGAACGTGACCGCGCCGCCGCCTATTTTGCTTCTGAAGAAGAAGGCGCACAGGTACTGATCTGTTCAGAGATCGGATCCGAAGGCCGTAACTTCCAGTTCGCTAGCCATTTAGTGATGTTCGATCTGCCATTCAACCCCGACCTACTGGAACAGCGTATTGGTCGTCTGGACCGTATCGGGCAGGCAAAAGAAATTCAGATTCTGGTGCCGTATCTGGAAAATACCGCACAGGCCATGCTGGTGCGCTGGTATCACGAAGGGTTGGACGCATTTGAGCACACCTGCCCGACAGGTCGCACCATCTATGATGCCCACCATACACAGTTGATCGAACGCATGACGACCGTCGGTGAACAGCAAGGGCTGGATGAATTTATTCACACCTGCCGCCAACAGCACGACAACCTGAAACAACAGCTTGAACAAGGCCGCGATCGTCTGCTGGAAATGCATTCTAACGGTGGCGAGCAGGCCCAGCAGTTGGCGCAGGCTATTGCCGAGCAGGATAATGACGTCAATCTGGTGACATTCGCGCTGAACCTGTTTGATATTGTTGGCATCAATCAGGAAGATCGCAGCGATAATCTGATCGTCCTGACGCCTTCCGATCATATGCTGGTGCCGGATTTCCCAGGCCTGCCGCAGGATGGCTGCACGATCACTTTTGATCGCGATCAGGCACTTTCCCGCGAAGATGCGCAGTTTATCAGTTGGGAGCACCCGCTGATCCGTAACGGGCTCGATCTGGTGCTGTCCGGCGATACCGGAAGCTGTGCGGTGTCGTTGCTGAAAAATAAAGCCCTGCCGGTCGGCACACTGCTGGCTGAACTGGTTTACGTGGTAGAAGCACAGGCGCCAAAACACCTGCAACTGACCCGTTTCCTGCCACCCACGCCGGTTCGCCTGCTCATGGATCGTAAAGGGACCAACCTAGCGGCTCAGGTTGAGTTTGAGAGCTTCAACCGCCAGCTCAACGCAGTAAACCGTCATACGTCCAGCAAGCTGGTGAATGCGGTACAGGCCGACGTTCACGCGATGCTGCAACAGGCGGAAGCGCTGGTGGAAACGCAGGCGCGCCAGCTCATCGCCGAAGCCCAGGAGCAGGCTGATCTGCAATTGCGCCGTGAGTTGGAGCGTCTGGAAGCGCTGAAAGCGGTTAACCCTAACATTCGTGAAGACGAGCTGACTGCACTGGAAAATCAGCGTGAGCAAGTGCTGAGCAATCTGCACGAAGCCAACTGGCGTCTGGATGCAATCCGTCTGGTGGTGGTGACACACCAATAAACGTTTCTGGCAGCGGTATAGGCATAAACCTCATACCGCTGTTATAAAGACACGTTGTTTGCAAAATCGAGATACACGGGCATACCACGGGGCGAGGTCTCCCTGCGGGAACCTCATCCCCGTGTTCTCCCTAATATCACACATTATATGTTGTCTGAAGGTGCTCCGATGGAACCCTATAATCCGCCTACCGATCCTTGGTTGCATATTCTTTACCAGGATCAGCACATCATGGTGGTGAATAAACCCAGCGGTCTACTGTCGGTTCCCGGCCGTGCGCCAGAACACAAAGATAGCGTCATGAGCCGCATTCAAGCTGACTACCCAACGGCCGAATCCGTTCATCGTCTGGACATGGCGACCAGCGGCGTCATTGCCGTCGCACTCACAAAAGCCGCCGAGCGTGAATTAAAGCGACAGTTTCGCGAGCGTGAACCGAAGAAATCCTACCTTGCCCGCGTTTGGGGGCATATGGAACAGGATGAAGGCGTCATCGATCTTCCGCTGATCTGTGACTGGCCGAACCGCCCAAAACAGAAAGTCTGTTTTGAAACAGGCAAAGCGGCACAGACAGAATATCAGGTGCTCTCACGCGACGATGACGGTACGACGCGCGTCAAGCTGATGCCGATTACCGGCCGATCCCACCAACTGCGCGTCCATCTGCTCGCGCTAGGCCACCCTATCCTCGGCGATGGCTTTTATGCCCATCCTGATGCTAAAGCAATGGCGCCCCGCCTGTTACTGCACGCACAAGAATTGGCTATCACGCATCCCGCGTTCAATACCCCGATGCACTTTCGCTGCGAAGCGGATTTCTAAGGCAAACGTGCGACGGCATTTGCAAATCGGATTTGGTAGAGCGGTAAAACGGGGAAGTAACAAGAAGGGAAAGATGCGGATTATTTTGTCTGATTCGCGCTTTTCAACAGTTCATAGGCCGCCTGAATATCCTGCGCTTTGCGCTTGGCCATCTCCATCATCCTCGGCGACAGCTTCTTGGCGACCAGCTTATCGGGATGATGCTCGTTCATGAGTTTACGGTAGGCGCGCTTAATCGTCGCGGCATCATCGCTGCTACGCACACCCAGCGTACGACAGGCGCTTTCGACTGTTAGCCCGCGCGGCGGTGACACAGGACGCTGACCGCCATAAGAGTGACCGTTGGAATAGCCATTATTACGACGCTGATGCGATTTACCGTTCTGTCGTGACTGATTCTGCCGAGACTGTTGCCCCGAGGTTCCTTCCATATTGCGCAGGAAGAACTCAAACTGCTCACGCGTCACGCCCAGCTCATCGGCAATCACGTACAACACACGTCGTTCATTCGGGTGCAAAACACCATCAACAAACGCGACCTGAAGCTGAATTTCCAGAAACATCTTAATTAAATCAAAGCGCCCCAGACAGGCATCGCGCAGCTTGCGTAATTTTATGCGCAGGGGGAAATGACCCGCCTTCCCTTCGCGGAAAGCCTGTTGAGCCGCGCTTCTGGCTTCACCAAATAGCTCAAGGCGATCCATCATTTTGGTCGCGATCTTGATGTCGGCTTCTGTCACTCGGCCTTTGGATTTGGTCAGGTGACCCATAGCCTGAAAGGTCGTGAGAAAGAACAAGGACTGGCGGGTAGACTGGGCCGAAAAATAATCACGGCGACGCGATGCCCAGGCTTTGTCAATCCAATGCCCCATCAGCAAACCCATGATCATTCCCCAGATGCCAGCGCTTGAGACGATTCCCAGCGCTAACCCCAGTAACTTTCCCCAATACCGCATATACTCCTCAAATCCTCATGCCGTCAGCCAAAAATTGCTTTATCATACCTGTCATTTATCTTTGCACCTAACGGTGGTGCGTATAGGCGGTGGGGATTTAACACTGGCGCAACGCTAACGAGTGATATAGTCTCTGACCGTTTGCCGGTATGATGCCCCTGATGACGGAACACCTAATACTGCGTATGAAAAAAAGTTTCCCAACTCTGCTGGCCACACTGGTTTGGTCGGCGCTTTACAGTCAGCACGCGCTGGCCGATCTCGCTGAGCAGTGCATGCTGGGTGTACCTACGTACAACAGACCGCTGGTCACTGGCGATCCCAATCAACTACCGGTCAACATTCAGGCCGATAAAACCGAAGCCAGCTATCCAGACAGCGCCAAATTCACCGGTAATGTTAACATCCAGCAGGGCAACAGCGTCATGACTGCCGAGCAGGTGGAACTGAATCAGTTGGATCCGGCAACGCAGGGTAGCACGCCCACACGGACGATTACCGCAACAGGAAATGTCCACTACGATGACAATCAGGTTATCCTGAAAGGCCCTAAAGCCTGGGCCAACCTGAACACCAAAGATACCGACGTCTATGAAGGCGACTATCAGATGGTGGGCCGTCAAGGGCGTGGTTCCGCCGACAAAATGAAAATGCGTGACAGCAATCGCTACACTATTCTGGAAAACGGTTCTTTCACTTCCTGTCTGCCGGGAGATAATAGCTGGAGTGTCGTCGGTTCGGAAGTGATTCAAGACAGAGAAGAGCAGGTTGCTGAAATCTGGAACGCGCGTTTCAAGATTGCTGGCGTACCTGTGTTCTATAGCCCATATTTGCAGCTTCCTATCGGCGATAAACGACGCTCTGGCTTCCTGATCCCCAATGCGAAATATGGTAGCAGCAACGGCTTTGAATTACTGACGCCCTATTACTGGAACATCGCGCCTAATTTTGACGCAACCATCACACCGCACCTGCAAACTAAACGTGGTATGCAGTGGCAGAACGAATTCCGCTACCTGACCACGCCAGGCCTCGGCGTGATTCAGTTCGACTGGCTGCCCAGCGACAATGAATACGCCAAAGTCTCCCCGCAAGATAGTAACGATACCCGCTGGCTGTTCCACTGGGGTCATAGTGGCGTGATGGATCAGGTATGGCGTTTTAACGCCGATTACACGAAAGTCAGCGACGATCGCTACTTCACCGATCTGGAGTCAAATTACGGTTCAACTACCGATGGCTACGTCACCCAAAAATTCAGTGCGGGCTATGCGAACCAAAACTGGAATACCACGCTGTCCACTAGACAGTTCCAAGTCTTCTCCAATGCAACCAACCGTGATGTTTACCGTGCCGAACCGCAGCTCGATATCAATTACTACCAGAATGATATCGGCCCAGTTGATATGCATCTTTATGGTCAGGCGGTAAAATTTACCAACGTCAACAACAATCGGCCAGAAGCGACTCGCCTGCATGTTGAGCCAACGTTGAATCTGCCGTTGGCAAACCGCTGGGCCAGCCTGAATACCGAAGCCAAGCTCTTGGCAACACACTATCAACAGGACAACTTGGATCGTTACCGTGCCGACCCTAGCGTCACCGACGTCAATAAAAACGCGCTCCAAAGCTCTGTAAATCGCGTCATGCCACAATATAAAGTGGATGGCAAAATGATCTTCGAACGCGAAATGGACTGGTCGAAAGCCTATACCCAAACGCTGGAACCTCGTGCGCAATACCTGTACGTGCCTTACCGCGACCAGAGCAGCATCCATACCTATGACTCCACGCTGATGCAGACCGACTATTCCGGCCTGTTTCGCGATCGCAGTTACAGTGGCCTGGATCGCATCGCGTCCACCAATCAGGTTGCGACCGGTGTCACCACGCGTATTTATGATGATGCATTGGTTGAACGTTTTAACGCTTCTATTGGTCAAATCTATTACTTCGAGCGTCCACGTACGGGTGACCGCAACACGTCGCTCGATAAAAGCGATAACAACGGTAGCCAGGTGTGGGCCGGTGACTCCTTCCTGAGAATCGATGACAGATGGGGTGTTCGCGGGGGGTTGCAGTATGACAATCGCCTGAACGAAGTCGCGCTGGGTGACGCCGTGTTAGAATACCGTCGCGATGCGGAGCGCTTGGTGCAGTTAAATTATCGTTACGCAAGTCCTGAATATATTCGCGACATGCTGCCAAACGTGACAAACCAGGGTTCTCAGCAAGGTATCTCACAGGTCGGCATCACCGCGAGCTGGCCAATTGTCGAACGTTGGGCTGTGGTTGGCGCTTATTACTACGACACTAAGGCTAATCAGCCGGCAAACCAGCTGATTGGGTTACAGTACAATACGTGTTGTTGGGCCGTGAGCGTTGGTTATGAACGTAAAATTACCGACTGGAACAGCGCCAGCCGCAGCAGCGAATACGACAACAAAGTGTCGTTTAATATCGAATTACGTGGTTTAAGCAGTAATTACAGTCTGGGTTCCGACAAAATGCTGCGTTCAGGTATTTTGCCTTACCAGCGCGCATTCTGATGTCATCCAGAGTGCTAAGCCGATAAGGATGTAGCAAAAACAAACAGGCTGTCTTACAGAAATGTTGGAACTTTAACCCGCCTTGCGGATGAAATAATGGGAAAGGTATGAAGAACTGGAGAACGCTTATTCTCGGATTGGCACTGAGTGCCTCTACCGCGTTCGCAGCACCACAGGTGGTTGATAAAGTCGCAGCAGTGGTCGACAACAGCGTCGTGTTGGAAAGTGATGTCAACGCGCTTTTGCAGTCGGTAAAACTGAACGCCCAGCAGGCCGGGCAACAATTGCCGGATGATGCCACGCTGCGCCATCAGATTACCGAGCGTTTGATCATGGACAACATCATCCTGCAAATGGCGCAGAAGATGGGTGTCCAGGTGACGGATGAGCAACTGAATCAGGCAATTACCAATATTGCCACTCAGAATCGGATGTCTCTGGAGCAGCTAAAAAGCCAGTTGGCTTATGAAGGTCTGAACTACAACACCTACCGTAACCAGATTCGCAAAGAGATGCTGATCTCGGAAGTCCGTAACAACGAAGTTCGTCGTCGCGTGACGGTACTGCCGCAGGAAGTCGATACGCTAGCGAAGCAGATCGCCAACCAGACCGGTGAAAATGATGAGCTGAACCTGAGCCACATTTTGATCCCATTACCGGAAAACCCGACTCAGCAGCAGGTTGATGAGGCGGAAAATCTGGCAACGTCGCTAGTGAAACAAATCAGTGAAGGCGCAGATTTTGGTAAGTTGGCCATCACCTATTCGGCTGACTCTCAGGCGCTGAAAGGCGGCCAGATGGGTTGGGGTAAATTGCAAGAGATCCCAACGCTGTTTGCCGAGCGCTTAACTCAGGCGCAGAAAGGCCAAATTGTCGGTCCGATCCGTTCCGGCGTAGGTTTCCACATTCTGAAAGTGAACGATATTCGCGGCGGTAACAAAAGCATATCGGTAACCGAAACCCATGCTCGCCATATTCTGATCAAGCCTTCCGTCGTCATGACGGACAGTCAGGCGCAAGCCAAACTGGCCGACGTGGCACAGCAGATCAAAAACGGCAGCACCGATTTCGCCGCACAAGCCAAACTGCTTTCTCAGGATCCGGGTTCAGCGAATCAGGGCGGCGATCTTGGCTGGGCTTCTCCAGATATGTACGATCCGGCCTTCCGCGATGCGTTGTTGAAACTGAAGAAAGGCGAAATCAGTCAGCCTATTCATTCCTCTTTTGGCTGGCATCTGATTCAGTTGCTGGATACCCGTCAGGTGGATAAAACCGACGCGGCACAAAAAGAACAGGCTTACCGTATGATCTTTAACCGTAAATTCGCCGAAGAAGCACAAACCTGGATGCAGGAACAGCGTGCATCGGCGTATGTCAAAGTGATTAATGGCGCCACTAACTAATGCTGATTGAAACTAATGCTGATTGAAACTAATGCTGATTGAAACTCATGCAGACTGAGAGCAATACACCACGCGTTGTGATCACCCCCGGCGAACCCGCTGGGATTGGCCCCGATCTGGTGATTGCTCTGGCTCAGCAGGCCTGGCCTGTGGAGCTGGTCATCTGTGCGGATCCTGACCTGTTATTAACTCGCGCATTGCAGCTATCTATGCCGCTGACATTGCACGACTATCAACCCGGCCAGCCCGCACAGCCACAGCAGGCAGGTAGCCTCACTATCCTGCCGATCGCCACATCGGCAACCGTCATTGCTAGCCAATTGAATGTCGCTAACAGCGCTTATGTCGTTGAGACATTGGCTCGTGCTTGCGATGGCTGTCTGAACGGCGAATTCGCCGCGCTGATTACTGGCCCAGTACATAAAGGCATTATCAACGATGCCGGCGTCCCGTTCAGCGGACACACTGAATTTTTCGCCGAGCGCAGCGGCTGTGACCGTGTTGTTATGATGCTGGCGACGGAAGAACTGCGTGTTGCCTTAGCTACTACGCATCTGCCGCTTGCCGCCGTTTCTGCGGCCATCACCCGTCAGAGCCTGCACGAAGTCATCACAATTTTGCACCATGATTTGCAGACAAAATTCGGCATCGTTCAACCACAGATTTATGTTTGTGGATTAAATCCTCATGCCGGTGAAGGCGGCCATATGGGCCGTGAAGAGCTGGATGTGATTACCCCTGCACTGGACGAACTTCGGCAACAAGGCATCACGCTGGTTGGGCCACTCCCTGCCGACACGCTTTTCCAACCCAAATATCTGCAACACGCTGACGCCGTGTTGGCGATGTACCACGATCAAGGGCTCCCGGTTCTGAAATATCAGGGTTTCGGGCGCGCCGTTAATATCACGCTGGGGTTACCTTTTATCCGCACATCTGTTGACCACGGTACAGCGCTTGAGCTGGCCGCAACGGGCAGTGCCGACCCCGGCAGCTTCATCACGGCATTAAATCTTGCCATTAAAATGATAAAACACAGTAATGAATAATCGCGTACACCAAGGTCACTTCGCCCGTAAACGTTTTGGGCAAAACTTTTTAAACGATCACTTCGTGATCGATAGTATCGTCTCGGCTATTCACCCCCAGCCAGGACAGGCAGTCGTAGAGATCGGTCCCGGCCTCGGTGCACTGACCGCGCCTGTCGGTGAACGGATGGATCGTTTCACCGTTATTGAGCTGGACAGGGATCTGGCTGCGCGGTTGGAAACACATCCGACGCTGAAAGATAAGCTGACAATCATTCAGCAAGATGCCATGACGATCGATTTCGCCGCGCTCGCTGAGCAAGCCGGCCAACCGCTGCGCGTTTTTGGCAACCTACCGTATAATATTTCCACACCGCTGATGTTCCACCTGTTCAGCTATACTCAATCTATCCGCGACATGCACTTTATGTTGCAGAAAGAAGTGGTTAACCGTTTGGTCGCTGGGCCGAACAGCAAAGCTTTCGGACGCCTGAGCGTCATGGCTCAGTATTATTGTCAGGTGATTCCGGTGCTTGAAGTGCCGCCGGAGGCGTTCAAGCCCGCACCTAAAGTTGATTCCGCCGTAGTGCGACTCGTGCCTCATGCCGAGATCCCTTACCCGGTCAGCGACATTCGCGTGCTAAGCCGCATCACGACGGAAGCATTTAACCAGCGCCGTAAGACACTGCGTAACAGTCTGGGCAATCTGTTCACCCCAGACGTGCTCGCTGAACTGGGGATCGATGCCACCAGCCGCGCAGAGAATGTATCCGTTGAGCAATATTGCCGATTGGCTAACTGGTTAAGTGAGCATCCGGCAAAACAGGAATAACTGGAGTTCATCATGATTAATGCGCCCCGTGTTTGTGTACAGGTTCAGAGCTTCTACGTGGAATCACAATCGGAGCCTGATGAAGAACGTTTCGTGTTTGCTTACACGATTACGGTTCGCAATCTGGGGCGTCATGAAGTCCAGCTTTTGGGACGCTATTGGCTGATTACCAACGGTAACGGCCGACAGACTGAAGTTCAGGGTGAAGGCGTGGTCGGCGAACAGCCGATTATCCACCCTGGCAGCGAATTCCAATATACCAGCGGTGCCGTCATAGAAACGCCCCTCGGTACAATGGAAGGCCACTACCATATGACTGACCATCAGGGTAACGCGTTTCAGGTTTCCATCCCCGTTTTCCGTCTGGCTATCCCTTCACTGATACATTAATTATGTCTACCTATTTAGTTGGCGATGTTCACGGCTGTTTAGTTGAACTCAAAGCGCTATTGGCGCAAGTTTCCTTTAATCCGGAGCAAGATACGCTGTGGTTAACCGGCGATTTAGTGGCACGCGGCCCAGATTCGCTTCAGGTTCTGCGCTTCGTTCGCTCTCTCGGTCCTGCTGTTCGCATGGTGCTCGGCAACCACGACCTACACCTGTTGGCGGTTTATGCGGGTATCAGTCGTAACAAACCGAAAGATCGTATCAGTGATCTTCTTTCTGCGCCGGATGCAGATGAGCTGATCAACTGGCTACGCCGCCAGCCGATCCTACAGGTCGATGATGATCTGAAGCTGGTGATGGCGCACGCGGGCATCACGCCTCAGTGGGATCTCCCCACTGCACAGATGTGCGCACGCGAAGTCGAATCGATCCTGAGCAGCGACAGCTACCCGCTTTTCCTCGATGCGATGTATGGCGATATGCCGAATCACTGGAGCCCAGAACTTAGCGGTCTGGCACGTCTGCGCTTTAGCACCAACGTTTTTACCCGTATGCGCTACTGCTTCTCAGGCGGGCAACTGGATATGCTTTGTAAAGAGCCACCGACTCAGGCCCCTTCTCTGCTCAAACCATGGTTTGAGCTGCCAAGTCAGGTTGCTGGGGAATATACTATTGCCTTCGGTCACTGGGCATCGCTGGAAGGGAAAGGCACACCGGAAAATATTTACGCGCTGGATACCGGGTGCTGCTGGGGAGGGGAATTGACTATGCTGCGTTGGGACGATAAGCGCTATTTCACGCAACCGTCGCTTTCATCAACTGCCGACATCTCTGGCGATAGCACGTCCTGATCGGATGCGCGAATGTCTTCAGACTATCGCAACCGTACTACTGTCATAGAAAAGGGAAAGCTGTCCCAGGCTGAGCGTTTTTGGCTGGCGGAACGGCTGCCGCCTCGGCGGGAATCGACCAGATACCGCCGCCAAGAAACCCGGCCAGACCAACGGCTTCTACGTTGCCTGATGGTAATTCACGGCGCTCGGGATCGCTCAGGCGATCAGTATTCAGATTACTGTTTCTATTCGTCATGCTTACGGTCTCCTATCTATCGAACACAGCGGCTTAACGACATCTCTATTTAACGACGAAAGCCGCTACTCGTTGTCATACTAGCGATGATAGATGACGGAAATGTGACCCGCTTGCACAGCACAGCAAAGAGATATCCTCACTGTGGGAGTTTAGGCGCTTCAACGGCAGATTTTGTCAGCGGTTGAGAAGCCGCAGAGTATTGCACCAGCAGCATCCCCATAACGATTAATGCGACGCCTGCTATCCGTCCTAGCGTTGCAGGCTTGACCACCAGCCCCATCAAACCAAAATGATCGATAATCAGCGATGCCACAACCTGACCCGCAATCACACAGACAATAAAGCCTGAAGCGCCGAGCTTTGGCGTCAGCAATAATGCGGCGGTGATATAAGCGACGCCCGCCACGCCCCCCAGCCAAATCCACCATGGCCCCTGCAAAGCGGGACCAATCGTAGGCGCCGGTATCCGAGCAGCAAATAGGACCGGTAACAGCACACAAATACTGACCAACAGTGAAACCAGCGTAGCCCACAGTGGATGGCCTAACGCGCGCCCCAGTACCACATTGCTGGCAGCCTGAAAAGGCACAATGCTCCCAGCAAGCGCAGCAATACCCAGCGGCAGCAGTAATGAGAGAGAAAAAGAAGAGAATAACGACATAGAACCTCCTCGTTCACGCGATAACGTGCACAACATAATTAGGATGTCCCAATACTCAACCATCCATTAAAATAATGAAAATTCGTAATTCATACAGAAGGTATTCGTATAATGGATGATTTGCGTCGTATCGATATGAATCTGCTGTTAACGCTGCATGCGCTGTTGACGGAAAAACACGTCACGCGGGCAGCGCTGCGTCTGCACCGCAGTCAGCCTGCCGTCAGCCATTCACTATCACAGCTTCGCCAGATTTTTAACGATCCGCTGCTAGTCCGGCGTGAAGTTGGCCTGACGCTGACGACCCGCGCTCAGGCGCTACTCGATCCGCTGGAACAGGCGCTGGATCAGTTGAACGGGCTCATCCAGACACCGCAGTTCGATCCGCGCCATACCACGCGGCATTTCCGTTTAGCGCTCTCCGATTACGGTACGAATGCCGTCTTGCCAACGCTCATGCAGCATCTGCGCGCGCAGGCACCCGGCATTTCGCTGGCCGTCAGTCATGCCGGTCGTGAAATGATGCTGGCACAGTTGATCGATGGAGAAATCGACTTAGGTCTCGGTGTTTTCCCCACACGCCCACCCGAGGTGCACGCCGAGCTTCTCTTTGAAGAGCAGTTTGCCTGTCTGGCCGACCATGCCACACTGCCAGAAAACGGTACGCTGTCGCTTGAGGCATGGCTGGAGCGGCCACATGTTCTGGTCACCATGCATCCTGATTCTGCCAATGAAGTGGACAACACGCTGGCTGCAAGCGGCCTGTCGCGTAATGTGGTGCTAACGCTGCCACACTGGCATGCCGCCATCAACCTCATTGCCGGTACTGATCTGATTTTAACTGCCGCGCGACGTAGCATGGCGCGGGTTAACACGCCTGATTTACACATTTTTCCACCGCCATTCCCAATACCCGATTTTGCCTTCCAGCAGGTATGGCACACACGACGCGAGAGCGATCCTGCACATCGCTGGCTGAGACAAGCCATTTGGGAACGTTGTCAGGCGGCAAATTAAAAACATCGATTCAAAAAAACGAAAAACCCGCAATAAAGCGGGTTTGGTGAGCGATCCGTATTTATTGACAGGACGCTATAGCAGGAAAGCGCGGTTAACGGCGTTCCAGAATTTCGAAGCAGTAACTGTGTGAGTTGCGCTCATCAGCATCATGGAATTCGCTGAAAACAGACTGCCATTCATCCGGCTCGTAGTCAGGGAAATGCGTGTCGCCTTCCACTTCAGCATCAATGTGCGTCAGGTAAAGACGGTTAGCCTGCGCCAGCATTTGTTGATAAATACTGCCGCCGCCAATCACCATCACTTCCTCAACGTCACCCGCCGCCGCCAGCGCAGCATCCAGCGAAGAGACCCAGGTCACACGATCGTCATCACCGGGATGATTACTGACGACAATGTTCAGTCGGCCGGGCAGCGGCTGACCGATAGAACGGAAAGTATTACGCCCCATAATAATCGGCTTATTCAGCGTATTACGCTTAAACCATGCCAGATCGGCGGGCAAATGCCACGGCATCGCGTTTTCCATACCGATTACGCGATCCACTGCCAGTGCAGCAATCAAACTAATAACCATGGTGAAAAAACCCTGTAGGTCAGAAAATTGCTGACACTATACGGAAAGCCCTTTCGCTCGTCGATATAGATACGAGACCGAAACGTAATATAAGAGTTTTATACTCCCGGCCGTTTGCGGTAGAGCCAGATTCCCGGTAAAGACAGGCCGATAGAAAGCGCGCCAACGATAAAACTCGCTTTCAGGAAATGCGTCACCATGACGTTCATCAGCGCCTCGCTGTAGCCAAGATGCGAAATTTCCACTACCGAAATCATCGCCGTGTAGGCAGAAATCCCTGGAAACATCGGGATTACGGCCGCGACGGTAAAGACTTTCGGATGCGCTAACAGCCAACGTGACCAACGAATACCGATGATACCAATCAGGATCGCTGCCAAAAACGATGCCCACTCAATATTCATACCGAAGTGGACCGCCAAAAACCGTACGCCGTGCCCGACGCCGCCCAGCAGCGCACAATAAGGCAATGCTCTTAGCGGAACATTGAAGACCATCGCAAACCCTAACGCCGGAACAGCCGCCAGCACCATATCCTGCAAGAGCGCCCATAGTAAACTTAAGCCCATCCGCGTAACCCCCACAGTGATAACGCCATCACTACACCGATACAGGTTGCCAGCGTCAGTAAACTCGCCACCGTCCAGCGCGCCAGACCGGTATTCACGTGCCCTTTAAACATATCCGCCACGGCGTTAATCAGCGGAAAACCAGGAACCAACAGCAGCACGCTCGCCGCCATCGCCACCGTAGAGGTTTGAGAAAAAACCGGTAAACGCATCAATAACCCAGATGCCGACGTGGCGACGAACGCAGTAATGCAGAAGTTGATCAACGGATTCAGGTGCCGAGCCGTAAAGATCTGCCGAACGTACATCGCCAGACCGCTGGCAATCAGCGTGACGATAAACGCGTCCCACCCGCCGCCATTCAAACGGCTGAAGCAGCCGCAGGAGAGCGCCACAACGGAAACCATCAGCCAGCGCGGGTAGCGCAAGGGTTTGATGTTCCCCAGACGCTTTTCTACACCCGCCACATCCAGCAGTTTATGCTCGGCCATGATGACCGCATGCTGAACTTCAATGACAACGTGCATGTTAATGCCACGGTCCACATTCTTTCGTGTTGACGTCAGGCAATGACCTTGCATGATGGTGGTCAGGACAATCGAGTTTGCCGAAATGGAACTCTCAACGCTATCAGCACCCAGCGCTATGCCCAGCCGTGATGATAGCTGCTCCACGACCATACTCTCTGCGCCATGCTGTAATAGCAGCAGTGCGCACTGGATGCACAGCCGGGTGATTTCCCGCTGCTGTGGCGCTTCACCCATCCGTTTTGTATTACTTAGTAATTCACGGTTCTCACATTCACTGACCATGTTGTTATCCCAATCCGCCCCTGAAATTAACCACAAAAAATGAAAGGATAATTGTTAACATATCACCGACGAATAACCAATAAGCATGATGCGAATTCATTATTCTGGCGCTATCATTTCAACCATTCTGACTCCTTTCGCCCTCTGGAATGACCATGCTAGAAACATCGCTGTTTGTCGCCACCATCGCCACGCTGGGAATGCTTTCTCCCGGCCCGGACTTTTTCCTCATTATCAAGAACGCCACACGCTATCCACGCGTCGCCGCGATGATGACTGCGTTTGGCGTAATCTGCGGCGTTGCAACCCATATGGCGTACTGCGTCGCCGGATTGGCCGTCGTCATCACGACGACGCCGTGGCTATTTAATGTACTGAAATATGCTGGCGCCGCCTATCTAATCTGGATCGGTATTCAGGCATTATTCGCGCGCGGTGGCAGCAAGATGGATGTATCAACTCAGGGGCAACAGAGCGTCAGTCTGAAAAAAGCGTTCCTGCAAGGTTACCTCTGTAACCTGCTTAATCCAAAAGCGACACTGTTTTTTCTGGCAGTATTCACACAGGTCCTGAATATTCACTCTGGTTTCGGTGAAAAGTTGTGGTATGCCATGATTATCTGGCTGCTCGCGGCCATCTGGTGGCCAGTGCTGGTGCTGCTTTTCCAAAGTGAGCCGGTGCGGCGTGGGCTAGCTAAGGTACAGAAACTGGTGGATAAACTGCTGGGCACGGTGCTTATCGCCTTGGGTATCAAAGTCGCGCTGGGTTAACATTCAAAACGCTCCCCAGTAAAAAAGCCAGCGCTGTTGCCAACGCTGGCCTCCATTATCGACTTACTGCCTACCGAAGTCGGTCAATCAGCCTTTCATCATCGCATGCATTTCCTGCACGGAGGTCACCTTCTCCGTCGGATCGGCCGTCAACGACATTGCCGTGGCGAAACCACCGTTCAGCGTGGTGTCGTAATGCACCTTGTATTGCAGTGCGCTACGGCGAATCAGCTTGGAGTCTTCAATCGCCTGACGCCCTGCGGTGGTGTTGACGATGTAGGTGTACTCGCCATTCTTGATGCGGTCCTGAATGTGCGGACGGCCTTCATGCACCTTGTTCACCAGACGTGGATTAATACCCGCTTCACCCAGTTCAATGGCCGTGCCGTGCGTTGCATCCAGTTCGAAACCGTGCTTCAGCAGCTTGGCCGCGAGATCGACCACGCGAGCCTTATCGCCTTCACGTACCGACAGCAGCGCGCGTCCGGTCTTCTTCATGTGCGAATTGCTACCCAGCATCGCTTTGGCAAACGCTTCAGCAAACGTGCGGCCAACGCCCATCACTTCACCGGTCGAACGCATTTCTGGCCCCAGAATCGGGTCAACGCCTGGGAATTTGTTAAACGGCAGCACCACTTCTTTGACTGAGTAGTACGGCGGGATAATCTCTTTGGTGACGCCCTGTTCAGCCAGCGTTTTGCCTGCCATCACGCGTGCCGCGACTTTCGCCAACGGAACGCCCGTCGCTTTCGAGACAAACGGTACGGTACGTGCCGCACGCGGGTTCACTTCAATCAGATAAACTTCATTATCCTTCACCGCAAACTGCACGTTCATCAGGCCGCGCACGCAGAGTTCAAACGCCAGTTTTTCAACCTGCTGACGCATCACGTCCTGAATCTCTTTGCTCAGCGTGTAGGCTGGCAGTGAACACGCCGAGTCACCGGAGTGAACCCCAGCCTGCTCAATGTGCTCCATAATGCCGCCAATCAGTACACGTTCACCGTCACAGATCGCATCAACATCGACTTCGATAGCATCGTCAAGGAAGCGGTCTAACAACACTGGCGCATCGTTGGACACGCTAACGGCGGTCTGGAAGTAACGACGCAGGTCAATTTCGTCATACACGATTTCCATCGCGCGGCCGCCCAGAACATAAGAAGGACGCACAACCAGCGGGTAACCGATGCCACGCGCTTTTTCTACCGCCTGCTCAATCGTCGCTACCGTCGCGTTAGCAGGTTGCTTCAGCCCCAGACGGTTAACAGCCTGTTGGAAACGCTCACGGTCTTCTGCCCGGTCAATCGCATCCGGGCTAGTACCGATCACCGGCACGCCTGCCGCTTCCAGCGCGCGCGCCAGTTTCAGCGGCGTCTGACCACCGTACTGCACGATAACGCCTTTCGGCTTCTCGATACGGACAATTTCCAGCACGTCTTCAAACGTTACCGGCTCGAAGTACAGACGGTCAGATGTGTCATAGTCGGTTGAAACCGTTTCAGGGTTACAGTTGACCATGATGGTTTCATAGCCATCTTCACGCAGCGCCAGAGAAGCGTGGACGCAGCAGTAGTCAAATTCGATCCCTTGGCCAATACGGTTTGGTCCGCCGCCCAGTACGATGATTTTGTCACGATCCTGACTCGGATTCGCTTCACACTCTTCTTCATACGTGGAGTACATGTAAGCCGTATCGGTCGCGAATTCTGCCGCACAGGTATCGACACGTTTGTACACTGGGTGCAGATCGAACTTATCGCGCAGTTTGCGAATTTCGCTTTCCGCCACGCCAGCCAGTTTCGCCAGACGCGCATCGGCAAAGCCTTTACGCTTCAGCATACGCAGGAAGTCAGCATCCAGCGCGGTGGCGCCTTTTTCTGCCACTTGCTCTTCCAGACGTACCAGCTCTTCAATTTGCACCAAGAACCAGCGATCGACGTTAGTCAGGTTAAAGACACCATCGACCGACATCCCCGCACGGAAGGCATCGGCGATGTACCAGATACGCTCGGCACCGGCATCTTTCAGCTCGCGGCGAATTTTGGTCAGCGCTTCTGGGTCGTCTAAATCGACTTTCGGATCGAAGCCCGTTGCGCCCACTTCCAGCCCACGCAGCGCTTTTTGCAAGGATTCCTGCTGTGTGCGACCAATTGCCATCACTTCACCCACCGATTTCATCTGCGTGGTCAGACGGTCGTTGGCACCGGCGAATTTTTCAAAGTTGAAACGTGGGATCTTGGTGACAACGTAGTCGATAGCCGGTTCGAAGGACGCTGGCGTACGGCCACCAGTGATGTCGTTCATCAGTTCATCGAGCGTGTAGCCCACCGCCAGCTTGGCTGCGATTTTTGCAATCGGGAAGCCCGTCGCTTTAGAAGCCAGTGCGGAAGAACGCGATACGCGCGGGTTCATTTCGATAACAATCAGACGACCGGTTTTCGGGTTCACCGAGAACTGGACGTTAGAACCACCGGTTTCTACGCCGATTTCACGCAGTACCGCCATCGAAGCGTTACGCATGATTTGATATTCTTTATCGGTCAGCGTTTGTGCAGGTGCGACGGTGATGGAGTCACCGGTGTGGATACCCATCGCATCGAAGTTTTCGATGGAGCAGACGATGATGCAGTTGTCGTTCTTATCACGCACCACTTCCATCTCGTACTCTTTCCAACCGATCAGCGATTCATCAATCAGCAGTTCTTTGGTTGGCGAAAGATCCAGCCCGCGTTCGCAGATCTCTTCAAACTCTTCGCGGTTGTACGCGATACCGCCACCGGTGCCGCCCATCGTGAAGGAAGGACGGATGATGCACGGGAAGCCCACATCAGCCGCCACGGCGAGCGCTTCTTCCATCGTGTGCGCAATACCGGAACGCGCGGTGTCCAGACCAATCTTCTTCATCGCGACGTCAAAGCGGCGACGATCTTCTGCCTTATCAATCGCATCCGCCGTTGCACCAATCATGGTGACGCCGAACTCGGCCAGCACGCCCTGACGTTCCAGCTCCAGCGCACAGTTCAGCGCGGTCTGGCCGCCCATCGTCGGCAGCACCGCATCTGGACGTTCTTTTTCAATGATTTTACGCACCACTTCCCAGTGAATCGGCTCGATGTAGGTCGCATCGGCCATTTCTGGGTCAGTCATGATGGTTGCTGGGTTGGAGTTCACCAGAATAACGCGGTAACCCTCTTCACGCAGCGCTTTACAGGCTTGTGCTCCCGAGTAGTCAAACTCACACGCCTGGCCGATAACAATCGGGCCGGCGCCCAGAATCAGGATGCTTTTAATATCTGTACGTTTTGGCATTGTCTCGCTCCTGATTATTTAGCGGAAGAACGGTAAGTCTGAATCAAGTCAATAAAGTGGTCGAACAGCGGCGCAGCATCATGCGGGCCAGGGCTCGCTTCTGGGTGCCCTTGGAAGCTGAACGCTGGCTTATCCGTGCGGTGAATCCCCTGAACCGTGTGATCAAACAGGGATTTGTGCGTGACGCGCAGCGTGTCAGGCAGATTATCTTCATCCACCGCAAAGCCGTGGTTCTGTGCGGTAATCATCACGCAGTTGTTATCCAGATCTTTTACCGGATGGTTGCCACCGTGGTGACCCAGCTTCATTTTGATGGTCTTCGCACCGCTTGCCAGCGCCAGCAGTTGGTGACCCAAGCAGATACCGAATACCGGAATATCGGTTTCCAAGAAGGTTTTGATCGCGCGAATCGCGTAGTCACACGGCTCTGGGTCGCCCGGGCCGTTAGAAAGGAAAATACCGTCTGGATTCAACTTCAGCACATCTTCAGCCGGCGTCTGCGCCGGAACCACCGTCAGGCGGCAGCCGCGATCCACCAGCATACGTAAAATGTTGCGTTTCACACCGTAGTCATACGCCACAACGTGGTAAGGCAGTTCACTTTCATTTTTCGCCGCAGGCAATTCACCTTCCAGCGTCCAGCTTCCCTGTAACCAGCTGTAGCTTTCTGCCGTCGTCACTTCTTTTGCCAGATCCATGCCCTTCAACCCTGGGAAGGCTTTCGCTTTCTCCAGTGCGACAGCGGCATCTGGTGCATCGCCCGCGATGATGCAGCCATTCTGCGCGCCTTTTTCACGCAGCAGACGGGTTAATTTACGGGTATCAATATCAGCAATGGCGACGATGTTGTTGCGCTTGAGGTATTCAGACAGGCTTTCTTCACTACGGTAATTGCTGGCAGTCAGAGGTAAATCGCGAATAACCAGACCTTGAGCCTGTACAGAGGGGGATTCTTCATCGTTGGCATTGGCGCCGACATTACCGATATGGGGATAAGTGAGAGTGACAATCTGGCGGGAATAGGAAGGATCAGTAAGGATTTCTTGATAACCGGTCATCGACGTATTGAAGACCACTTCCCCCACTGCCGATCCTTCTGCCCCAATGGCCCGACCGTGGAATTGGGTTCCGTCTTCCAGAACCAATAGCGCTGACTTAATCAAAACACCCTCCAAGGAATAAACAATCACGTTATTTGCATATTAATTCAGATTCGAGCCACTAAATCAATGCAAAAACTACCTGTAAGGCCAATTTTTGGCAAATTGGGCGCATTTTAATGATGGTCTTCCTGATTGTCTACCCAAACCGCTTTTTTTCTCTTATTTTTATGCTTTCCGAAATAAATCGCTGCCCACTGACGTAAAAAACCACATCAACTTAGGTAAGTAAACGGTTGCGAGGCAACATCGTTAAAATAAGGATAACAAATCACCAGCAAAGGACATTTCAGGAGTAAAGGGGAAGTATTGCCGCGAAAAAACCGAACAAAACACGAATAAAAACATACAAGGAGAAGAAATTAAAACGTAACCATTAAAAATAAAGGTGATCATTAAAATAACCACCTTTATCAGTATGATATGATTATTTATAAATAGTTAAAAACTATAAATCATCCAGAGAAAGCACATCTCTCATATCAAAAACACCGCTTTCTTTCGAACCAATCCAGATAGCCGCTCTTACTGCACCATTAGCAAACGTCATGCGGCTGGATGCCTTATGGGTAATCTCAACACGTTCGCCAATATCCGCAAACATCGCCGTATGTTCACCGACAATATCGCCCGCTCGCACGGTCGCAAAACCAATGCTTTTCGGATCGCGTTCGCCGGTATGACCTTCACGCGCATACACGGCACAGGATTTCAGATCGCGCCCCAGCGCATCGGCAATCGCTTCGCCCATTGCCAGCGCGGTACCAGACGGCGCATCCACCTTATGCCGGTGATGTGCTTCAATGATTTCGATATCAGTATAATCGCCCATGACCTTGGCCGCTTTTTCCAGCAGCTTCAGCATGACATTAACGCCAACGCTGAAGTTCGCTGCAAACACAATCCCGATATCCTGCGCAGCCTGCTTAATCGCCGCCTTCCCTGCGTCATCAAAACCGGTTGTCCCAATAATCATGCCCTTACGGTGCTGACGGCAAAAGGCCAGATGCGCTAATGTGCCTTCCGGGCGAGTGAAATCGATCAAAATATCGAAATCATTCTGCACGACATCCAGGCTTTCATTCACGGTAATACCGTTTTTACCCAGCCCAGCGAGTTCGCCGGCATCGCTGCCGAGCAGAGACGAACCAGAACGTTCCAGCGCCGCGCCCAATACCACGCCGTCCATTTGCTCGATGGCCTGAATCAGCTGGCGTCCCATACGGCCGCCCGCGCCGACAACCGCAATACGGATGGATGAATCCTTCATAATGTCTCTCTCTTTTTGATCCTGACGACATAAAAATAACATCAGGTTAACGGGCACTGCGCACTATCGCCAGCGGATTTACCACCAGATTAGAAAATACTGTTTGAAGCCGCAGAAAATCAGCAAAACTGTCTCACCACAGACAGCAGAATCGCGTCTGGAAGCGATAAAAAACCGTGAGGCGTTTGAAGACATGCCGAGAAGGTCAAAAATAAACCACATGACATAACGCATAAAAATTCATTTTTATGCATTAACATTTTCATGAGTGAATACAGGAAGGGAGAATACAGAGAGGAATAACAGCGGTAGAGCGGAAACCCTACCGCAGAAACAACATTAATCTACCTGTTTGACTTCAACACGCAGCTCTTTCGGCACTTCAAAGACAATGTTTTCTTCACGTCCCTGCATTTCAACGGCAACCTTGCCGCCCAACGCTTTCAAACGCTGAATCACCTGTTTTACTAGGATATCCGGTGCGGATGCGCCTGCGGTTACCCCAACATGCGAAGCACCTTCTACCCATGACTCTTGGATATCTTCTGCTGAATCAATCAGATAAGCCGCTTTACCTGCTCTCTGCGCCAATTCAGCAAGACGGTTAGAGTTTGAGGAGTTTTTAGAGCCCACAACAAACACGACATCCGCTTTATCCGATAAATGGCGAACGGCTTCCTGACGATTGGTCGTGGCATAACAGATATCATCTTTACGCGGACCGACAATCTGTGGGAAACGCTCACGCAGCGCATCAATCACCGCATAGGTATCATCAACAGAAAGCGTGGTTTGCGTCATAAAACACAGGTTGCTTTCATCTTTTACCTGTAGCTGCCAGACATCCTCGGGGGATTCCACCAGATACATGCCACCATCCGCATTGCTGTACTGACCCATCGTCCCTTCAACTTCAGGGTGTCCGGCATGACCAATAAGAATCGCTTCTATACCTTTCTTACTGGCTCTGGCCACTTCCATATGTACTTTGGTTACCAGTGGGCAGGTGGCATCAAATACCGTCAGGTCACGATTTTTTGCTTCATTCCGTACCGCTTGCGAAACACCATGCGCCGAGAAAATCAGAATCGCGCCGTCCGGCACGTCTTCAATCTGCTCAATAAAAATGGCGCCACGTTCGCGTAATCCGTTAACCACATAGCGGTTATGCACCACTTCATGACGGACGTAGATCGGCGTACCAAACAGCTCTAGCGCACGTTCCACAATGCTGATAGCACGATCGACACCGGCACAAAAGCCGCGTGGATTAGCCAGCAGGATCTGCATGAGCCACCTCCTGTTGTACGGGATCGATATCCAGCACGTCGAGATCGAAGGTAATCGCCTGACCGGATAGAGGGTGATTGAAATCCACAGTGACCGATTCCTCGGTCACATCACGGATAATCCCCGGCATATCATTTCCGGCAACACCACTGAACAGCATGATGGTGCCCACATCCGGCACACCGGTCTGAGCGAAATCACGACGCAGGAAGAATTGGATCAGGTTCGGATTGGTCGGCCCAAAGGCCGACTCCGGCGGCAGCGTAAACTTGCGTTTATCGCCACGCTTCAATCCCAACAGATTTTGTTCCAGCGCATCAGACAGGCTGCTATCGCCAAGGCGGAACAGCGCTGGTTTGCCGCGCTCACGCGTAGACTCGGCAATGGAGCCATCCTCCAGCGTGAGAATAAAATGCACCAGCAGCGCGCTGTTGTGCTGCACAGTCTCGGACATCAGTGACCCTTTTGCTTAACGGTATCAGTATCATCATGCGTACTGAAAAACCCTTCCAGTACAATGAGCGCTGCTCCAATACAGATGGCGGTATCAGCCAGGTTAAACGTGGCAAAGTGCCAGTCGCCGACATAGAAGTCGATGAAATCGACGACAAACCCATGCCATGTCCGATCAAACAGATTGCCCAATGCGCCGCCGATAATCAGCGAATACGCAATGTTATTCAACCGCTGTTTGACGCTGCCACGATACATCATCACCAACAGCGCCACCACGATAGCAATCGCAATACCGGCAAAGAACCAGCGTTGCCAGCCGCCTTTATCCGCCAGGAAGCTGAACGCTGCGCCGTAGTTACGGGCATAATGCAGATTCAGGGAAGGCATCACTGGCACCGTATCCCCCAGCGCAAAGTGGGCCAGAATCCACTGTTTGCTGCCAAGATCGATAACCAAAACCAGTACCGCCAGCCAGAGCCAGCGCAGTCCACTTGAACAGATCTTATTCATCAGACAAATTTACGCTCTTCGCCGTTACCGCCCACATTAGTCGCACAGCGACCACACACTTCAGGATGATCGGCATTGCTACCGATATCCGTCTCGTAATGCCAGCAGCGTGGACACTTGTGCCCTTCTGCCTCACTTAAGGCAATTTTCAGTCCGGTGAGTTCCGTTGCCTGCGCGCTATCCGGCGCATTTTCATAACGTTCAACTAGCGCTTTTGACGTCAACAGCGCAAAGTGCAGTTCATCACGCAACTGATTCAATTTATCGACCAAATTGGCATCAGCATACAGCGTGACGGCAGCTTCCAACGAACCACCGATGCGCTTGTCATTACGCGCTTGCTCGATGACTTTGTTCACTTCGCTACGCACTTTCAGAATATCCGCCCAGAACGCATCGTTCATGGTTTCTGCGCTATCCAGCGAGAACAGACCGTCATACCACTCTTCGGTAAAGACATACTGTGCTCTCTCGCCCGGCAGATAGCTCCAGATCTCATCCGCGGTGAAGGACATAATCGGTGCCATCCAGCGTACCAGCGCTTCTGAGATATGGTATAGCGCAGTCTGGCAGCTACGGCGTGCCACGCTGTCACCTTTGGCCGTGTACTGACGATCTTTAATGATATCCAGATAGAACGATCCCATTTCGATCGAGCAGAACTGCATCAGGCGTTGCACTACGCGGTGGAAATCATAGCTTTCATACGCGTCGAGGATCTCTTCCTGCGCCGCTTTCGCACGGCCGACCGCCCAGCGATCCAGCACCACCATATCTTCTGGTTTCACCATATGTTGCTGTGGATCGAACCCATTCAGGTTAGCCAGCAAGAAACGCGCGGTGTTACGGATACGACGATAGGCATCAGCAGAACGTTTCAGGATCTCATCAGATACGGCGATTTCACCAGAGTAATCCGTTGAACCGATCCACAGACGCAGAATATCAGCACCCAGCTTATTCATCACGTCCTGCGGACTCACGGTATTCCCGATCGATTTAGACATTTTGCGGCCCTGACCATCAACGGTGAAACCGTGAGTCAGCACCTGACGGTAAGGGGCTTTGCCCTTGATCGCCGTGGAGATCATCAAGGAAGACATGAACCAGCCACGATGCTGGTCAGACCCTTCCAGATACATATCCGCCGCGTGGCCGCCGAATTCAGGGCGAACATCCACGACAGACGCGTGCGTCGATCCAGAATCAAACCATACGTCCAACGTGTCCGGCACTTTGACGTAGTTGTCAGCGTCTGCGCCCAAGATATCGGCCGGATCGAGATCCCACCATGCCTGAATGCCGTCGGCTTCAACACGTTTGGCCACGGCTTCAATCAGCTCAGCGGTGCGCGGATGCAGCTCTTCCGTCTCTTTATTAACGAACAGCGACATCGGTACGCCCCAGGTACGCTGACGGGAGATACACCAGTCAGGACGGTTGGCGACCATCGCTTCGATACGCGCCTGACCCCAATCTGGGATCCACTGCACGCCTTTGATTTCAGACAATGACTGCTTACGCAGGCCTTTCTGATCCATGCTGACAAACCATTGCGGCGTAGCACGGAAAATGATCGGCGACTTATGACGCCAGCAGCACGGGTAGCTGTGCTGTAATTTCTCTACGTGCAGCAACATGCCTTTTTCACGCAGAATTTCAACGATCAGATCGTTGGCTTTAAAAACGAACTTGCCGTCCAGTTCAGGATACGTGCCGCTCAGGTAACAACCGTTCGGCCCAACCGGATTAGCGATTTCCAGATTGTATTTCTGGCTGATCACATAGTCGTCAGGACCGTGACCACCGGCGGTATGCACCGCACCGGTACCCGCATCCAGCGTCACGTGCTCGCCCAGAATGGCGGGGACGTCGAAGTTCAGGAACGGGTGTTTGAAACGCAGCAGTTCAAGATCCGCGCCTTTACAGCCGCCCAGAACGCTCCACTGCGTCACGCCGACGCGCTTCATCACGCTTTCAACCAGATCGGCAGCCAGAATCAGCGCCTGACCGTCAATTTGCACCAGTTGATAATCGAATTCCGCATTCAGTGAGATCGCACGGTTTGCTGGCAGCGTCCACGGCGTCGTCGTCCAGATCACCAGCGAAACAGGGCCCTCTACGCTACTCACACCAAACTTGGCTAATACCGCTGCCACGTCGCTGGCGTTAAATGCCACATCAATGGATGGAGAGGTTTTGTCGTAATATTCGACTTCGGCTTCCGCCAGTGAAGAACCGCAGTCTACGCACCAGTGAACGGGTTTGGCGCCCTTGTGCAGGTGACCATTTTCAATGATGCGACCCAGCGCACGAATAATGTTCGCTTCGGTTTTGAAATCCATTGTCAGGTAAGGACGATCCCAATCGCCCAGCACGCCGAGACGAATAAAGTCGGCTTTCTGACCGGCAACCTGCTCTGCCGCATATTTGCGACACTCTGCGCGGAATTCCGCAGCGCTGACTTTCTCACCCGGCTTACCGATCAGCTGTTCTACTTTCAGTTCAATCGGCAGACCGTGGCAGTCCCAGCCCGGCACATAAGGGGAATCGTAACCAGAAAGGCCTTTCGATTTAACGATAATATCTTTCAGAATCTTGTTAACTGAGTGACCAATATGAATACTGCCATTCGCGTACGGAGGGCCATCGTGCAGAATGAAAGTCTTCTTTCCCTTCTTCGCATTGCGAATAATCCCGTACAGATCCTGCTCATACCAACGTTTCAGCATGTCAGGTTCGCGCTTGGCCAGATCGCCACGCATCGGGAACCCTGTTTCCGGTAAGTTCAGGGTAGTCTTATAGTCACTCATTAGATTCTCGATTTCGTTTCGGCTAGAAAAATTAAACCGGTGTCTTTAACCCGAAAAACGTTCGGGCTGTCACCACATCATCGGCGATTTGCTGTTTTAACGCATCGAGCGAAGCAAAACGCTGTTCATTACGGATCTTTTTACGCAGTACGACTTCAATATGACGCCCATAGAGGTTCATCGTCACGTCCAGCAAATGCACTTCAAGCTGCTGGTGTTGATCACCGTTTACGGTCGGACGCGTGCCAATATTGGCGACGCCCGGCAGCGGTTCGGGCCCCAGCCCATAAACGCTGACGGCATACACGCCGCTGACAGGGGAAACCTGACGTTTCAGCGGCAGATTGGCAGTAGGAAACCCGATGGTTCGCCCCAATGCTTTGCCATGTTCCACACGTCCGGAAATGCTGTAAGGATGGCCCAGCAGGCTTTGCGCCAGCTCAAGCTCATCACGACTGAGCGCTTCCCGCACCGCCGTGCTGCTAACCCTTTTACCGCCATTACAGAACGAATCGGTGCTGATGACATCAAATCCCGACTCACGTCCAGCCTTCTGTAATAACAGGAAATCGCCCTGACGACCAGCCCCGAAGCGGAAGTCATCCCCCACCACCAGAAAATTCACGCCCAATTTCTTCACCAGCAGGGAAGAAACAAACGTCTCGGCATCGTTGGCGGCAAACTGTGGATCGAATCTGACGCACAGCAGATAGTCCACGCCGGCCTGCGCCAGATATTTAACCTTGTCACGCAAACGCGTCAGACGAGCGGGCGCTTTTTCCGCCGCGAAGAGCTCCAGCGGCTGTGGTTCAAAAATCATCACCATCACCGGCAGCCCACGAGCGCGTCCTTCCTGCTTCAGTCGTTCAAGCAGCATTTGGTGTCCGAGGTGCACGCCGTCAAAATTACCAATAGTGAGCACACAGCCGTAATGGTGTGCCCGAAGATTGTGTATACCGCGAATTAGCTGCATGGCTGGCCCAGAACAAAGGGTTAATATTATGGAAATCGGCGGATTATACCTTGTACAGCGAGTAAGGTTAACCCGCGATTCGCGCCTTTTGCCGCCACTGTGGAAATCGTACCAACATTTGCACGTTTTTTAGCGGAATCCTCGATGAATGACGCCCAGACGCAGAATATCCAGATAGCCGATGCCCTGCACAATCCGACTTTACCGATGGCAGACAGGGTTTTATCACATTCAGGATGAATTTCTGCTGCGAAAGGCTGTATTCCACCGCGTGAAGCTGCTAAAATCCTGCGCCATCACAACGTAACAAGTGTCGACGTACAAACGACGCTTATTTGCACAAATCCATTGACAAACGAAGGCTAAACGAGCATATTCCACGGCCTTTGAATTGTCCTCGATTGAATATATTTGGGAGTTGGACCTTGGCTAATATCAAATCAGCTAAGAAACGCGCCGTACAATCTGAGAAGCGCCGTAAGCATAACGCAAGCCGTCGCTCTATGATGCGTACTTTCATCAAGAAAGTATACGCGGCGATCGCGACTGGCGATAAAGAAGCGGCACAGAAAGCGTTTAATGACATGCAACCGATCGTGGATCGTCAGGCTGGTAAAGGCCTGATCCACAAGAACAAAGCTGCACGTCATAAATCCAATCTGGTTGCGCGCATCAACGCCATGCAATAATCACGCACCTGCGTGTTGTTGCTAAGAAAAAACCGGCTCAGGCCGGTTTTTTTGTGTCTGTCGCATCACAGAAGAGCGCAGAGAAATCCGCGTTACACACACGCTGTACCGCCGGATGTTGGATCATTCTGGCCGCAAAGATCGCGTAATACTCGTCCTGAATGTTCTCGATCCTGCCGATCTCGACAATGTCGCCCTGCTGGTAGATTTCATTGGCATACAGCGATGGCGCAACGAAAATGGCGTCATTATTAATGCCGAACGCGGTCATCAGCGCCGCATCATCAAATTCCCCCAAAATGTTCACCTGAATATTCTGCGCAGTAAACCAGTTCAGCAGTTTCCGTCCCAGCATAGTTCGCCGCCCTGGAATCAGTAACTTACGCTGTTCAAGGCAGGCAGGAAAAGCGTTTTCGGGCTGAGGACGTTTACAGTAAAAGCTTACGCCACACTCGCCCAACTTGATTGAAAATAGCCCTTCCTGCTGCGTTGAATCCACCGGACAATCCGACAAAATCATATCCAGCTTATGCTGGCTCAACTGCTCCAGCAGCATTTCGTGCGTCGACTCAAAACAGCGCAAATGAATATGCTCCTGTTCCGTCACGACCGTTTCCAGCACCCTACTCACCAGCCGTTTGGACAATGCATCTGCCACACCGACATCGAATAGCAGGTTCGATTCTTTGCGGTAGTTCACAATATCCAACATTTCCTGGCTGAGCTGGAACATGCTATCCGCATAGCGAAAAACAAGTTGCCCCAGCTCTGTCGGTTCCAGCCCCCGTCCCTTGCGCTTGAAGAGCTTACCTTGCAGACGCTCTTCCAGGCATTTGATCTGTCCAGTAATAGTCTGCGGCGTTAAGAACAGCGTTTCTGCCGCACTGACAACGGAGCCGGACTTATAAACCTGCCAGAAATAATAGAGATGATTAAAATTCAAATGAGACACACCCGCCCCCTCTTCGCGCCTCCGGCATAGCATCAGCCCTTACACGGCTGTACCGCCTTGTCCAGCGTAGGCAACACCCCGCGCAGTGCCAGATAGCCGAGCAGCGCCGCCAGACCTGATGCCAGCAAGGTTGCCAGCTTGGCATAGGTAATCAATTCCGCATCGCCGCCGGAAAAGGCCAGCAGCGTAATGAATATCGACATGGTAAAACCGATACCACACAGTACGGACACCGCCACGATCTGGTTAAAACGGACGCCAACGGGCAGACGCGCGTAACCCAATCGGATGGTTAGCCAACTGAACAGGGTAATACCCAGCGGCTTGCCAATCAGTAGCCCAGTTACAATACCAAGACTGAGTGGTGAGAACAGTTTTTCCAGCACAATTCCCTGTAACACAATGCCTGCGTTAGCGAAGGCAAACAGCGGGATAATAAGAAACGCGACCCACGTTTGTAAGCCATGCTCCAAGGTGATTGCCGGAGATGTTTCCCCGTCGGACGTACGCAAGGGAATAAAGAATCCGACGATTACCCCAGCCAGCGTCGCATGAACGCCACATTTCAGGATGCAGACCCACAGGACCATCCCCACCAGCAAATAGGCAGATGTTTTCCTGACCTTTTGCCTGTTCAAATAGGCAAGCGCGGCAATCGCCAACACCGCACCACCCAGCGCAGGCCAGAAGATCTGCTGCGTATAAAACAGGGCAATGATCAGGATAGCCCCCAGATCGTCAATGATCGCCAGCGCCAGCAAGAAGACTTTTAACCCTGCGGGAACACGCTTGCCCAATAGCGTCAGCACACCAATGGCGAACGCAATATCCGTTGCAGCGGGAATCGCCCAGCCAGGACGCGTCACTTCATCATTCGCGTTGAAAAGCAGAAACAGCAAGGCGGGAAAAACCATTCCGCCTACTGCCGCCGCCAATGGCAACATCGCCTGTTGACGGCTGGCTAGTGTGCCTTCAACCAGCTCTCGCTTCACTTCCAGACCTATCAGCAGGAAGAAAATCGCCATCAGACCATCATTAATCCACAGCAGCAGATTCTTATTAATTTCCAGTGCGCCAAAGCGCATTTCCACTGGCATCATCAGGAACTGTTGATAACCAGCAGCAGTAACAGACCAATTGGCAAACGCGAGCGCGAAAACCGTTGCCATCATCAGCATCATGCCAGCCGCCGCATCCAATCCGATAAAACGGCGAATCATTGTTATCATTGACTTCATCTCCTATCAGGCGCGAACACCAATACCGTACGTCCGCTTTCTTGCTGGCAAGATTACGCAATCTAACTACTCGTTAAAAGCAGATTAAAACTGGCTTAATCATCGTAAAAAACGATCTATTGAATTGAGGCTATCTGGAGGAAGGAATGAAAAATGTTTGGAGCCTTTTCAACGTGCACAGCAACGGCCGCAAGATGGCGGACAGGTGCCAATCATAAAAAAACCAGCGGGTTTACCCCGCCGGTCTTTTGATTACACGTTAACGATAAGCTATTAACGGGTTAAATCGTCGAAGAATTTCTTCACGCCATCGAAAAAGCTTTTCGAACGCGGGCTGTTTCTTTCACCGGACGGGCCGCCGAAACTCTCATCGAGCTCTTGCAGCAGCTGTCTCTGACGTTCGTTCAGATTAACTGGCGTTTCGACCACTACACGGCACAGCAGATCGCCCTGCGCACCGCCACGTACCGATTTCACACCTTTGCCGCGCATACGGAACAGTTTGCCGGTTTGCGTTTCCGCAGGCACTTTCAGCTTCACGCGGCCATCCAGCGTCGGGACTTCAATCTCACCGCCTAATGCAGCCATCGCAAAGTTGATCGGCACTTCGCAGTACAGATTATTTTCTTCACGCTGGAAGATCGGGTGCGCTTTAACCTGCACCTGAACGTACAAATCACCTGACGGTGCACCGTGATCGCCTGCTTCGCCTTCACCAGACAAGCGAATACGGTCGCCCGTGTCCACGCCAGCTGGAATTTTCACCGACAGCGTTTTGCTCTTCTCTACACGACCATGACCGTGGCATTTGACGCACGGATCTTTAATGATCTTACCGCGCCCATGACAGTGCGGACACGCTTGCTGCACGGTGAAGAAGCCCTGACGCATCTGAACCTGACCATTGCCATGACAGGTTGGACAGGTGATCGGAGAGCTACCCGGCTTCGCGCCGTTACCGTGGCACACATCACACTCTTCCAGCGCGGGAATTCGGATCTCTTTGGTGACGCCACGTACCGCTTCTTCCAGCGTCAACTCCATGTTGTAGCGCAAATCGGATCCACGGCTCGCACGCTGACGGCGGCCACCGCCAAAAATGTCCCCGAACACGTCGCCAAAAATATCACCAAAATCGGCACCGCCGCCGCCAAAGCCACCGCCGCCTCCGCCCATACCACCTTGCTCAAACGCCGCATGGCCGTACTGATCGTAGGCGGCGCGTTTTTGCGAGTCGGTAAGGATCTCGTAGGCTTCTTTGATCTCTTTAAACTTGGCTTCTGCCTCGCTATCACCCGGATTGCGATCGGGGTGGTACTTCATTGCCAGACGCTTATAGGCTTTCTTTATCTCGCGCTCATCCGCGCTTTTCGAAACGCCCAGGCTTTCGTAATAATCTTGCTTCGCCATTTCTTTTCCTGCCCTCAACATGCGTGCACGGGCGCAGAGTTTCCTCGACGCCCGTGCTGATTGCCAGCAATAGCCTTGTGGCTGCTACTGCGCCCGCTCAAGGGCGATTACTTTTTATCTTTTACTTCTTCAAACTCAGCATCAACGACATCGTCGTCGCGACGAGCAGAGGCATCATCAGCGGCACCTTCAGGCCCTTGCTGTGGTTGAGACGCTTCCAGCAGCTTGCCGGAAACCTGAACCAGCGCCTGCATTTTCGCTTCGATTTCTGCTTTGTCTTCGCCTTTTAGCGCGCTTTCCAGCGCTTTCAGTGCATCGTCAATGGCAGCTTTATCGTCAGCGGCCAGTTTATCGCCCGCTTCTTCCAGCTGCTTACGCGTGCTGTGCAGCAGATGATCGCCTTGGTTGCGTACCTGAACCAGCTCTTCAAACTTACGGTCAGCTTCAGCGTTCGCTTCTGCATCACGTACCATTTTCTGGATTTCTTCTTCGTTCAGACCAGAAGATGCCTTGATGGTGATTTTCTGCTCGCGGCCGCTGTTTTTGTCTTTAGCAGAAACATGCAGGATACCGTCGGCGTCGATGTCGAAAGTGACTTCGATCTGCGGCATACCACGCGGTGCAGCCTGAATACCATCCAGGTTAAACTGACCCAGTGATTTGTTATCGTGCGCACGCTTACGCTCACCCTGCAGAACATGAATCGTTACCGCAGACTGGTTGTCTTCCGCCGTTGAGAACACCTGACTGTGCTTAGTCGGGATCGTGGTGTTCTTGGCGATCAGCGCCGTCATCACGCCGCCCATGGTTTCGATACCCAGAGACAGCGGGGTTACGTCCAGCAGCAGAACGTCTTTCACGTCACCAGACAGAACACCGCCCTGAACCGCAGCACCGATAGCAACGGCTTCGTCTGGGTTCACGTCTTTACGCGGCTCTTTACCGAAGAAATCAGCGACTTTCTTCTGTACCAGAGGCATACGCGTCTGCCCCCCCACCAGAATCACGTCCTGAATTTCAGAAACGGACAGGCCAGCATCCTTCAACGCCACTTTCAGCGGCTCCAGAGAACGGTTAACCAGCTCTTCTACCAGTGATTCCAGTTTCGCACGGGTCACTTTGATATTCAGGTGCTTAGGACCTGTAGCATCCGCCGTGATGTACGGCAGGTTAACGTCGGTCTGCTGAGCAGAAGACAGCTCGATCTTGGCTTTTTCTGCCGCTTCTTTCAGACGTTGCATCGCCAGCGGGTCATTGCGCAGGTCGAAACCTTGCTCTTTCTTAAATTCGTCAACCAGATAGTTGATCATGCGGCTATCGAAGTCTTCACCACCCAAGTGGGTATCACCGTTGGTCGCCAGCACTTCAAAGGTTTTTTCGCCATCAACTTCGTCGATTTCGATGATGGAAATATCGAACGTACCGCCACCCAGATCGTAAACTGCGATAGTGCGGTTGCCGACTTCTTTATCCAGACCGTAAGCCAGCGCTGCCGCTGTCGGTTCGTTGATGATACGTTTGACTTCCAGACCCGCGATACGGCCGGCATCTTTGGTCGCCTGACGCTGTGCATCGTTGAAGTAAGCCGGTACGGTGATAACCGCTTCGGAGATCGTTTCACCCAGATAGTCTTCTGCCGTTTTTTTCATTTTTTTCAGCACTTCAGCTGAAATCTGCGGCGGAGCCATTTTCTGATCTTTCACTTCCAGCCATGCATCGCCATTATCTGCCGCGATAATTTTGTACGGCATGATGTTGGCATCGCGCTGAACTTCTTCGTCTTTGAAACGACGACCAATCAGACGCTTGATAGCAAACAGGGTATTTTTTGGGTTGGTCACTGCCTGACGTTTAGCCGGTTGGCCAACCAGAGTTTCGCCATCTTGCGTATAAGCAATAATTGAAGGCGTGGTGCGATCGCCTTCGCTATTTTCCAGTACTTTTACCTGCGTACCGTCCATAATCGCGACACAAGAGTTGGTTGTACCCAGGTCGATACCAATAATCTTACCCATCTAAACATCTCCACTAAAAAGTCATATTCGGTGTGGTGGTTAAACCTACTGTGCGGGCGAAATGTCATTTTTCAACAAGATTTTTCGTTTTCCAACGACACACCCTCGTTTTCATCAGCAGCACACGTTTCATTGTCATGCTAACCACCGATGTAACGGCCCGACACACGCCTTCGCGGCAGGTCAAACTGTTTCGGTTGGAAATAAGATGGGGCCAACATTTCTATCATCAAGGGGGGAAGATGAAAAAAAATGACCTTTATCCCTCGTACGATCAAACTATTCTGCCTTCCCCATGTTGTGTCCATTCCAAACGCCCGATATGATGCCGCGCTCGCCGCAAAAATGGGGACATTTCCCTACACAATGGCGGGCAATAACACCTAAACGACACCTATCCCAACGTGATTGGCGCATTCGCTAACCTTAATGCTGCGCCCGACGCGAAGGGACTATTAATAATCTGTTATTGCAGAGGATTTATGAGCACGAACACGTTGGCAAATCCTGGTCCATTAGGACTGATGGGCTTCGGGATGACCACTATTCTGTTGAACCTGCACAACGCAGGCTTTTTCCCACTTTCTTCCATCATTCTCAGCATGGGTATTTTCTACGGTGGTATTGCCCAGATTCTGGCTGGCCTGCTGGAATATAAAAAAGGGAATACGTTTGGCGTGACCGCATTTACGTCTTATGGCGCATTCTGGCTGACGCTGGTTGCCATTCTCATGCTGCCAAAAATGGGTCTGGCGGAAGCCAGCGATGCTCAGTTCCTTGGCGTGTTCCTTGGCCTGTGGGGCATCTTCACGCTGTTTATGTTCTTCGGTACATTCGGCACCAACCGCGCACTGCAATTTGTCTTCGGTAGCCTGACCGTATTGTTTGCTCTGCTGGCCGTGGGTAACTTTACCGGCAACCACGCGCTGCTGACCTTCGCGGGTTACGAAGGTATCATCTGTGGCGCAAGCGCAATTTATCTGGCCATGGCTGAGGTTCTGAACGAGAAGTTTGGCCGTAGCGTCCTGCCAATCGGTTCATGTGGCGCGTCCCACTAAGTGCTGATGTAAGATAATTTCTGATGCGGTAAGCACTCACCGCGTTAAATGCTAACGAGCTCTGTCACCTGACAGGGCTCGTTTGTTTTTGATGATGACGCGTTTTTAATGACGGTACGTTTTAAGAACGAGACAACGCGCTTAAACCTCAACAGGCGAACGATCCCGCGCGTCGTTATCGGCCACAGCATGCGAGTCGGCATCCAGATCGCGCTGCAAATATATCCCCAGCAGCAATCCTACTGCGGCTAGCGTCAGCACATAAAATGCCGGTGCCAGCGGCGTTGCCTTCATAATCAGCGTGACAAAGACAGGCGTAAGTCCGCCGAAAATGGCATAGGAAACGTTGTAGGAAAAAGAAATCCCTGAGAACCGCACCGCAGCCGGAAACGCCCGCACCATAACATACGGCACACCGCCCACCACGCCAACGCTGAGCCCTACAATCGCATAGCTGACAAAAAGCAGCGTCGTACTATTTGCTGCCGAGCTGTAGAAGAACCAGCTACAGGCGGCCAGCAACAGGCTACCCACCATGAAAAGCTTGCTGGCGCCAACGCGGTCAACCAGCCGCCCCGCACCGACGCAGCCCACCATTAATGTAATCGTTGCCAAACAGTTTGCCTGCAACGCCAGCGCGGCAGGAATCCCGTGGACTTTTTGCAGGTAAGTCGGTGCCATCAGAATAACCACGACGATGCACGCAGACAGCAGCCAAGTCAGTAGCATAGAAACCACAACCGCACGTTTATGGTTTAAGACAACAGATTTCAGCGGCAGCTCTTCCGCCAGCTTTTTCTGTGCCTGCATTTCCATAAAAATAGGCGTTTCCTGCAACCAGCGGCGCAGATACATGGCAACAAGGCCGAAGCCCCCACCGATGAAGAACGGCAGCCGCCAGCCGCCGCCCGACATCTGCTCCGGCGTGAGCATCGTATTCAGCAGCGTTGCAATCAACGAGCCCAGCAGAATCCCCATCGTCAACCCAGCAGTCAGCGTGCCGCAGGCAAATCCGATGCGGGCGCGAGGCACATGCTCCGAAACAAAAACCCACGCACCGGGGACTTCTCCACCGATTGCAGCCCCTTGCAACACACGCATCAACAGCAGCAGCAGCGGCGCAGCAATACCAATAGCTTCATAGGTCGGCAGCAGGCCCATTGCCAGCGTCGGTAGCGCCATCAGCAATATACTGAGGCTGAACATTCTCTTACGTCCGCTTTTATCACCAAAGTGGGCCATGATGATGCCCCCAAGCGGACGGGCCAGATAGCCTGCGGCGAAAATACCGAACGTCTGTACCTGCCGCAGCCATTCAGGAATATCCGGCGGGAAGAAGAGATCGCCAATCACGGCAGCAAAGAAGACGAAAATAATAAAATCATAAAACTCTAACGCGCCACCCAGCGCAGCCAGAGACAGCGTTTTATAGTCCTGCCGGTTCAACCGGCGAGGATTGGCGTGTTGATCCTGAGTCATAAGATACCGTGCATTGCCAGAGTGAAAAAATCCACCACAGTGTGTAAAGTAGAAATTACTATATCGGCAAAATTTTTATACACCAGCAAAGCTGAATCTTATGTTTCAAATCGCCTAATTTCAGTCTTTTATTTCGCGCACGGCATTTTTAGGGCGAAAAGCTGCTACTACATCGGGATTGGTCTCGATGTAAGGGCCTTCCAGCAGTTGGATACAATACGGTACGCTGGCAAAAATACCGGCCACAATCACCTTGCCATCAGCGTCTTTTAAACCTTCCAGTGTTTCCTTAATCGACTTAGGTTGCCCTGGCAGATTGAGAATCAGTGCCTGTTTACGCAGCACACCCACCTGGCGAGAGAGAATCGCGGTAGGAACAAAGCGCAGGCTGATCTGCCGCATTTGCTCGCCAAACCCCGGCATTTCTCGATCGGCAACGGCCAACGTGGCATCCGGTGTGACATCACGACGAGCAGGCCCTGTTCCTCCGGTCGTCAGCACCAGATGACAGCCGCGTTCATCAACCAATTCACACAGAGTTTGTTCAATCATCGGCTGTTCATCAGGCACCAGCCGGGTTTCCACTGCAAAAGGCGTGGTCAGGGCGCTACGGAGCCAGGATTCCAGTTCAGGGATGCCTTTATCCTGATAAACCCCGTTGGAAGCGCGGTCAGATACGGAGACCAAACCAATACGCAATACGTTCATGAGCACCTCAGTCTAAATAAAACACCAATTTTATCAGGATATTGAACGCTTTTAGCAAGCAATTAGCTTTTATGAGGACATTCACACTGCGTCCGTTGTTTCACACTGAGCGCAACACAGTATTTGATAATCGCTACTAAATAGCGTCTCAAAAAAGAGGAAGAAATGAACTAAATTAATAATACCGTTTCGCAATTAAAATTTAAGAATAGCAGACGCATAAAAAGATCGCTTACCCATTAAGAGTGGATGAAATAGGCCGATAGATTAAGGAGAAGAGGGTGGTATCTACCACGACAGAACATCACGTTAAATCAAATAATATGATAAAATTAAAGCACTTCTTTCGTATCACAATAAGTAAAAAAGCCCTATCAAGGAAGTCGCCATGAACGATCTTAAGTATAAGATACTTAAACTTTTTGCCCACCCGATGTATGCCTTTTTCCTATTTGGGGCGATTTCCTTTATCTGCACCATTATTATGGTGCATGAAGCTAACAAATCAACATGGAAAACAGAACGGATAAATCTTGATTCTGCACTCAGAACCTATGGCTCTTACGCTAACGGTAATGACGTCACAGAAGGCGATATGACGCGTCAATCTGGTATGTATCTGGTATCACGAACCCGAACATTTTCTTTTAACACCAAAGATTCACGCATTGAATGTATCAACAAACTTTCCTCTTCCGATCTGACTTTCAACGATATGGCGGTTATCCGAACTTGCCAGAATAAATTACCCTCGATTGGTACCTACGCGGGTAAAGATACATTGACTCTTATCTTTCCTATTCTGTCATCAAGAGATGAACTACTTGGCATTTGGATAAGAACAACATGGGAAAAACCGCAGCCATCCGTTGTCCAAACGTTTTCTTCGCTGTCTTCACTTTTCATTATTGTGGGTAGCGTACTGCTCTTCGCTATTTTAGGCAGCATGATGTCCCTACTGACGAAAAAATATTTGGTTGAATTGCCGATCATCGCACGTTATGACGACCTCACCGGTTATTTACGGCGAGATGCATTCTTTCTTGCCGCCAATAAAGCTCTTAGTATCGCCAATCTGACCAAGCGTCCTGTCAACGTCATGCTGATCGACATCGACTACTTTAAGCAGGTGAATGACAGCTTCGGTCACAGCGTCGGAGATGAAGCGCTGAAATTTGTTGCCGACACGTTCAAAAAATCATTTCGCCGCGAAGATATTTTTGGCCGTATTGGCGGCGATGAATTTGCCATTGTGTTGCCGAATACCGGATTAGACGATGCGTACGCCATCGTGGATAAAGCAAGAGCGCGTATTAGCGAAACACCCTGTGAAACCGCCGCGGGAAAGATCAGGCTGACGGTCAGTATTGGGCTGGTTGAATACCATATCGCTGGAGAAGACCTCAGCGAGGTGATGAAGCGGGCAGATGATAATCTTTATATCGCGAAGAAAACCCGTAATGCGACGGCGAAATAGACTTTTCCCTTCAAAAATACCAGCGCGCAGACAAAAAAATAGCCGGGAATCCCGGCTATTTTCATGTGACAGAATGTTTACAGTAAATCTGCAATCATCTTTTCCAGTTTTTCCTGGTCGATAGCAAATTTACGGATCCCGTCGGCCAGTTTATCGATCGCCATTGGGTCTTGGTTGTGCTGCCAGTAGAATTCCGCTTCCGTCATTTTCGCCGGACGAACTTTCACTTCACCAGCATAAGACAGTTTGCGCACCACTTCGCCTTCGCTTTCTGACAGCTCTTTCAACAGCGCTGGTGCAATCGTCAGACGGTCACACCCGGCCAGTTCCAGAATCTCACCCACGTTACGGAAGCTCGCGCCCATCACGACGGTTTCATAGCCGTGCTCTTTGTAGTAATCGTAGATTTCGCTAACGGAAACCACACCTGGATCTTCGTGCGGCGCGAATTCTTTCTTATCGCCATTAGCTTTGTACCAGTCAAGAATACGGCCAACGAATGGTGAAATCAGGAACACGCCCGCTTCAGCACAGGCACGCGCCTGTGCAAAGGAGAACAGCAGCGTCAGGTTACAGTTGATGCCTTCTTTTTCCAGTTGCTCCGCCGCACGGATGCCCTGCCAGGTTGAAGCCAGTTTAATCAGGATACGCTCGTTGCTGATGCCTGCATCGTTGTACAGTTTGATCAGGTGTTTTGCCTTCGCCACACTCGCTTCGGTGTCATAAGACAAACGTGCATCCACTTCCGTGGAGATGCGGCCTGGGATCAATTTTAAAATTTCGAGACCGATGTTAACCGCCAGTTTGTCCGTAGCATCGACAACCTGCTGTTTGCGATCGCTGCTCTGCTCGCGTGCCCAGGCAATCGCCTCATCGATCAGCTTGCGGTATTCAGGAATTTGCGCCGCGTTCAGAATCAGCGAAGGGTTGGTGGTCGCATCTTGCGGTTGGTACAGTTTCATTGCCGCAATATCGCCAGTATCAGCTACAACCGTGGTCAATTGGCGTAGGGAAGTCAGTTTATCCGTCATGTTGGCATGTCTCGTTGTTTATACGTGGTGCTCGTGAATGAAAATAGCTCGTATATGAATCGACTTATTATCTAATCGGGTGGCCGTCTGTTTTGCGCCGAAATCTGATAATAACACGCGCGTTTTCCCACGCAAGCCAGCCTTTTCCTACGTCCCTCTGCCATGCGGGTCGCATACTAGCGTTCCCCTTTTCCAAAGACGCTAGAACGTCAAAGGCAAGGCATATTGTAGCTATTGGGTATTGTACCTATTGGCGTATTGTAGCTATCGCCGTTTTCTTACTACGTTCTTGCTATAGTAGGACCATCAGAAACCAGACCGACAGGACATGGCGCATGCTTATTACTCTTTCACCCGCAAAAACGCTCGACTACACCAGTCCTTTGGCAACGACGCGTTATACCCAGCCGGAACTTCTGGACTATTCCAGCCAGTTGATTGATGTGTGTAAAAAACTGACGCCGGCACAGATCGCTTCTCTGATGAGCATCAGCGATAAACTGGCGGATCTGAATGCAGGTCGCTTTAGTGAGTGGCACCCAGATTTCACGCCTGAGAACGCGCGTCAGGCGCTGCTGGCGTTTAAGGGCGACGTCTATACTGGATTAGCCGCTGAAGATTTCAGCGAGGATGATTTCGATTTCGCCCAGCAGCATCTGCGTATGCTATCTGGTCTGTACGGCGTGTTGCGTCCGCTGGATTTGATGCGGCCGTATCGGCTGGAAATGGGTACCAAGCTGGAAAATAAAGCCGGTAAAGATCTCTACAGTTTCTGGGGCGACACCATTACAGAAAAACTGAATCAGGCGCTGCGCGATCAAGGCGACGATGTGCTGGTTAATCTGGCATCGGATGAATATTTCAAAGCCGTTAAACCGAAAAAGCTCAATGCTCGTCTGATCAAGCCCGTTTTCCTGGATGAGAAAAACGGTAAGTTCAAGGTAATCAGCTTCTACGCCAAGAAAGCGCGCGGTCTGATGAGCCGTTTCATTATTCAAAACCGCCTGACGCAGCCGGAACAGTTAGCAGACTTTGACTCGGAAGGTTATTTCTTCGAGGAAGCGGAATCCTCCGCCAACGAGTTAGTGTTCAAGCGTCACGAGCAGTAATTTACTTTACCCACAACCTCCGCTTATCTACGAGAACAGGAAGGTATCGCGGATTTTTCCGTTATCCGGCGTAAAAAATTATGCTGAGGAGATAGCGGGCTTAGGATGAGCCGCAAGGATGCGGCGAGAGCTTGCGCCACGTCGGGAACGTGTCGCAAGCGTTCCGTTCAGCCAGATATCGACGAAGGCACCGCGCTAGCGGCATAATTAACGCCGACAGCCTGGGTTCGCAGGGCGGCGGCGATTGAGCGCCCTGCGTCGGGCGCGTGCTACTGAGTAGCATGAAAATGACAATATCATCGCGCACGAAACCATCTCTTAGCCCACAAAAATAGCGTAACTAAGAGACAGTCCTTGCAAAAAGCCTTATTCCGGCAGTGACATCAGGAACTCACGCAGCTTCGCGAAATCATCCGGGAAGTTGTGCGACAGCAGATCCAGATCGGCACGCTCAGCCAGCGCTTCCGGCAGATCCAGTTCTTTGCCAAGAATGTCTTCTACACTTTCCTTGAATTTCGCTGGGTGCGCCGTACCCAGGAACAGGCCGAACTCACCCGCTTGGAGTTGATCGCGCAGCAAACGATAAGCAATTGCCGCATGTGGCTCAGAGACATAGCCTAACGCATCCAGCTCATGCATGGTTTCTTTCGTCGTCTCATCGCTCACCGCGCCAAAGCCCAGCGTTTTCAACTGCCAGTTTTTGCGACGGAACAACTCTTCCACACGCGGCCAGTTGTTCGGCTGGCTCACATCCATCGCGTTAGATAACGTTGCCACTGTTTTATTCGGTTCCCAATTTCCGCTGCTTAGGAAACGCGGCACGGTGTCATTGGCGTTGGTCGCTGCGATGAAGCGCTTAATCGGCAGACCCAGCGATTTCGCCAGCAGACCGGCCGTCAGATCGCCGAAGTTACCGCTTGGTACAGAAACCACTAGCTGGTTACGCGCTTCCTGCGGCAGTTGTGCAACGGCTTCAAAGTAGTAGCAAATCTGCGCCAGCAGACGGCTAATGTTAATGGAGTTTGCCGAGTTCAGGCCAATTGCCTTTTTCAGTTCTTCATCATCAAACGCCTTTTTCACCAACGCCTGACAGGCATCGAAATCGCTGTCGATAGCGATGGTGTGAATGTTGCCGCCCAGCGTACAGAACAGTTTTTCCTGCAACGGACTGATTTTGCCCTGCGGATACAAAATCACCACACGAACATTTTCCAGACCATAGAAAGCATGCGCCACGGCAGCACCGGTGTCGCCAGAGGTCGCCGTCAGAATGGTTATTTTCTCGTCGCCAGATACTTCCGTCAGCATTTGCGCCATAAAGCGGCCGCCGAAGTCTTTAAAGGCCAGAGTCGGACCGTGGAACAGTTCCAGTGCGGCGATATCTTCCGCTACCGGTGCAACCGGTGCCGGGAACGCAAAGGCCGCTTTTACGCGCTCGAATACGGTTTCAGCCGCAATTTCATCGCCGATATATGCAGACAGAATACGGCTGCTGCGGGTAACGAAATCCAGATCCAGCAGCGCGTCGATTTCGGTGCGCTCAAATTCCGGCAGATCCAGCGGGAAGAACAGCCCTTGCTGGCTACCCAGCCCTTGCTTGATAGCCTGAGCAAAGCTGACCTGCTCGTTATGATCTTTAAGGTTGTACAGTTTCATGCGTTATCCCAGTTGTCGTGCGCCAGTCGTATCAAGACGGCAAATATGAACAAAACCTTCATCGTTCTGCAAATAGTTATCCCGCAGCCAGTCGGCCAGACGCTGTGCGCTCGCCATGTCGTTGCAAACGGAGAACAGCGTCGGGCCAGAGCCGGAAATACCGCAGGCCAGCGCCCCGATATCTTCCGCAGCCTGGCGAGCGGCCGCAAAGCCGGGCAACAGTTTCGTCCGATAAGGTTCCGCGATGACATCCTTCATCAGTTTCGCCGCCAGCGCGGCCTGTCCGGTATGGCAGGCGTGGATAAAACCAGCCAGATAGCGGCCGTGGCTGATGCAATCCTGACGACGATATTGCGCAGGCAGAATCGCGCGCGCTTCGGCAGTCGAGACTTTAATTCCCGGATACGCCATGACCCACAGCCAGTCATCGAAAGATGGCACAGGTTGGCTGATAATGCCGTTCTCTTCCAGCATCAGTTGGACGCCGCCGAGGAAGCACGGCGCCACATTATCGTAGTGAACGCTACCGGAAATGCGCCCTTCCAGCTCGCCCATCAGCGTCAGCAGACGGGTATCATCCAGCGGCTTGCCGCAAAATTCGTTCATCGCCATCAGCCCAGCAACGACAGAACAAGCGCTGGAACCGAGCCCCGAACCAATCGGCATGTTCTTTTCGAGCGTCATCGCCACCGGCACGGTTTTGCCAATTTCCTGACAGAACAGTTCCCAACATTGATACACAATGTTTTCTTTCGGGTTGTCCGGCAGCTTGCTAACAAAACGCCCTTCATTACGCAGGCTGAACAGATCGGCCGCCTCGACAGAGACGCAATCGCCCAGCAATGAACCGTCTACGGGTGAAACGGCCGCACCCAGTACATCAAACCCAACGCTGACGTTACCGATTGATGCAGGTGCATACACCTTAACCATAATTATGCTCCCAACTTCCATGACAAGGTGCGCAGCAGATCGGCGAACACACCAGCAGCGGTAACATCGTTACCCGCGCCATAACCGCGTAACACGAGCGGCAATGGCTGATAATAACGGCTGTAGAATGCCAGCGCATTCTCGCCATCTTTGACTTTAAACAGCGGATCGTTGCCGCCAACGGCACTGATCTTAACCTTGCAGCGACCTTCTTCAATGACGCCGACATAACGCAACACTTTACCTTCATCGCGCGCTTGTGCAACACGGCTGGCAAACTCATCGTCTACCGACGGCAGGCGCTGCATGAAGCTGGAGACATCGCCGGAGGCATCGAAGCTAGCAGGCAGAACAGATTCCACTTCAATATCGCCCAGTTCCAACTGATAACCCGCTTCACGCGCCAGAATCAGCAGCTTACGCGCCACATCCATACCGGACAAATCGTCGCGTGGATCGGGTTCGGTATACCCTTTCTCTTTCGCCTGTGTGGTCGCTGCTGACAACGACATGCCTTCATCGAGTTTACCGAAAATAAAGGACAGCGAGCCAGAGAGAATACCGGTAAAGCGAATCAGTTCATCACCCGCATTCAGCAAGTTTTGCAGGTTCTCAATCACTGGCAGGCCAGCACCGACGTTAGTGTCATACAGGAAACGACGGCGGGATTTCGCCGCGGCGCCACGCAGTTGGTGATAATAATTCATCGATCCGGTGTTGGCTTTCTTGTTTGGCGTCACCACGTGGAAACCGTCGGCCAAGAAATCCACATACTGATCGGCCACGGCCTGATTCGACGTACAGTCAACGATAACCGGGTTTAGCAGGTGGTACTCTTTCACCAGACGAATCAGACGGCCCAGATTGAACGGCTCGCGGGCTTTCGCCAACTCTTCACGCCAGTTGTCCATCGAAATGCCGTTAATGTTGGTCAGCATAGCTTTAGAGTTAGCAATCCCGCATACGCGCAGATCGATATGCTTGTCTTTCAGCCAAGGCTGTTGACGGTGAATCTGCTCCAGCAGTGCGCCACCCACCCCACCGACGCCGATCACAAACACGTCGATCACCTGATCGGTGTTAAACAGCATCTGGTGCGCAACACGCACGCCAGTGGTCGCTACATCATTGTTCACGACAACGGAAATAGAACGTTCGGAGGAACCCTGCGCGATAGCCACGATATTGATATTCGCCGTCGCCAGTGCGGAGAACAGACGCGCAGACAGGCCGCGCAGCGTGCGCATGCCGTCACCCACGACAGAGAGGATCGCCAGACGTTCCATCACATCCAGCGGCTCCAGTACGCCTTCTTTCAGTTCCAGATAGAATTCGTCTTCAAGCGTTTTTCTGGCACGCGCCAGCTCGTTTTGTGATACGCAGAAGCTGATGCTGTATTCGGAAGATGACTGCGTAATCAGAACAACAGAGATACCTGCACGTGACATCGCGGCAAACACGCGCGCCGCCATGCCGACCATGCCCTTCATGCCCGGACCGGATACGTTAATCATCGCCATGTTGTTCAGGTTGGTAATGCCTTTCACCGGATACTGCGTATCCGTGCTGTCCATGCCGATGAGCGTGCCAGGAGCCTGAGGGTTTTCGGTGTTTTTGATGAGGCAGGGAATTTGGAACTGGGCGATAGGAGCGATGGTGCGGGGGTGGAGGACTTTGGCGCCGAAATAGGACAGCTCCATCGCCTCCTGATAGGACATCGATTTCAATAATCGGGCATCCGGCACCTGACGCGGATCGCAGGTATAAACGCCGTCCACATCGGTCCAGATCTCACAACAGTCGGCACGTAAACACGCAGCCAGTACCGCAGCGGAATAGTCAGAACCGTTGCGGCCCAGCACGACCAGTTCACCTTTGTCGTTACCGGCAGTAAAGCCCGCCATCAGGATGACATGATCCTTCGGAATAGCGCTTTCAGCGATACGGCGAGTCGATTCTGTGATATCCACGGTGGATTCTAGGTAGTGTCCCTGCGCCAGCAGCTTCTCGACCGGATTGATAACGGAAACCCCATAGCCGCGTGCCTGAAAGACCGCTTCCATGATGGCAATAGACAGTTTTTCCCCTCGGCAGATAATCGCGGCGTTCACACTGTCAGGGCACTGCCCCAACAGCGCGATGCCATGCAGCACGTGTTTCAGCTGTGCAAATTCCTGATCCACGAATGCCTTCAGGCGGGCATGATCAAAACCGGGTTGAGACTCGGCAAGGCCTTGCAGCAGCGAAGAAAAGATGGTTTCGGCGTCATTCAAATGAGGCAGGATATCTTGTCCGGCGACGGTTTTCTCAATCATGGCAACCAGATGGTTGGTAATTTTCGCCGGCGCAGACAATACGGTAGCCACCTGTCCCTGGCGCGCGTTGTTTTCGATAATGTCGGCAACGCGCGCAAAACGCTCCGCATTTGCTACTGAAGTCCCGCCAAATTTCAACACTCGCATTTTTATCTTTTCTCCTGAATTTCTGCCAACTAAACGCCGGAAGCGTTTTTGTATGCCGCTTGCAGGCGGCGCTGAGGGATAACCTGCCGTAAAAAAAAAGCCCGCACTGTTCGGTGCGGGCTTTTTCTGGAATCTTTATATGCGTCAGCCCGCACCGTTACTGGTTGTATCGGTGATGGTAATAATCGTGGTGATCAGGCTGATAGTACGCATACTAAAATCAAATCTCATTAGAAGTAGAGTTATCTGCCCTATTAGTTAGGCCAATCGACCTTTGAAGTCAACGGATTTCTTTTTTTTCTTCTCGCCGAACGAAAAATACCTACCGCTCAACCCACTGCCAAAACGGGAATATGCCGGATGAACCATTGCCAAAATACATGCTTCAAGATGTTCGACTGCCAAAAAAGCCATCTCTGCTATCTTATTTCGGCAGGTTTTTTTCAATATCGTGTAGCAACCGATGAAGCATCGCCGTATCGCGCTGCTCTAAACGTCCCAACCGCTGATGCAGCCAGTCTCGCAGTTTTTCATCATCCTCAACCGCCAAAGTAACCAAAAGCCGATCCAAACGATCGTGCAGCGCCGACAATTGTCCCACTGCCGCAGGCTGTGCCGCTTCCGGTTTGACCTCCATCAGTTCAGCCAGTTGGTAACAGTACACCATCACCGCCTGACCCAGATTCAGTGAAGGGTAATCCGCTTTCATCGGCACACCGGTCAACACATCCGCCAGCTCGAGTTCTTCATTCGTCAGGCCAACATCTTCCCGACCAAACACCAGCGCCGCAGAAGTCATCCATTGCACCTTCTCTTGCAAGATGCCAGTCAGTTCAGTTGGCGTGCAGTAATAGTGATATTTAGCCCGACTGCGCGCGGTGGTCGCGACCGTAAAGTCGACATCCGCCAGTGCTTCAGCCAGCGTGGCAAACTCCTGTACGTTATCCAGAATGTCCCCCGAGCCGTGCGCTACCCAACGCGCTGCCGGCTCTTGATGTGCAGTGCTACCGATAATACGCAAGCTGTTGAATCCCATTGTTTTCATCGCACGGGCTGCTGCCCCTACATTCTCTGCCCGAGCGGGCTCAACCAAAATAATATGAAACTGCATAAACTCCTCAGTATGGGTTACGTGCGTTCTGTCACTGTCTCCACCAACCATCAAATAAAACAGCCGCGTCATCGCTAGCTATTCACTGATTACGATTAATGAATAAGTGCTATTCGTTGATAACCACAGCATGTTGATCGTTACAGTGAAAAGTTAACAATAAGCCAACAAAATTTCCGGTATCAACCCAGCATTCGGTAGGAAACATCGGAGAGTCCAAAAATGGGCAGGAAGAGAAAACCCTAAGAAAAATAAGGTAAATTATTTTATTTCAATAAGTTATAAAACTACTGCCGTAGGTATAGCCCCAATTATGATTATTGGTATTTGCTATGCCAAACCGTTAATAAAAAGTGCTAAATTGTGACGTAAACTGGCAATCCTATAAGTGTTTATCACAAAATAGTTAACGTGCTAAAATGAAATTTGATATATGTCAACAGAACCGTAGATTTATCAGCAGGCAAAATCCGTGCTTACTGTTATGTTGCTGTTAATAAGGTTAAACTGTGCGCCACTTTGAGCGCAGTTAAATTAGCGCCACGCTCATCCGCTAGCAGTACCTCTAAGCGGGTAGAGAATGAACACCAGTAACGCCTTTACGTACTTGAGTCTGATGTTGAGCGAGAGCGTAGTTTACCTCGATAAGCTCCAGGGAAATACCCAGAATAACTGGCGTTGTAGCCAGCGGGCCAGCAGGGTATGACAGCGACTTCTGTACTTCCGATTTCTATAATTTAAGTTGGCAATTTTAGGTAGCAAATATGCAGACGCCGCACATTCTTATTGTTGAAGACGAGCTAGTAACTCGTAATACCCTCAAAAGCATTTTTGAGGCGGAAGGATACGTTGTTCACGAAGCCACTGATGGCGCAGAAATGCACCACATTTTGTCCGAGAATGACATCAATCTGGTGATCATGGACATCAACCTGCCAGGAAAGAACGGCCTGTTGCTGGCACGTGAACTGCGCGAGCAAGCCACCGTTGCTTTAATGTTCCTCACTGGCCGCGACAATGAAGTCGATAAGATCCTCGGTCTAGAAATCGGTGCGGATGACTACATCACCAAACCATTCAACCCACGTGAATTGACGATCCGCGCGCGTAACCTACTGTCACGTACCATGAACCTGAGCAGCAGCACTGAAGAGCGCCGTCTGGTGGAAAGCTACCGCTTCAACGGCTGGGAACTGGACATCAATAGTCGTTCTCTGATTAGCCCAGCTGGCGAACAATACAAGCTGCCGCGCAGTGAATTCCGCGCCATGCTGCACTTCTGCGAAAACCCAGGCAAGATTCAGTCTCGCGCGGAACTGCTGAAGAAAATGACCGGCCGTGAGCTTAAGCCACACGACCGTACCGTTGACGTCACCATTCGCCGTATCCGCAAGCACTTTGAATCTACAGCCGATACGCCGGAAATCATCGCGACGATCCACGGCGAAGGCTACCGCTTCTGCGGCGACCTGGAAAATTAATTCCTCTCAGCCGGAACAGACATCTGTTCCGGCTGTTTTCCCTTCTTACCGCATTACCGCACGTTATTCACTCTTTGCCCACGGCATAACCGGCACCGCGCTTAACGCATTTTTCGGCGAACCATCGACTAAGCGATCGGAGTAAGCGAGATAGATCAGCGAATTGCGCTTTTGATCGTAAAATCGAATAACCTGCAATTTCTTAAAAACCAGCGAGGTTCTTTTCTGGAACACCACAGATCCGCGATCGCCGCCGTTTTTGATTTTATCGGACAGCGTAATCGGCCCAACCTGCTGGCAGGAAATAGCGGCGTCCGATGTGTCTTCCGCCAACCCTAATCCGCCCTTGATTCCGCCTGTTTTGGCTCGGCTAATGTAGCAGGTCACGTTTGAAACATCTGGGTCGTCAAACGCTTCCACCACGATCTTATGATCCGGTCCCAACAGTTTAAAGGCGGTATCGACAGACCCGACCTCTTCCGCACTGACGGCGCCAGCGGTGGATAGCAATAACAGACCCGCTCCCATGATGCGCTTTATGTTCATATTTCAGGTCCTCTGACAATTCATAACAAACGATTAATAACCACAATTAAAAAGAGGATGTACAAAATAAACCACTATCGCAATCCTCCTTATCCAAATTACCTGCGGAATATTTTCAAAAATCTTCGGCAGTACCAAAGTGAAAATATTGCTATGATGCGGGATCTCAATACGCTCGCGCCCAATGTGTTTGATGAGGAAGATTATGGATCAAGCCGGTATCATACGTGACTTGCTTAACTGGCTAGAAAGCCATCTCGACCAGCCGCTATCACTGGATAATGTGGCGGCGAAAGCGGGTTATTCCAAGTGGCATCTGCAAAGAATGTTCAAAGACGTGACAGGCCATGCCATTGGTTCATATATCCGAGCGCGGAGATTGACCAAAGCGGCGGTTGCACTTTGTCTGACCAGTCGCCCTATCCTTGATATTGCCCTGCAATATCGTTTCGATTCACAACAGACGTTTACCCGCGCGTTCAAAAAACAGTTTACCCAAACGCCGGCGTCTTATCGTCGTTCCGATAATTGGAATACTTTCGGCATTCGTCCGCCGATCCGGCTCGGTGCGTTTACCCTGCCACAGCCGCAGTTTATCACTCTGCCAGAAACGCAGTTGCTTGGGCTAACACAAACCTATAACTGCCGCCTGGAGCAAATTTGTAACTTCCGTACGGAAATTCGCGTCCACTATTGGCGTCAGTTTTTAGGCGAAACCAGCTCCATTCCCCCTGTGCTTTACGGGCTGCACCATTCACGGCCGAGCAAAGAGAAAGACGACGAGCACGAAGTCCTCTACACCACCGCACTGGAGCCACAGTACCTGCCGGATGATGTCCACACGGGCGAACCCATTACGTTACCGAGCGGCGACTACGCGATGTTTGTTTTTGAAGGGCCAAACGACGAGCTACAAGACTTCATCATCACGCTGTATGACACCTGTCTACCGACCTTCCAGCTCACGCGTCGTAAAGGATTCAGCGTAGAACGTTTTCATCCCAATTGCGATAATGACGGGGAAATACCCGCAATCATTCGCTGCGAGTATTTTATCCCCATCCTGCATGCAGAACCGCTCTCAGCGCTGTAACTCATCCAATGCCGGAATATCCAGATGCGAGATATCTCCGGCCGTTTCCACCACCCATCCCGGTGCCAGCCACGGACTTTGCTGATAGTCGATACGCGACAGGGAGCAGTTGCGCAGGCGCAGGCGCCGCTCAGCCGACGCGGGTAGCCCCAGAACCGTACTCAGCAGACAGCCCAGCGCCATCCCGTGGCTCACCAGCAAAGGGCGGCTTCCTGCTGGCAACGCCAGACACCGTTCCAGGACGCCGTGCATACGCAATGCGACATCATTCATCGATTCACCTTCCGGGATGCGGCCATCGGGCGTGCCATCCACCAGCCCTTTACGCCACCCTTCTTCCTCGGCGGTCAGCGAATCCAGATCGCGCGTTTCTAATACGCCCATGTTCAATTCACGTAACCCAGGCTCTAGGATTATCTGGCAATTACCACAGGATTTAGCGATGATTTCTGTCGTCTGACGCGTTCTTCCGAGATCGCTGGTAAAAATATGCGTAATCCCTAACGTCCTGATTCGTTCAGCAACTTGCTGTGCCTGTTGCTCACCTCTTGGCGTCAGCGCACTGTCCGATTGACCTTGAATACGTCGAGCCACATTCCATTCTGTTTCACCGTGGCGAACAAGATATACCTGTAACATGGTTATTTTCCGTTATACTGCGTCAAATTAACTAAAGGTACGAAACTGTTATGTATCACGTTGTTGCTGCAACTACCAACCCGGCAAAGATTAAGGCTATTACTCTGGCATTCACCGATGTCTTTGGTGCAGAAAATTGCCGCATCGAAGGCGTTGACGTCGATAGCGGCGTCCCGCGTCAACCTCTTGGTTCTATCGAAACCCGTACTGGCGCCAGAAACCGCGTCATGATGGCACGTCAGGTGCGGCCAGAAGCCGATTTCTGGGTCGGTGTCGAAGCAGGTATTGAAGAAAGCATGACGTTCGCCTGGATGGTGATCGAAAACACCCACCTGCGTGGCGAATCACGCTCTGCCAGCCTAGTTCTTCCAGAAAGTATATTACATGGTATCCGTGAAGGGCGGGAATTAGGCGATGAAATGGAACGTTTGACGGGCGTTCAGAATATTAAACACAAAGGGGGTGCCATCGGCGTCTTCACCGACGGCAAACTGTCACGTACCAGCGTGTACCATCAGGCGCTGCTGCTGGCACTGGTGCCGTTCCATAACCCGATCTATCAGATTCCCGTTCAGGCCGCAAAACCGTAACGGTTACGCGTCGTCACCCAACGGTTTATCTGCCGACAGCAACTGCGCTTCCAGCCAACTTTTTAACGCGGGGGGCGCGGCTTTCAAACTGTTTGAACCGCGCGTAATCGTCGCAATTCCCGCACCTAACTCGCTTTTCAGCTCACGCTGGCTCATTTCACCCCGCATCAATTCCTGCACAATTCTCACCCGCGTTCCCAACGCAGTACGCTCGTCCGGCGTCAGTAGTAATTGAAGCAGCGGCAATTGCAGATCTTCCGCAATAGACTGCTGCAATAGCGCGACAAAGCGCAACCAATCCTCATTGTCTTGTTCAGAAAGTGCCGGGTCGATAAGCGATAACGGAGTCATAACAGGCTGCCATACTATTTAACTAGTACGGCAGCATAACACAATTTCAAGCAACGATCGCAACGCCGCGTCTCAATAACGCCGCTGCCATTCCTCATCCGTCAGCACATTGTTTGGCTGCTGAAGGAAATAGCGATAGAAGACGTCATAGGCCAGCACATTTTTCACGTATCCCCGTGTTTCCGAGAACGGAATGCTTTCGATAAACGCAACAGGATCAATGCGTCCAGCGCTGTTTCTCAGCCAACTATTCACCCGCGATGGCCCAGCATTATAAGCCGCGGAAGACAGAATCCGGTTACGGCCAAATGTCTGATACACGAACTCCAGATAGTTCGTTCCCAACAGAATGTTGGTCTCAGGATCGAACAGTTGGCTGCTGTTCGTATAAAACGTGATATTGCTCATTTTGGCCGTATGCTGCGCCGTCGCTGGCATCAACTGCATCAAGCCTGATGCACCAACCGGAGAGCGCGCTTTCGGGTTCCAGGCGCTCTCCTGACGAGCGATCGCCATCGCATAGCTTTGGCTAATGCTTTTCCCCTGCGTTTCACGACGGAATTCGTCATTCCAGGCCAGCGGGAAACGTTCTTCCAGATGATCCCACAGCTTCGCGACAATCGTTGCCTGCACACTCAAATCCGCCCAGCGCTGTTCAAATGCATAGCGAGCCAGCGCTTCCTGCTGTGGTTTGCTACGGTTCGCGACTAACCCGACCCACTCGCTGCGCGCCAGATTATCCATCTGCCAGAACATCAATTCTCGCACGCGAGCGACCTCCGGTAGCTGGGACAGAGAAGGATCCGGTTTCACCGCTGTCATGATCGTAATGGGATAGCGCTCATTGAGCTTCTGCGCTGCCGCCATCGGATAGAACCCACGCTCCTGCATCAGGCTGCGTAATAGCGTTTCGCCTTCCTGACGTTTACCTTGATCCAACAGCACCACCGCACGCCAGTAGCGCCATTCGTCTTTCTGTAACGCCTCTGCCGGTAAGCGCGCCATCCAGCTTGTTAGCCCCTGACGGTCGCCTGCACCCAACGCCATCCGTACACGGCGTTCCAGCAAAGTGGTCGACGTACTTTTTCGCACCACGCCATCCCGCCACTGTGCCTGCTCTGGTGTGGCATCGCTGCCCATCAACCGCCAGGCAATCGTTTCTTCCATCTCCTGACGTTCTGCGGCACTCATTTTCTGTAGACGGACAATCACTGGCAGCATCGAACGGGCATTATCGGCATCCTGACGCGCCGTGCGCGTGAAGGCCGATAGCGTGACTTTCCGAGTGAAATCCGTTGGCCCGACGCTACGAGCGAAGCTCTCCAGCGCATTCGGATCGTTCTGGAGTTTAAGCAGCGCATCGCCCATCGTTTTATAATCGTCGGGTAACTGTTTGATGAGGTAACTCACCAGACTGCTGCTGCCTTCGTCCATCGCCAGACGCGCGCGTTCCAGCGTCGTCAGCGGCGTTTGTTCGCCGGCCTGCTGCCAGACGGAGAAAAGTTTATCGCACACGGCAGGGAGCGAACGCCCAGTCAGCCAGATATCCCGCGTGGCTTCCCACACGCCCTGGCGCTGCCCAGTGGCCCACTGGGCATAGTAAAAGTTACAGCGGGCGCTGACCGGCTTCGGTGGCTGCGGGCTAAATGCCAGCAGCCCAATCCAGTCCTGACGGCGCGCCAGTTCATTCACAAAGCTGGTGTTGAGATTACGGGCGGGCGGCAGCGTCGGATGCGTTGCCATAAACTGCCTCACCTGCGTCGCGCTGATCTGGCTCAGGTCCTGCGTGAGCGAGCGATATTCAAGATAAGGATAAAGTGGGTAACTGCGCAGCGTCGGCATCAGTTGCGCGACCGTGTCCATCTGATTGCTGTCCCATGCTTGCTTAACTTGTTGATAGCGCTGACGCTGTTCGTCCAGAGAATCCGCCAGCGCATGGCCGGAAACCCCAGCCAGACATATCGCCGCAACGGCGTACCACCAATGACCCGCTTTCATCACCTACATTAACCTCATCCGTTATCGAACTTGCTATCGGCATCCTTCATCGTGTCGATACCCCTAGCAGATCCAGTGTGGCACATCATGCCAGACAGCGATACGTCGATCCGCAAACCGATTCTGAAATTCATCAGGCGGGCTGACCTCTCAGATCGGCCATGGCAAATCGCCGGATAGCTGGGATCGCGGGCTGAAACCCGCTACACTCCATACTCAAAGTAATGCACTTAGAATAATCGATCCGCTGCTGGGGAATTGCCTTAGCAGCGATGTAGTATTAAGTAGCATCGTGCTACACATGGTCACCCGCTTATGGTGACAAATCATAGAGATAAGAGAGAGGCGAAGTCGCAACGTGGCTCAATATGTTTATACCATGCATCGCGTCGGTAAGGTCGTACCGCCGAAGCGTCACATTCTGAAAAACATCTCCCTCAGTTTTTTCCCCGGTGCCAAAATCGGCGTGCTGGGTCTGAACGGAGCCGGTAAATCAACGCTGTTGCGTATTATGGCTGGCATTGATACGGACATCGAGGGCGAAGCTCGCCCACAACCTGGCATCAAAATCGGCTATTTGCCGCAGGAACCGCAGCTAAACACGGAGCACACCGTACGTGAATCCGTAGAAGAAGCGGTGTCTGAAGTCGTGACTGCGCTGAAGCGTCTTGATGAGGTCTATGCACTGTATGCCGACCCAGATGCGGATTTCGATAAACTGGCTGCCGAGCAAGGCAAGCTAGAAGAAATCATTCAGGCGCATGACGGTCATAACCTGAATAACCAACTGGAGCGCGCTGCCGATGCGCTGCGCTTGCCAGAGTGGGATGCGAAAATCGCCAACCTGTCCGGGGGGGAGCGTCGCCGCGTGGCGCTGTGCCGTCTGCTGCTGGAAAAACCGGACATGCTGCTGCTCGACGAACCAACCAACCACCTGGATGCAGAATCTGTCGCCTGGCTGGAGCGCTTCCTGCACGACTTCGAGGGCACTGTGGTGGCGATTACCCACGACCGTTACTTCCTCGATAACGTTGCAGGCTGGATTCTGGAGCTGGACCGTGGCGAGGGTATTCCGTGGGAAGGCAACTACTCTTCCTGGCTGGAACAAAAAGATCAGCGTCTGGCACAGGAAGCCTCTCAGGAAGCGGCACGCCGTAAATCGATTGAGAAAGAGCTGGAATGGGTGCGTCAAGGCGCCAAAGGCCGTCAGTCCAAAGGTAAAGCCCGTCTGGCACGCTTTGAAGAGCTGAACAACACGGAATACCAAAAACGTAACGAAACCAACGAACTGTTTATTCCACCAGGTGCTCGCCTCGGCGATAAAGTGGTGGAAGTCACCAACCTCAGCAAGTCTTACGGCGAACGTCAGCTCATCGACGGGCTTTCTTTCTCCGTACCGAAAGGCGCGATTGTCGGTATCATCGGCCCGAACGGTGCCGGTAAATCGACGCTGTTCCGTATGATGTCCGGTCAGGAGCAGCCAGATAGCGGCACGATTGAGCTGGGTGAAACAGTGAAACTGGCGTCAGTCGACCAATTCCGTGACGCGATGGACAACAGCAAAACCGTCTGGGAAGAAGTGTCTGGCGGGCAGGACATCATGCGTATCGGCAACACCGAAATGCCAAGCCGCGCGTACGTTGGCCGTTTCAACTTCAAAGGGGTTGATCAGGGCAAACGCGTTGGCGAGCTGTCCGGTGGTGAACGCGGTCGCCTGCATCTGGCGAAGCTGTTGCAGGTCGGCGGTAACGTGCTGCTGCTCGATGAACCGACCAACGACCTGGATATCGAAACCCTGCGCGCGCTGGAAAACGCCCTGCTGGAATTCCCTGGCTGTGCCATGGTGATCTCGCATGACCGTTGGTTCCTCGACCGTATCGCCACACACATTCTGGATTATCAGGATGAAGGTAAAGTGGAATTCTTCGAAGGTAACTTTACCGAATACGAAGAATACAAGAAGCGTACGCTGGGCGCCGATGCGCTGGAACCACACCGCATCAAATACAAGAAGATCGCTAAGTAAGCCGCCATCGAACGTGATAAACAAATGGCCCGCATTGCGGGCCATTTTTTTCTATCATGCTTCATCTACTAGGAATCAGAACGTTTCCCAATTTTGATTATCGCTACCTTTGCTACTACTTCCGGCAATCGCCATCGCTGGCGTTAAACGCGCTTGAGGCGCCGCTTTTGGCAATGACGATTTTAGTCTCTGAGCCACACCAGCTAGCTTAAATACCGCGACAGCCTGCGTCAAACGCGCAGCCTGTTCTTCAAGTGACACCGCGGCGGCCGAAGCTTCCTGCACCAGTGCCGCATTTTGCTGCGTTGCGCTGTCCATTTCAGACACAGCCTGGCTTACCTGCTCAATACCACGACGTTGTTCATCGGAAGCGGAAGCAATTTCCCCCATGATGTCAGTCACACTGACAACCGCGCGGACAATCTCGCCCATGGTTGTGCCGGCTTGAGACACGAGCCCTGACCCCGTTTCCACCAACTGGCTTGATTCGCCAATCAGCCCTTCAATCTCTTTCGCGGCCTGTGCGCTGCGCTGCGCCAAATTACGGACTTCACCCGCCACCACCGCAAAACCACGCCCTTGCTCACCCGCACGCGCAGCTTCTACCGCCGCGTTCAGTGCCAGAATGTTGGTCTGGAATGCAATGCTATTAATGACAGAGGTGATTTCGGAAATACGTCGTGAACTGGTGGAAATATCCTGCATGGTATCCACCACGCCTTGCACAATTTGCCCGCCCTTCTCGGCTTTTTCAGAAGCATTCTTCGCCAATTGGCTAGCGTGATGGGCGTTGTCAGAGTTCTGTTTCACCGTTGCGGTTAGCTGTTCCATGCTCGCGGCGGTTTCCTCCAATGCGGCAGCCTGCTGCTCGGTACGCGAAGAGAGATCGACGTTACCCGCCGTAATTTCTGACGATCCCTGATAGATCGAATCCGCCCCTTCACGCACGATCGTCACCGTATCCGTCAGTTCCGCCTGCATGTTCTGGATATTCGTTCCCAGAATGCCGATTTCATTACGTCCCATCGCCATCGGCGGCTGCGTCAAATCACCCGCCGCGATCTTCTGGATACGCTCAACCAGTCTGTTGATTGGCGCGAGGATCACATTGCGCACCATGATGTAGGCCATGATCGCCATAATGATAGACAGGACAAAGGAGCCCGCCATCATCCAGTTACCCAGTTTGGCATTCTGTTCTGCCCGCAGATTGATCTCCTGCGCGGCTTTTGTGAGTTCAGCGACTTTCTTACGCACTGGAACACCGAACGCTTCGTCTAGCTGGCGCGCCAGCGTACTTTCCAGCGTGATCGTATCTTCAAACTCACCCTCTTTTACTGCTGTCTGCATCGCTAAAATCGCGTTATCACGGTAGTTGGCATACGCCTTAAGAATTTCCTCATCCAGCGCGTTTTCGCTTTCCTGTTTATCTGGACGCGCGAGGTATTCATCCAGACGCTTCTGCGAGGATCTGACTCGACCCATAGCCTGATCTAAAGCAGATTTAAAGACCTCGTGATCGCTAATACGATTTGCCGCCGCTGCTTGGATAAACAACAATCTGGCCACGCGTAATTGATCGAGACTACTACCGATTCCGGCACGGACATCAGACAGCTCATTAGCCTTATCGAGTGAATGATTACTCTGCTTTAAAAAATAATTTGCTGTGCCAATAGAAAGCGCAAATAGAATCAGAATAATTGAAAAAAGCGTAATAAATAACGAAACGAGGCGTATATTGTTGATGTAACTCAACTTCTCTTTTTGAATAGACATCGGTTGCATTCTCATTTTCACCATCACTGGTATACATTATCTCTGCCATGACAGGCACAGCAGAGCCCAGATATCACTGTGACAATAACGCCACGCAGAGTAGACCTTTCATAAAGAAGCAAAAGGAACCCAAAGTGTTATCGGCATTTCCCCTCTAAAACGTACCTAAAATAGATTGATAGAAATCACGTTTCAATAAAAATTGAAAACAATAATAAAAAATGAAACATAAGTATTGTGGGTATACCATCACGGCTGCGTTTTCAAAAACGTTGGATAATCATCCAACGCACGATGTTGTAAAACAAAGTCGATAAAACACGCTAACGCGGGCGAATTCAGCTTACGGCTGGGATACACCAGATAAAGGTCGTTAGCTTCCACCTGCCAATCCGATAAAACTCTGACCAATTTCCCCGACACCGCGTCACCCAGACAGAGAAAATCCGGCAATAGCGTAATCCCCGCCCCCGCAATGGCGCACTCGCGGGCGTAAAGCAGGTTATCGGTGATATGCGCTTCGGGCAGTAACCAGCGATAAAGCTCCGAACCGCGATGAAGTAACCACTCCGTCCAGGCATGGTGCGCAATACAGCGGTGCTGCTGAAGCTGCTGTGGGTGGATCAATGCCGGATGCCGCGCCAGATAATCAGGCGACGCCAGCAAATAGCGGGGAGTCTGCCCAAGCGAACGCCCGATCAGTGAGGAATCATGCGGTTTACCAGTACGAAAAGCGACATCGAAACCCTCCTGAACCAGATCGATCACCGCATCTGAAATCAACACATCCAGCGATACCGCGGGAAAGCGCTGCTGAAATTCAGCGGTAAGCCGTGCCAGCAGCGTGGAACCGAATCCCGCCGGGCTGGTGATACGCAGCCGCCCGCTGGGATTATCACGCAAACGCTGTATGGCAAGATCGGCACGCTCGCTGGCTTGCAGCATTTCCTGACAGTGAATCAGGTAGCGCTCGCCTGCAAACGTCAGATTGAGCTGGCGCGTCGTTCGGTTCAACAGCCGCAGGCCAATCTGCTGTTCAAGCTGGCTAATGCGCAGGCTCAGGCTGGATTTCGCTAGCCCAGCCTTTCGCGCCGCCTGTGTAAAACTGCCACACTCGGCCACCAGCGCAAACAACGCCATATCCTGCAATTGTTTAAACATAATTGTTCACCTTAAACGAACACTGCATTATTTATTGTCCATCTTATCAGCTCTATTTCCGTGTTCTACACTCAGTTCTATTCAATTATTCACACGACTGTATTCTGAAAATAATGAGGAACAGACCATGACCGCTCATGCCATAGCCGTTGATCCACAACAACCAGAAAATTTCATTGCCATCACCCAAGACATTCCCGAGCCTGGTGAATACGATCTGTTGATCGAGGTAAAAGCCGTTTCCGTGAATCCAGTAGATACCAAGGTGCACGCAGGCTTGCGTCAAAATGGGTTAGAACAGCCCAGAATTCTCGGCTGGGATGCCAGCGGTGTCGTGCTGAAAACCGGTAGTGCAGTAAGCCAATTTCAGGTAGGCGATGAAGTCTGGTACGCCGGCGACATCACGCGTCCCGGCAGCAACACCACCCATCAGTTGATTGATTCACGTATCGTGGCACGCAAGCCTGTGTCTCTGGATTGGGCTTCAGCGGCAGCCATGCCGCTCACGGCACTGACTGCGTGGGAAGGCTTGTTCGAACACCTGAAAATACAGCAGGCAGACAGCAAGAAAACGCTGTTGATCATCGGTGGCGCAGGCGGCGTGGGCTCCCTTGCGATTTCTCTGGCAGCCCTGCGCAGTTCGGTCAACATTATTACTACCGCGTCACAGCCTGATTCAGCCGCATGGTGCCGCCAGCGTGGTGCACACAAGGTCGTGGATTACCGTAATTTGGTGGCTGAGCTAGAAAAAGAAGGGATCAAACAGGTCGATTACATTTTCTGTTTGAACGATACCGACGGCCACTGGGATGCCATCAGTAAACTGATCGCACCGATGGGACACATCTGCACCATTGTGGAAAACAAAAACCCGCTCGACCAAACGGCGCTGAAACTCAAAAGCGCAGCGCTGCACTGGGAACTCATGTTTACCCGCAGTATGTTCACCACACCGGATATCGCCGAACAGGGGAACATTTTGCACGAAGTTGCACAGCTGGTAGATGCAGGGAAACTTCAGGGAACCGCCAGCGAAACGCTGCAAGGGTTAACGGTAGACACGCTGAAGCAGGCTCACGGTAAAGTGCTGGAAGGACATATGCGCGGCAAGATCGTTATCGCGCTGTAATAACGTAATCAGCCCCGTAAGGGGCTGATTAAAACTAACTGATTAATCAGATATTAGAACAGCAGGCGAGCACGAATGGTGCCTGGAATTGACTTCATCAGTTGTAGCGCCGTTTGCGCGCCGTCAGTTTCGACATCAATCACCACATAACCAATTTCAGGTGTCGTTTGCAGATACTGCGCGGCAATGTTAATACCTTGCTCAGCAAAGATCTGGTTAATTTTGGTAATAACGCCAGGACGGTTTTCATGGATGTGCAGCAGGCGGCTGGCGCGAGCGCCATGAACAGGCAACGACACTTCCGGGAAATTCACCGCAGACAGCGTAGAACCGTTGTCTGAGTATTTCGCCAGCTTGCCAGCCACTTCATCACCGATATTTTCCTGCGCTTCTTGCGTAGAACCCCCGATGTGCGGCGTCAGCAGCACGTTGTCAAACTCGCACAGCGGCGACAGGAACGGATCGCTGTTAGTTGCCGGCTCTTGCGGGAATACGTCAATGGCCGCACCGGACAGATGCTTGCTGCTCAGCGCTTCGCACAGTGCCGGAATATCAACTACCGTACCGCGGGCAGCGTTAATCAGGATAGAACCCGGCTTCATCAGCGCCAGTTCTTCTGCACCCATCATATTCTGCGTGCTGTCATTTTCCGGCACGTGCAGGCTCACCACATCGCTCATATTCAGCAGGTCAGACAGGTGGCGCACCTGCTGAGCATTACCCAGCGGCAGTTTGCTTTCGATATCATAGAAATAAACGTGCATACCTAGGCTTTCGGCCAGAATACCCAACTGAGTACCAATATGGCCGTAGCCGATGATCCCCAGCTTTTTGCCGCGCGCTTCAAACGAGCCCACAGCCAGTTTGTGCCAGATACCGCGGTGTGCTTTCGCGTTCGCCGCTGGGATACCGCGCAACATCAGCAGCATTTCGCCGATCACCATTTCAGCCACGGATCGGGTATTGGAAAACGGTGCGTTAAAGACTGGGATACCGCGTTTGGTTGCGGCCGACAGATCAACCTGATTCGTTCCGATACAGAAACACCCTACCGCGATCAGTTTTTCCGCAGCAGCAAAAATCTCTTCTGTCAGATGGGTACGCGAGCGGATACCCACAAAGTGCGCATCGCGAATAGAGGCTTTCAATGCCTCAGGATCCAGCGCGCCCTTGTGGAATTCGATATTGGTGTAACCGGCTGCACGCAGGTTATCCAGCGCGCTCTGGTGCACGCCTTCCACTAACAGAAACTTAATCTTGTCTTTTTCCAGTGATACCTTTGCCATTTCCCGACCTTATTTTCAGACTTCAAATGTGACAGAGTGCTAAATAGCCTCTGCCAACATAACAAAAATTACGCAGTCAGCAATACAAACGATTGCTTCGCCCGAATCACGCCACAAAGAGGCGCGCCTGATTTATGGCAAAAAATATTGCCAAAGATGTGCATTGCCATATCGGCGATAAACAAAATAAGAAAATGTGATATTAAGTACCAAAAATGAGCCGTTAACTAAATAGATTTTTTTAGCTAAAAAATTTCTGACGTGGACGTTCACCACGTCAGAACGATCTCGCACTCATTTAACGACGGTTTTTACCCCATCAGCCGTCCCGACCAAGGCGACATCCGCGCCGCGGTTGGCGAATAGCCCAACGGTCACCACGCCGGGGATACCATTGATGTGGTTTTCTACGGCGACCGCATCCATGATATTCAAGTTGTGCACATCCAGAATGACGTTGCCGTTATCCGTCACGACGCCCTGACGGTAGACCGGCTGCCCGCCCAACTTCGCCAGTTCACGCGCCACGTAAGACCGCGCCATCGGAATGACTTCAACCGGCAACGGGAATTTACCCAGCACATCAACCTGCTTGGATGCATCAACAATACAGATGAACTGGCGCGACAGTGCTGAAATGATTTTCTCACGGGTCAGCGCCGCACCACCGCCTTTGATCATCTGCATGTGGCCATTGATCTCATCCGCACCATCGACATAGACATCCAGTGAATCGACCTCATTGGCGTCAAAAACGGGGATCCCCAGACTTTTTAGCTTTTCCGTTGAGGCATCAGAGCTGGAAACCGCGCCTTTGATTTGATGTTTTATCGAACCCAGCGCATCAATAAAGTGTGCTGCCGTCGATCCGGTCCCTACTCCCACAATCGTGCCTGGGCGGACGTAGTCGAGCGCGGCCCATCCCACTGCTTTTTTCAGTTCATCTTGCGTCATAATCTGCTTTTGGCCTGTAGAATCGATATACGAAAACGTGTGCGTATTATAGAACATGCATGTTGGGGAAAGAATGCCTCACGATTTCCCAACACACCTATATTGTGGAGAATACTGCAATCCATCACATTATTGATGAGCATTCTACGGCCTACGCTATCCTACCCATCGTGTTCCCATTCCGACTGGTTTACTATGCTTTCAAAATAAGCATGATCAATCGATGATCATTCAGAGGGTTATTCCTTTTATGCTTTCTGATTTTTACACACCGTTGCGCAATCAAGGCTGGTTAATGTGAACAACGTCAATCGCTCTATTTTGGGTTTGGCTCTGGGACTGATGACATGTTGCGTTTCTCTTTCTCTCGCGCAGGCACAGGCTGATGACCCGTTATTGACTAATCCGGCATCACCCACGACAACCGCGTCAGCAGCCTATCAGGCTCGTGGACTGTTGGTCGCTGTAGATCAGGCGACAATCTCCAGCGATTTGGCCGGGCGTATTGTAGAAATGCCGTTCAGAGAAGGGGAATCGTTCAAAAAAGGCGACCTGCTAGCACGTTTTGATTGTGCTATCTATCAGGCACAGTTGGCAGCATCGCAGGCGGCGATGCGGGCAGCGGAAGCGGAACTCAGCCAGAATCAGCAGTTGGCGCAACTAAAGTCGGTGGGAAAGCATGCGGTATCCTTGTCCGCCGCGCATCTGGCGCAATCGCAGGCGGAAAGCCAAGTTTACCAGATTCAGGTAAATCGCTGCCGTATTTTGGCGCCGTTCGACGGTCAGGTCGTTAAACGACGCGCCCAAGCGTATGAAAGTATCGCGCCAGGCGCACCGCTGTTGGATATCGTCAATAATCACCATCTGGAGATTAATCTGCTGGTGCCATCCCGCTGGCTGTCGATGTTGAAACCAGGGTTAGCCTTTACGTTTACCCCCGATGAAACCGGTACGCCGTTGCAGGCCCGCGTATCCAGACTGGGGGCGCGTATTGATGAAAGCAGTCAGACTCTCAGCCTCAGCGGTGTCATTGAAACCAAAAACACGACGTTGATGGCTGGAATGAGTGGCACAGCGCATTTTTCGGAGAAACTGTGAGTAATACGTCCCCCGTTTCCGGCGAACGTATTTTCGCTCGCTTTTTGGACATCGAACGTCAGGCGCGCTCGGCGAACACGACTGAAGCGCTGGCTTATTGCATCGTCAACGACAGCCAGACGCTGTTTGGGTTTCGCCATGCCGCACTGGTGATCAACGGCACGGTACGGGCGGTGACTGGCGTCACCCAGCCTTCGCCGCATGCGCCTTTTGTCGCGTTTATCGAGCGAGCCGTCGCACAGTTGCAGAAGGCTCAGCAGCACGAGCAGTGTGCGGTGGTGGTCTCAGCCTCATTGGATCAACAAAGTCGCAATGACTGGCAGACGTTGTCGGCTCCTGAAGCGTTGTGGGCGCCGCTGAGAGATCGTCAGGGGCATATATTTGGCGGTATCTGGTATGCCCGCGAGCAACCCTGGCAGGGTGCCGAGCATGTGCTAGCGGAACAACTGGCTCATGCATTTAGTCATGCCTGGCTGGCGCTGGAGCCGCAACCGGTATGGCGGCGTACTCGCTGGCGCTGGAAACTGGCGATCCCCTGTCTATTGATCGTCGCGAGCCTGTTCATCCCAGTGCGTCAGTCAGTGCTGGCACCGGCAGAGGTGATTCCGCTCAACGGACGCGTGGTGGCCGCACCACTTGATGGCGTGATTCAGTCGTTTGCTATTCAACCGAACCAGAGTGTACGCAAAGGTGACCTGCTGGTGCGTTTTGACGATACCACCCTGAAAGCACAGGCGGATGTGGCGGAACGGGCGTTGAATGTGGCGGAAGCCGAATACCGAGCCAATTCACAGCGGGCTTTTCAGGATGCCGATTCCAAGGCGAAGTTGGACTTTCTGGCCGCGCAGGTGGCGCAAAAGCGTGCTGAACGAGACTACGCCAATGCCTTGCTGGAACGCGCTGAAATCCGAGCCGAACGCGACGGCATCGCGGTGTTTGCCGATGCCGAACGTTGGGCCGGTAAGCCGGTTCGCACCGGGGAACGGTTGATGGAATTAGCCGATCCGGCATCGGTATCGCTACGCATCGAACTGGATGTCGGTGATGCCATTCGGCTGGCGCCGGATGCGCCGATCACTCTGTTTCTCGATAGTGATCCAGTTACGCCGCACAGTGCATTGCTGGATCGCGTCGCTTATGAATCAGAACAGACCCCTGCGGGGAATCTGGCCTACCGGTTGGATGCGCGTTTTACCGCCGAGCCGCCGCGCATCGGGCTACGCGGAACCGCTAAAGTTTTCGGTGAGTATGTGCCGCTGGCGGTATACCTGTTCCGGCGACCGCTCGCCGTGTTGCGTCAGTCGGTCGGATTATGAGTGGTTTTTTGCCCGCACTGAGAACCGATCTGCAACTGGTGGAGTCCGCCACCGGCCTTGACGGCACACCACAGTGGGTGCTGACCGACTCAGTCACTGGGCGCTACTTCAAACTGGCACCGTCAGCGATCCGCCTGTTACGCCACTGGTCGCTGCGCGATCCTGAATGGGTGTTGAACGCAGCCAACCGCGAGCCCGGCTTACCCTTGCAGGAAAAAGAGCTGGATCAACTGTTGCGGTTTCTGCGTAATCACGATTTGATCGCTTCCAGCGATCCGCTGCAACGGCAAAGCTATGCCATCAAAGCTGAGGCTCTGCGCAGCAGTGTGTGGAAAACGCTGCTGCATCAATATCTTTTTTTCCGTATTCCATTATGGCGTCCAGACCCGCTACTAAGTCGTTGCTGGCCCTGGCTGCAACGTTACGGTCAGCCGTTTGTGCGGATTGTGTTGCCGCTCATGCTGCTGCTGGGCGGATTTTTAGTCAGCCGAGACTGGGTACGGTATATCCATGCATTTCCTCACCTGTTTAGTCTGCAAGGGATGGCTGCCTTCGGGCTGGCGTTGGTGGGCGCTAAGTTCATCCACGAACTGGGGCACGCCTTTATGGCCAAACGCGCCGGTTGCCGGGTACAAACCATGGGAGTGGCTTTTATTGTGCTGTTCCCGCTGTTCTATACCGATGTCAGTGATGCTTGGAAGCTCCGGGATCACCGCGCCCGGTTACTGATAAGCGCAGGTGGTATTCTGGCGGAGTTGATGCTGGCCTGCGTCGCTCTGCTGGCGTGGTCGCTACTGCCTGATGGCTCGATACGTACCGCCGCGTTTATGCTTTCTAGCGTAACCTGGATAACGACGTTGGCGATCAACCTTAATCCCCTGATGCGTTTTGATGGGTACTTTCTGCTGAGCGATTTTTGGCGGGTAGAAAACTTGCAAGAGCGAGCCTATGCTCTGTGCCGCTGGCGGCTACGTGAGGCGTTGTTTGGTTACGGCCATCCGCCCCCCAGTACCTGGTCGCCGGCCATGCAACGCAAACTATTGATTTGGGGATACGCCTCGTGGGTCTGGCGCTTCTTCCTGTTTTTCGGCATCGCCTTAGTGGTGTATCACTTTTTTATCAAGGTGGTCGGTATCGCCCTGATGCTGGTGGAAATTGGTTGGTTTATCGCGCTTCCCATCGTTAAGGAAGCACATATCTGGTGGTCCATGCGTAAAACTGCTCATCCTGTCAGCCTGTGGCGTTCTGGGCTGATTTTAGCGGCTGTACTGTTGTTTCTGCTGTTCCCCTGGCGCGGCAGCGTTCGTATTCCAGCGGTATTGGAGGCTGAAAACGTCAGTGTGCTTTACGCGCCTATTGCCGCCCAGGTAAAAGCCTTACATGTCATAGACGGTCAGCCGGTGAAAACGGGTGAAGTGTTGCTGGAATTGACTTCATCCGATCTGGATTACCGTATCAATATTGAGCGTCAACAGATTGCGCTTTTGCAGCAACAGCGGCAGCGAAGTGCCGGACGTCAGGAAACCGCCAGTGAGACTCAGGTACTTGACAGGCAGTTGGCCGAATCACTGGCGCGTTATCGTGGACTCGCTGCGCAGCGTCAGCGGTTGTCGATCACAGCACCACAAGCGGGAAGCGTCAAAGATGTGGCACGGGATATGACCGCAGGCCGCTGGCTGGCTACCGACATACCGTTGTTACGCGTTGTCGAACAAGGGCGTGGGAAAGTACAGGGATATCTGCCCGAAGACACGCTGAAGCGCGCACGGGTGGGCATGACCGGTGATTTCATTGCGGATGACCCAGCTTATCCCCGTCTGTCGGTGCAATTGAAAGACATCGCACCGACAGGCGTAGCCTGGTTACAACAAGAGATGTTGGCATCCGACCGCCACGGCCCCATCGCCGTGCGCCGAGACAAGGACCATAACCCTCAACCGGTACAGGCGCAGTACAGTGTCCGGTTCACGGTGCAAGATGCACATTTTTTGCCGCCACAACAGCCGCTACGAGGCAGCGTGATTCTTGAAGGAGAGAAAGAGTCCATCCTCGGCGCGACATGGCGTCGGGTAGCAGCGCTGGGCATTCGGGAAAGCGGGTTTTGACGGGGAACTCATCGACATGAGTAAATGCAGGTGCTGAATAAATTTTACTCATCTGTTCCTCTCGGTAATATCAAAAAATATTTTTTAATAAGTACGCAAGTTTCTCTCGCTGAACTATGTTTTTACTATGTTTCAATATGTTTCCACTCTACCTCGTTTTTATCTCATGACAGCCTGATATGCCCCATCCTCTGGGGTCACACAGCATGATGACAATAATCCGATGCTCTTCATCTCGCGGTGAAGCAGTATCGGTCTAAGGAGAGAAATATGAAGCGTGTGTTTGTCAAATCCGCGATTGCCGTCGTATTGAGTGGCGGCGTATTTCTACCGCAAGCGATGGCGGGGTGTTCTGCTGACAGCCCATATATTGGCAGCGTTTGTTATATGGCCGGTACTTATTGCCCGGCAGATGATTATTTGCCCGCAGATGGCAGAACACTGAATATATCCGATTATCAGGTGCTTTATGCGGTGCTTGGCACCCTTTATGGGGGTAATGCGTCCACCAACTTTATGTTGCCTGATTTGCGGGGGAGAACGGCGATAGGCGCGGGCCCGCTTAATGGTTCTTCCCCGACGTATAACCCTATTCCGGGTCAGAAGATTGGGCAGGAAGTCTCAAACGTTGTCGGCACTGGCTCGGTGACGCTCACCGCCTCACAGGTTCCGCCGCATACTCACCCCGCAACCTTAACGCTGAACGGCGTCTCGGGTACGACGCCAGTGGCAAGCGGCGCCGTTTCCCTGACATCGCTGTCTGGCAGTATCACCAATCTGCCTTTCAGTGCGGTAGCCAGCCTGGGTGTCACCGGTATCGCCAAAATCGGTTCGTCCACCACCACCAGCAGAAGCGTGAGTCTCACGGATAAAGCGTTGTTGACCTCCGTCGGTGGGCCTTCCGCCCAGATCTACGCGCCATCCGGCACTAACGACCGGCAGGTGGGGCCGGACGGTAGCGTCACCGGTACGGCGAGCGGCACGGTAAGTGGTACCGCGACCGGTGGTCAGTTGTCAGGAACGGCGTCGGGCACTATCAGTCTGCCGGTAACGGGGGTGGTCACGGTAGGCGCGAATGTGACGACGCCTGCGCCGGTAACGGTGCCGGTAAATGTATCGGTACCGGTGCGCGACCCGTCGTTAGTGATGACCGCCTGTATTGCTGTCAAAGGGTATTTTCCGCCCCATCCTTGAGGCGATGCTCAATGAAGGGGGGCGGTTTGCCTCCCTTTTCAGGCAGGCAAAAACGTGCCGATATCACAAAACAGCACATAATGTAAAAATAACTGTCAATTTACAAAGTAAGGACATAAATTTAATCTTTCTTGTAATTTGAAATACTTACTCATAAAAGCGATTATTTTTTTATTTTCAAACGGTTCGGCTACTGACTGGTATCATTGTTGACAGCAATTTGGGTTTTCGGGGGACTTCTATGTTATGGCGTCATCTGTTCCGTAAGAAAGGCAACCATCCGGCCAGCCCGGTTGCATCGGTTCCCGATATACCGTTGGGGTATGCACTGGAAGCCCGTATGTTGTTTGATGGGGCAGTTGCCGCCACGGTCGATCAAACCGCAGAGACTCAAGCCACTACCACGCAAACAGCCTCGGCTGAGACGGCCACTCAGACTGATGGTAGCCATGCCGATGGTACGACTAACAACACTGATTCATCGACCTCAGGGACCAGTACACAGAGCACAACCTCTGATAGCAGCGAGGTTGTGGCGGTAGCTGGCGAAACTACCCATAAAGAAGTGGTGTTTGTTGACACGTCCGTTGCTGATTACCAAACGTTGGTCAATCAGGTGCCTGCCGGAACAGAAGTGGTCTTGCTGGACAGCAGTAAAGACGGCCTGACACAGATGGTGGAATGGGCGCAAACACACAGCGGCTATGATGCGATCCATATCATTAGCCATGGCAGTGAAGGGCAGGTTTCGCTGGGAACGTTGACGTTAAACGCGACGACGGCGGCGTCACGAGCTGCTGATTTGGCTGTATTGGGCTCGGCACTGACGGAAGACGGGGATCTGTTGCTGTACGGGTGTGATGTGGCAAGCAATACGGGCGCGGCGTTTCTTACTGAAGTAGCCGACTTAACGGGTGCCGATGTGGCCGCGTCGACGGATGCGACTGGAGCATCAACGCTTGGCGGTAACTGGACGCTAGAGGCTGTTAACAAAGATGGCATCATCGATAGCCATGGTTTGTCGTTCAGCAATTATGATTATTTGCTGGATACGCTGACCTTTGGTGATACAGGTCATGAAAGTGAATTTGGTTATACATCGCCTGTATTCACGCGCCAGGTGAGCGGTGCGACGATCACCTTTACTTCTGTCGATAACTTTGGTAACGCGACATTTTCTGGTACTGACTACCTTTATAGCTCTGATAGCGCCAATAATCAGACGAAGATTACGATCTCTGCGACAGGCTATACATTCGATATTAATTCGTTCAAATATTATGCTGATTCGCAGGGGGGCGAAATTGCGCCTACCGTTACGATAACCGTGACGTATGCAGATAATTCGACGGCTACAGCATCATTTCTTGCTACACAAGATGGTGAGCAGACCATTTCAAGTTTCTCATTCAGTAATGGTCAAACAGCGATTAACGATGTCATTTCTGTGACGATTAAAACCAACAATGGTTCATCGATTCCTTCGTTCGGAATGCAGGATCTGGTGATCAATGATGTCCGAGCCATCACGTCAACAGACACCACCTCAACGGTAACGGCTGGTGCCGCCAGCGAAGTGACGACGTTTGCCACCACAGCAACCTCGGCCGCCAGCGCCACCTCATTGCTGGATTTTACCATCACGGATACGGGAGCATCGGATGGCGTTGCCACTACCGTCAGCGCGTTATACGCGAACGTCAGTGGTACGGCGACATCATCAGAATTGAGTAAGATGACCTTCCTGCTTAGTGGCCCGGATGCCACCAACGTCGTTGGTACATACGACAGCAGTACGGGCAGAGTTACCTTTTCCGGGCTGAGCTTATCGATTGCTGACGGCGGCAATGAAACCTACACCATTAAGGCGTATTACAGCGATAACACCAGCAGTAACGACATTACCGATGGCCACACGGTGATACTGTCCATCAATGCCAGTAATGTGACCACCGGGTCGGGTAGTTCCACCTTTACTAGCGGGCAGTCCAATGTCACCAACGGCAGCGGTGCCAGCATTGATGTGGCTGCAACCAAACTGATTTATAGCCAATCGCCGTCCACCTCCGTGGTCAGTGGCATTAACTTCACCACCCAGCCAGTGCTGATTGCCGTTGACGATAGTGGCAATATCGATACCGATTTCAGCGGCACCGTTACCCTGAGCGAAAATGGCAGTGGCTCGTTGACCGGCACCACCTCGGTGACCGCCTCGAACGGTACTGCCACCTTTAGCGGCGTGAAGTACACCTCGGCCAGTGACAGTGACGCTAATTTCGTGCTGACGGCAGCGTCCGGCAGCCTGGTCAGCGCTACATCGGCATCGATCAATCCAGATGTGGTGGCGACGCAACTGGTGTTTTCCACCCAGCCGGTGCCTGTCACTATTCAGGATGGGCAAAGTACCGGTTTTAGCACGGTACCGGTAGTGCAGGCGGTCGATGCCAACGGCATGGTGGATCAGGATTACACCACCAATATCGTATTGTCGGTCACTGATCCTAATGATGGGACGGTTGATGGCACCGTCAACAGCCTGTCGGTCACCTCCGGTGATCAGGACGCCAGCAGTACCACGGTGACGCTAACGCCGTCCGGCGGCATTGCCACCTACACCGGTCTTATCATCCAGTACACCAACAGCGGCAGTACCAATACGCTGGCGTTGCGCGCCACCTCAGGTAGCCTGACGGCGGTCAACAGTTCGTCGCTCACCTCAACCTCCAACACCGCACCGGTATTCAGCAACCTGAACGGCGGAGCCACCTACACCGAAAACGGCAGCACGGTGGTGATAGACAGCGATGTTACTGTTGCGGATACCGAGCTGGATGCGTTGAACAGCGGGCTTGGTAACTATAACGGCGCGTCGATAACCATCGCCCGCAACGGTGGGGCCAGCAGTAACGATGTTTTTGGTAATAGCGGGCTACTGGGAACACTAACGCAAGGGCAAAACTTCACCTACAACGGTACGACGGTGGGCAGCGTCACCACCAATTCGAGCGGTACGCTGGTGCTGACGTTCAACAGTAACGCCACCTCGGCCATCGTCGATACTGTCTTGCAGTCCATCACCTATACCAACAGTTCCGACAGCCCGCCGAGCAGTGTCACCCTGAGCTGGACGTTTAACGACGGTTCGTTAAATAGTGCTGGCACTAATCAGGCGGTGCTTTCCATTACGCCGGTCAACGATGCGCCAACCTTGTCCAGCGGTGCCACGGTCACCCTGACTTCCACAACGGAAGACGTTACCTCGTCATCCACGGCGGTGTCATCGTTATTGAGTTCTGCCGGTTATGCGGATGTGGACAGCGGTGCGGTGAGCGGTATTGCACTAACAGCACTGACTGGCAACGGCACGTGGCAATACTCCACGGACAGTGGGACTAACTGGTTTAGCGTCGGCACGGTATCCAGCTCGTCAGCGTTGCTGCTCAGTGCAACGACGCAGATTCGCTATGCTCCGGACCGCGCCAACGGCGAAACCGCCACCTTCAGTTTCAGAGCCTGGGATCAGACCAGCGGTATGGCAACCAGCGGTGCAACCAAAGTATTGGCGGATACATCAACGACTGGCGGCAGCAGCGCCTTCTCCGCTAATAGCGCACAGGCTTCGCTGATGGTGACTTCCGTGAATGATGCACCGGTGGTCAGTGGTACGCTGACGGCACAAAGCGTGGCACAGGGCG